>NZ_CP022187.1:609610-914416 GCF_003111645.1 Parazoarcus communis
TGAACGATCTGCTCCGGCCCCTGCGCCGGTTCAAACAGGAAATTATTGACGTATACGAGCATGATCAGATGCCATGAGAGGGATTTGTTCTAGGGAGACAGAAATGCCGCATAACATCGCCCCAGCGAAGCAGACGAAATCAGCGTACCCACTAGCGATGAACGGTTTGCGCGATACCAATCTGGACTCATAACAAATCGTGAGGTCCGGAACGGGACGTTTCTGTCTTCAGCGCCCCAGCATACGGCCCGAACACAGCTATGTCTATCGGGTACCAGAAAACAAGCGCCCCCCATGGTCTCGGAGTCTTGCTGTGAGCGTATCCGGGCCGGTGTCGTCCGCGCTCGCAGGCGACTGGCCGCTTTCATGTGAAACGCCCGAATGACCGCTTCTGGCCGAGGCTGTGTAAAAACGGTCGCCGATGCGCCAAGAATCGGTCGTTCCGGCGCTCTGCGGCGGAAGCGAACGAATTTGCAGGCGGCAAATCAGCTCAATTGAACTTCGAAAAGGCCCTTTCAGGCCTTCATCGCCACCATCAATGCCTCATTTCCTATCAACTTCATCACCCGTTTCAGGTTTTACGCGAGGACGTGCAGACTTATCTCCGTTCTGACGCGTTCGAGGCCCTTGGTCAGGAAATGCGTCGCGCCCATCCATGCTTTGAGAGTACCGAAGGGATGCTCCACCGTTCGGCGTCGAATACGCATGCTGTCGGGCGCCCGGTCTAGCCGGGCCTGCATGACCTCGAGTTCTTCCTCATGCACCCAGCGGCTGACACGCCGGTAGTCACTTGGCGTGCACTGGTCCTTGATAGAACATCCCGGACAGTGTGAGCTCCAGTAGCGATGCATCGTCAGTCCTGCCTCAACGCGGGTGAAGCGCCAGATCAGGCGCTCGCCAGCCGGGCAAATGTATTCGTCGTTCTCTCGGTCATACACGAAGTCCGACTTGTCGAAACGGCCGTCGGCTTTCGCGTTGGAGGTCGCGCTTTTCGGAACCAGGGGCACGATGCCGGCCTTGTGGCAGGCGAGGATTTCCTCACTCTTGTAATAGCCCCGATCGGCAATCGCGGTGAGATAGTCCACTCGCATGGCCTTGCGGACCTGCTTGCCCATCTTGCTCAGTTGGTCCCGATCCAGACCGTCGTTGGTCACCTCATGGGCAACGATCAGATGGTTCTTCGTTTCGACGGCCGTCTGCACGTTGTAACCCACGATGCCCGTGCCCCGCGTCTTCATGGATCGGGCGTCTGGATCCGTGAGGGAGATCTGCTTGTCGGGCGTGTTCTCGAGCTGGACACCGATCGCCTCGAGTTCCTTCATCCGCGCCTCCAGTGTCGTGATCTTGTCCTGCAGCCGCTCCTTCTTCGCTTGGGCCACCGCCGGCTCTTGCCGGTCGGCGGTATCCATCTCGACGAGGTAACGCTCGATGCTGGATTCGATCTCCTGCATGCGCCGTTGGAGCTTGGCGCTGGTGAAGTTGCGGTCGCGGTTGTTGACCGCCTTGAACTTGCTGCCGTCGATTGCCACCACCGCTTCGGCGAAGAGCCCCAGTTCTCTGCACAGTACGACGAACTGGCGACAGACCCCGCGGATCCCCTTCGGATTGTCCTTGCGGAAGTTGGAAATGGTCTTGAAGTCGGGCGTCAGACGCTCGACGAGCCACATCAACTCTAGGTTGCGCTGCGCCTCGCGCTCCAGGCGCCGACTGGACTGAATCCGGTTCAGGTACCCGTAGATGTAGAGCTTGAGCAGCGCCGTCGGGTGATAGGCCGGTCTGCCAGTAGCTGCTGGATCAACGCCAGCGAACCCCAACTTGCGCAGATCGAGTTCATCGACGAAGACATCGATGACCCGAACCGGATTGGTCTCGGAGACGAAGTCATCTAGCCTCTCAGGCAGCAGCGCCCCCTGTGTGCGGCTCTCACCTTCGATGAATCGCTTCATGGCCACTGATCACGCTGCTAGTAATGCCCATATCACATCCTAGCGACCGTTTTTACACAGCCTCGGCCGGTAGCGGACGAGCTACCTCACAGGCCATAACGACCGCTCAGACCGACCTGCTTCCGGTCGAGAAAGACTCACCACTCAATGGCGACCGTCGCCTGCTGAATCGAACGCACTCCTGGGTTATCAGCCACGATCACCGTCCCAAACGAAACCACCCGGATACGGCCCGGGCATTCTCGACTTCAACGACCTGGAACAGTTGAATCGTATTAGCCATCTCCGAATGAGATGGCTGGCATGGCAATTGACCGTTATTCAGGCTTTCCCATCTCTGCAAGTATTGCGTCACCGCAATGGAACGCATGACCTGGAGCAACGAGAATGGGAAAGACCCTCTACGAAAAAGTGTGGGATGCGCATGTCGTCAAGCAAGGCGACGACGGCAGCTGCCTGATCTACATTGATCGTCACATCATGCACGAGGTGACCAGCCCGCAGGCCTTCGAAGGTTTGAAGCTGGCCGGGCGCAAGGTGTGGCGCACGAGCAGCGTAATTGCCACGCCGGACCACAACGTGCCGACCACCGCGCGCTCGAAGGGCATCGCGGACGAGATCTCGGCGCTTCAGGTGTCCACGCTGGTCGATAACTGTGCCGACCACGGGATTCCCTTCTTCAGCCTCGAAGACCGGCGCCAGGGCATCGTGCACGTGATCGGGCCGGAGCAGGGCGCAACCCTGCCGGGCACGACCATCGTCTGTGGCGATTCGCACACCAGCACGCATGGCGCGTTTGGCGCGCTGGCCTTTGGCATCGGCACGTCGGACGTTGAGCACGTGATGGCGACGCAGTGCATGCTGATGAAGAAGTCGCGCAACATGCTGGTCCGGGTGGAGGGTACGCCGGCTGCAGGCATCACCGCCAAGGACATCGTTCTCCACATCATCGGCGCTATCGGCACGGCGGGCGGCAGCGGCCACACCATTGAATTTGCCGGGAGTGCAATCCGGGGCTTGTCGATGGAAGGGCGGATGACCGTGTGCAACATGGCAATCGAGGCGGGTGCCCGCGCCGGCATGATCGCGGTGGACGATACGACCATCGATTATCTGAAAGGCCGTCCCTATGCCCCGGCCGGCGCGGACTGGGATGCGGCGGTGGCGTCGTGGCGCGGTTTGCATTCCGACCCGGACGCGGTGTTCGACCACGTTGTCGAGATCGATGCCTCGACAATCGAACCCCAGGTGAGCTGGGGTACCTCGCCCGAGATGGTGTTGCCCGTCAGCGGGCGGATTCCCGACCCGGCCGCCGAGCGCGATCCGGGCAGGCGCGAAGCCATGGAGCGTGCGCTGACCTACATGGGGCTGGAGCCAAACACCCCGATTGGCGACATTGCCATCGACAAGGTCTTCATCGGCTCGTGCACGAACGCCCGCATCGAGGATCTGCGCGCCGCGGCACGTGTGGTCGAAGGTCGCCAGGTTGCGGCCAATGTTTCGCTGGCGATGGTGGTGCCCGGCTCCGGACTGGTGAAGGCGCAGGCCGAAAAGGAAGGGCTGGACAGGATCTTTGTGGCGGCCGGTTTCGAGTGGCGCGAGCCGGGCTGTTCGATGTGTCTGGGGATGAACAACGATCGCCTGGCGGCGGGTGAGCGCTGCGCATCGACCTCGAACCGCAACTTTGAAGGACGCCAGGGTGCGGGTGGCCGAACCCATCTGGTGAGTCCGCAGATGGCTGCGGCGGCTGCGGTCAGCGGCCATTTCATCGACGCACGGACCCTTGGCTGAGGAGGCATCATGGAAAAATTTGCCATTTTGAACGGATTGGTCGCACCGCTTGATCGCGAGAACGTCGATACCGACGCCATCATTCCCAAGCAGTTTCTGAAGTCGATTCACCGCACCGGATTTGGCGCGTTCTGTTTCGATGAGTGGCGCTACCTCGATCGCGGCTACATCGGCATCGACCCGGCCAGCCGCAAGCTGAATCCTGCGTTCGAACTCAACCGCGCGCGCTATCAGGGCGCCAGCATTCTGCTTGCGCGCAAGAACTTCGGTTGCGGTTCGTCGCGCGAGCATGCGCCGTGGGCGCTCGAGCAATACGGGATTCGGGCCATCATTGCGCCAAGCTTTGCCGACATCTTCTTCAACAACTGCTTCAAGAGCGGGCTGCTGCCCATCGTGCTGCCGGAAGCAGTGGTCGGCCGCCTGTTTGCGGAAGTCGGCGCGGAGGAGGGCTACCGCCTGACGGTTGACCTTGAGCAGCAGGCAGTGACGACCCCGTCGGGCGAGTCGATTCCCTTCGAGGTCGATCCCTTCCGCCGCCACCGTCTGCTCAATGGCCTCGACGACATCGGCGAGACCCTGCTTGAAGCGGATGCGATTGCAGCCTTCGAGCGGGCGCATCTGGCGCGCTCGCCCTGGCTCGATTATCGGCTGGCAGACTGAGCCCGGCCCAGCCTGTCCCCGCCTTCGGCATCGCACGGGTCGAGGGTGGGGACAGCGCGTTGTGGTCCCCATAACGGATTTCGATAACAGCCATTGCGCATGAGCGCTTTCGCGCGTGGCCGGGCTCGTGGAGAATGTGCCCGGGCCGGTACCGGCGCCAGCGCTTCACCTACCAGATTCCCTCGCGGCGGCGCAGGCCAGTGGGGCCGCCGGAGTCATGCGTGCTCGAAATTCTCTCCATCACCAGCCCGATCTTCATCCTGATCGGCCTCGGATACTTTGCCGTGCGTGCGGCCTTGTTCTCGCGCGCGGACATGCGCGTCCTTGGCACTTTCGTCATCCGGTTTGCCTTGCCCGCGATGCTGTTCAAGGCGCTATCGGAGCGTCCCTTTGACGAGGTGATGAACTCGGGTTACCTGATTGCGTATGCCCTCGGCTCGCTGGCTGCGATGGGCGCTGCAATCCTGCTCGCGCTGAAATGGCGCAAGCGCGATTTTCTGAGCAGCGTCATCATCGGCATGGGCGCTTCATCGTCGAACAGCGCCTTCATCGGTCTGCCGGTGGCCGTGCAGGTGCTGGGGCCGGTTGGCTCGGTGGCAATGGCGCTGTGCCTGCTGGTGGAGAACCTGCTGATGCTGCCCCTGCTGCTCATCATGGCGGACCGCGCCGGGCACAAGCGCGCGAGCATTGTGGCCATGCTGCGGGGAACGCTCGCAAGCCTGTTCAGGAATCCGATGCTGGTGGCCATTGCGATCGGCTTTGCCTTTGCCCTCTTCGGTCTGGCGCTGCCGGCGCCGCTTTCCAAGGTGGTCGACATGCTGTCGTTCGCATCGGGGCCGCTGGCGCTGTTCGTCATCGGCGGCAGTCTTGCCGGAATGGGCGTGAAAGGAATGGTCGCCGATGTCACGCTGATCACCGTGGCCAAGCTGGTGCTCCATCCTGCTGCGGTGCTGATTGCCGTGTTGCTGGTACCCGGCATCGGTCCCGAACTGCAGGCCGCCGCGGTGCTGATCGCCTGCGTGCCGATGTTCAGCATCTACGCCATCATGGGGCAGAAGTACGGACTTGAGGGCATGTGCTCGGCTGCGCTGGTGGTGGCGACGGTGGCGTCTTTCGTGTCCATCAGCATCATCATCTGGGTCATGGAGCTGACGGGCTTCATTCCGGCGCTGAGTTGAGCACGGCAGGGGGCTCAGGCGGCGGGCGTGCCCTGCATCGGGATCGTATTGCCCTGATAGCCATCCCGCAACAACATGCGCATGAACGCGTCTGCCGCCGGAGACAGTGTCGTGTTGCGCTTGCGGATGACGACGATCTTGCGCTTGATCGTCGGCCCTTTCAGTGGAATGCGGATCAGCCCCGGTCTTGCGCCGACCTCCAGCGTGGACGAAGGCAGGATCGCCGCGCCCACGCCGGCTGCGACCAGACCGATTGCGGTTGAAAGATGGCGGACTTCATAGCGGCCGGAGATGTTGATCCCGTGCTTTGCCAGCTGCACATCGAGCGCGAGCCGGTTTGCGCTCATCGTGCTGATCGCGATCAGGTCCGCCTCGTGCAGGTCGGACCAGACCACATGCTCGCGCTTGCTCAAGGGATGCTCTTCGCGGCAAAAGAACATGTAGGGGTCTTCCAGCAGCTGAAGCTCCTCGAGCTCGGGGTGGCGGTCGGTCGGCAGGCCAATGCCGAGTTCTGCCTGCCCATGGAGCACCGCATCGCGCACCTCGAAGCCGCTCGCGTCGATGATGCGGATGCGGTTTCCGGGGTACTCGACGGCATAGCGACGAATCGCGACCGGCAAGGCCTGTGAGGCCATCGTCGGGATGCAGGCGATGGTGAAATTGCCCTTGCCTCGGCTCGACATGTCCTTGAGCGTGCCGACCGCCCGTGTGACCTCTCCCACGATCGACTTCGCCTGTGGCAGGAACTCCCGTCCGACCGCCGTGAGCTCCACGTAGCGGGTGGTGCGGTCGAGCAGTCGCAGGTCGAGATAGGCCTCGAGTTTCTGCAGGCGGCGGGTGAGGGCGGTCTGGGTGACATGCAGATGCTCGGCCGCTTTGCTGAACCCGCCCAGTTCTGCGATGGCGACAAAGGCCTGAATGCCGTCGAAGTCGATCTTCATCCTGCGTGTCTCCACACTAAGTAAAAACTCTACTTATGCAAGGATAGCAATAATCTTAAAATTTATTGCATTTCCGTACTTCTGCGTGCCGCCCTAACATTCATCAAAACAGGCACAGCCAACGGTGCAGGAGACAAACGGATGAAAAGCATACCTTGCGTTCTGATGAGAGGTGGGTCCTCGAAGGGCCTGTTCTTCCTCGCTCAGGATTTGCCTGCATCCGTCGCCGAGCGTGACCGGCTGCTGCTGGCCGCGATGGGGTCGCCCGATCTGCGCCAGGTGGACGGCATGGGTGGCGGCGACAGCCAGAGCAGCAAGGTGGTGATCGTCGGGCCGTCGAGCCGGCCGGACGCCGATCTTGAACATCTGTTTGCGCAAGTGTCGGTTGCCCGCAACTTCGTCGATGTGCGGCCCAACAGCGGCAACATGCTGTCCGGCGTGGCGCCCTTCGCCATTGAAGCGGGCCTGATCGCAACGACTTCGCCGACCACCACGGTGCGCGTGCTCAACCTCAATAGCGGCAAGATCGCCGAAGTGACCGTGCACACGCCCGGCGGCAAGCTCACCTACGAAGGCAGCTGCCGGCTCGATGGCGTGCCCGGCAGCTTCGCGCCGATCGGGCTGCGCTTCCTCGACCCCGCCGGCACCCGCACCGGCGTCCTGCTGCCGACCGGCAAGGCCCGCGATGTGATCGGCGATGTCGAGGTCACCTGTATCGACTGTGCCATTCCGCTGGTCCTGGTCAAGGCCGAGGCACTGGGCAAGACAGGTCACGAATCCAAAGCGGAACTCGATGCCGATACGGCGTTTTCCAGCCGGCTGAAAGCGATTCGCCTCGAAGCCGCCACGCTGATGGGGATCGAGGACCGCGAAAGCGTGGCCCTCCCCAAGATCGCCATCGTGGCCTCACCCCGCCATGGCGGCAGCATTGCAGCGCGCTATTTCTCACCGAAATGGTGCCACGCCACGTTCGGTATCTCGGGGGCGCTGGCACTGTCCGCCGCCTGTCATGTCGGCGGCTCGGTGGCCGAAGATCTCGTCGAACTCGATATCGATCACCCCGGCCAGATCGTGATCGAGCACCCGAGCGGCACCCTCACGTTCAAGGTGCAACTGGCAGAGCAGAGTGCCGCCCCGATTCCCGTTTTTCGCAGTGCCACTGTCGTGACGACCGCAAGGCCGTTGCTCAGTGGCGAAGTCCTGGTGCCGGCGCGCGCTGCCGCACCGCCGGGTGCGCTGCCAGCGTGAGGGCAGAGCCGCTGTTCCGATAGACAAAATAACGACCGAGAGTGAAGAGACAAGCCATGAAGCATTCACCATTCCTTGCATCCATGACCCGAAGGTCCTCAGAGATCGGGCGCCCCACGCCCGCGGGATTTCACAACACAGCAACGAGCTGAACACCACATCAGGAGGAGCACACATGACTAAAACAACGATTCATCGCCGCAATTTCCTCGGCATGTCCGTCGCCCTTGCGACTGCCGCCTTCATCTCGCCCGTGCCGGCCATGGCCGGTGCAGTCGACTTTACCGACAAGACCATCGAGTTCGTCATGCCGTTTGGCGTCGGTGGCGGGTCCGATACCTGGGCCCGCTTCAACGCTCCCTTTCTGTCCAAGCACCTCCCCGGCAAGCCGACCGTGGTCGTCAAGAACCAGCCCGGCGGTGGCTCGATCACCGGTGCCAATCAGTTCGCTTCCCGCGCCCGGCCGGATGGTCTGAGCATTCTCGGCACTTCGGGTTCGACGCAGTTTCCCTACCTGCTGGGCGATCCCCGCGTGAAGTACGACTACAAGGACTGGACAGTCGTGCTGGCTGCGCCGACCGGCGGTGTCGCCTATATCAGCAGCAGTTTTGGCGTGAAGTCACTCGCCGAACTGGGCAAGCTCAAGGGCCAGCGCCTGATCTTTGGAAGCCAGGGCTCGACGTCGCTCGATCTCGTTCCGCTGCTCGGCTTCCGCCTGCTTGGCCTTGAGGTGCACCATGTGTTCGGCATGAAGAGCCGTGGAGAAGGTCGCCTCGCATTCGAGCGTGGTGAAGCCAATATCGACTATCAGACCACGTCGGCCTACCTGAAGAGTTCACTCCCCATCGTTCAGGAAGGGAAAGCTGTCCCGCTGTTCAGCTGGGGCGCCACGGACGACGACGGCAAGCTCATCCGTGACCCGAACTTCCCGGATCTGCCGCACATCGGCGAAGCCATCGAGATCGTTACCGGCAAGAAGCCATCCGGCACCGAGTGGGAGGCGTTCAAGTCCTTCCTGATCGCGGGCTTCCCTGCCCAGAAGCTGCTGGTACTGCCCAAGGGCACGCCTGACGCCATCGTCGAGGCCTACCGTGAGGCGGTGCGCAAGATGAAGCTCGACCCCGAGTACATCGCCGCAAAAGACGAGGCGCTTGGCGGTTACGAGCAAGTGACCGACAAGGCCGGCGAGTCGCTCTTCAAGGAAGGCACGACGATTGATCCGAAGGCCCGGGACTGGGTCCGTGCGCTGCTCGAGAAAGAGTACAACACACGCTTCTAACGCTGACGGGCGTCAGGGTGGCCGCAGCTGGCCGCTCTGATGCCCCGGCCACTCAATTCTGGAGTTTCCAATGCTAGAAGCCATGCAGAGTGCCTTCGTCGGCCTGCTCTCGTTTGAGCACGCCGCCTACATGCTGCTCGGTATTGTTGTCGGCCTTGGCGTGGGCATTCTGCCCGGCCTCGGCGGCATTGCAGGCATGTCGCTACTGATGCCCTTCATCTACGGAATGGATCAGGTTTCCGCGCTTGCCATGCTGGTGGGCATGGTCGCCGTAATTCCGACCGGCGACACCTTCACTTCCGTGCTCATGGGCATCCCCGGTTCAAGCGCCAGTCAGGCCACGGTCCTGGATGGATTTCCGCTGGCCAAGAAAGGGCAGGCGGCCCGCGCACTGAGCGCCGCCTTTTCGGCGTCATTGCTGGGAGGGGTGTTCGGCGCGCTGATGCTGACCGGCTTTGTCGTTGTCGCCAAGCCGTTGATCCTGTCCTTTACCACGGCCGAACTGTTCATGTTTGCCCTGCTGGGGCTGTCGGTGGTTGGTGTGCTTGCCGGCGAGAGCATCATGCGTGGTGTCATCGCGTGCGGTCTCGGCCTGATGGTCGGCGCCATTGGCGCAGCCCCCGCGACTGGCGAGAGCCGTTTCGACCTCGGCATTGATTATCTGATCGACGGTGTGCCGCTGGTCATCATTGGCCTGGGGCTGTTCGCGATTCCCGAGATCGCCGATCTGATCCGCCGTTCCCGCCCGATCGCGGCTGAATCCGGTCTCGGTGCCGGCTGGCTGCAAGGCGTGGTCGATACCTTCAAGAACTGGTTCCTGGTGCTACGTTGTTCGGCACTGGGCACCTTCATTGGCGCCATTCCGGGCCTCGGCGGCGGGGTGGTGGACTGGATCGCTTACGGTCACGCTGCGCAGACCAGCAAGGATACGTCCAACTTCGGCAAGGGTGAGATCAAGGGTGTGATCGCACCGGAATCGGCCAACAACGCACTGCAGGGCGGCGCGCTGATGCCGACACTGCTGTTCGGCATTCCGGGTTCAGGCAGCATGGCGGTGTTCCTCGGCGGCATGGTTCTGCTCGGCCTGCAGCCCGGTCCGTCGATGGTCACCACCGACCTGGAGCTGACCTACACCATCGCCTGGACGCTGGCCCTCTCGAGCATTGTTGGTGCTGCCATCTGCTTCTTCCTTGCCGTGCCCATTGCGCGACTGACCTTCGTGCCCTTCAACCTGATCGCACCCTTCATGATCATGATCATCTGCTTCGCGGCCTTCCAGGCGCGGCGCGATCTGACCGATCTGCTGGTGCTGTTCGCGGTGGGCATCGTCGGTATCTTCCTGCGCCGCTTCGGCTGGCCGCGGCCTGCGTTCCTGATCGGCTTCGTGCTCTCGAGCCAGGCTGAGAACTATCTGTATCAGGCGCTTCAGTTCTACGGCTGGGAGTTCGTCCAGCGTCCGGGCGTGCTGATCATCGGCGGCCTGACCATCGCCTCCACGCTGATGGCCCTGCGCAGCCGGGTATCCGAAGAAGGTGCGGTTACCAAGGAGGCCCGCGGCGAGGAAACCGATCGGCCGGTGCTCGGCGGCGCCGACAAGGCGGAGCGTCGTCCGCAGATCGTGTTTGCCGTGCTGTTGCTGGCGACCTTCCTCTACGGCGTGATGAGCAGCGCACCGTTAAGTTTCCTGGGATCGGTGTTTCCCTTCTACACCTCGGCACTGATGGTCGCCTTCAGCGGCTACATGGTGATGATGCTCGTCGTTGGCAAGCCGGGACACAGCGCACATTTCGACCAGGAGGTGGCTGCCAAGGCAAAGGGCGCGGACGACGGCACCACTGTCTGGCCGTCCGTGGGCTGGTTCGTGTTCCTCTTCGGGATGACCTCGGTGCTCGGTTTCATCATCTCGATCGCGATCTTCATCACAAGCTTCCTGATGGTGCGCACACAGCTCGGTGTTGCGCGCAGCCTGCTCTACACGGGGCTCTGCATCGCGTTCATGAGCACGCTTGGTCACTACCTGACGCTCGACTTCCCGGCGGGCGTACTGCAGCACTACGTGGAAATGCCGTGGCCGCTCAAGTAAGCCCGCCTGCTTACCAGGTCTCAGCCACATTTTTGTGATCCCGCACCTGTCCGTCAGCCCCATTGGCGGGCGACAGGCAGGTGCTCCGCCCGAAATCCGACGGAGGACGTAACACCATGAACCTAAAGGACTGGATCGGACGCTCGGAAGAAGTCTCCGACATCGCCACCGCCACCCCTTACGCCGCCTTGTCGGCAACCTTCGACCGCCCGGCAGAGCGTCCTGCTGTTGGCACGCCACTGCCCGGGCTGTGGCACTGGCTGTACTTTCTGCCACTGCACCGCCAGTCCGAGATCGGCCCGGACGGTCACGCGAAACGGGGTGGCTTCCTGCCTCCCGTGCCGCTGCCGCGCCGCATGTGGGCTGGCAGCCAATTCACCTTCCATAAGCCGCTGCGAATCGGCGACGTGATGACGCGCACCTCGACCATCCACGATGTTAGCGAGAAGAGCGGTCGCACCGGCCCGCTGGTGTTCGTCAAGGTGCGCCACGAGATCCGCCGCGAAGGCGAAACCGATATCGCACTGACCGAGTTTCACGACATCGTCTATCGCGAAGCGGCCAGGCCCGACGACGTCGCGCCGCCGCCCAAGGCTGCCCCGACGAGTGCTGCCTGGGAAAAGAAGTGGGTGCCGGACGATGTGCTGCTGTTCCGTTACTCGGCGCTCACCTTCAACGGTCACCGCATCCACTACGACCGCAAGTACGTCACCGAAGTCGAGGGCTATCCCGGCCTGATCGTGCACGGTCCGATGGTCGCCACCATGCTGCTCGACCTGCTGCGTCACCAGTTGCCCGATGCCGAGCTTGCCAGCTACGAGTTCCGCGCCGTGCGCCCGGTGTTCGACATCAACCATTTCTTCGTCTGCGGCGAACCGCTGCCTGACGGCAAGACCTTCCGGCTGTGGGCCAAGGATCACGAGGGCTGGCTGACGATGGACGCCACCGCGGTGATCAAGTGAGGAATGCGAAATGAGACCGCTTGAAGGCATTACCGTCATTACCCTGGAGCATGCGATTGCCGCGCCCTTTGCCACCCGCCAGCTGGCGGATCTGGGCGCGCGGGTGATCAAGGTTGAACGTCCCGGCGTGGGCGACTTTGCCCGTGGCTACGACGAGCGCGTGCGCGGGCTGGCATCGCACTTCGTTTGGACCAACCGCTCCAAGGAGAGCCTTACGCTCGACGTCAAGGATCCGGAAGCCCAGACCATCCTCAAGCGCCTGATCGTCGAAGAGGCCGATGTGGTGGTGCAGAACCTCGCGCCCGGCGCGGCGGCGCGGCTCGGATTGTCCTATGCGGATCTGTCCGCACTCAAGCCGGAGATCATCGTCTGTGATATCTCTGGGTACGGCGGCGACGGCCCGTATCGCGACAAGAAGGCGTATGACCTGCTGATTCAGAGCGAGTCCGGCTTCCTGTCGGTGACCGGAACCGAGGACGAGCCCTCCAAGGCCGGCCCCTCGATTGCCGACATCTCGGCCGGCATGTACGCCTTCAGCAATATCCTTGCCGCACTGCTGCAGCGCCAGAAAACCGGCCGCGGCCAGCACCTCGACATCTCGATGCTCGAGAGCCTGGTCGAGTGGACAACCTATCCGCTCTATTACGCATTCGACGGCGCGTCGCCCCCGCCACGCACCGGCGCGAGCCATGCCACGATCTACCCCTACGGCCCGTTCCCGGCCGGCGATGGCAAGGTCGTGATGCTGGGTCTGCAGAACGAGCGCGAGTGGGCGGCCTTCTGCGACAAGGTTCTGCTGCGTCCCGAGCTCGCCGCGGAAGCGCGTTTCTCCAGCAACTCAAAACGCAGCGCAGCACGCGCCGAACTGCGCCAGATCATCGTCGATGCCTTCGCCAGCCTGAGCAGCGAGCAGGTGATCGAGCGCCTGGAGGCGGCCCAGATCGCCAATGCCCATGTGAACGACATGCATGCGGTGTGGGATCACCCCCAGCTCAAGGCGCGCAAGCGCTGGCGTGAGGTCGGTACGTCGGCAGGCGTCGTGCCGGCGCTGTTGCCGCCAGGATCGTGGGAGGAGTGCGAGCCACGCATGGACCCGGTGCCGGCGCTGGGCGAACACAGCGCATCCATTCTGGCCGGCCTGGGCTACCCGGAAGATCGCATCGCTGCGCTCAAAAGCGCCGGCGTGATCTGAGCGCGCGCAGGAGGCATGCGATGACACTCCCGATCACCTACCTGTTCGTTCCGGGCAACCGTCCGGAACGCTTCGACAAGGCCTGTGCCGCAGGGGCTGGCGCCATCGTGCTCGATCTCGAGGACGCCGTGGCCCCGGCGGACAAGGCGCTGGCCCGCAACGCGATCGCCGACTGGATCGCGGCACACCCGGAAGCGGCTGCGCGCGTCGTGGTGCGCATCAACGACACGAACTCGGCCTGCTTTGCCGACGATGTGGCGCTGATGAAAGCGCTCGGCATCGTCCACGTCATGCTGCCCAAGGTCGAGTCTCCGGGGCAGGTGGATGCGCTGGTCGGTGCGACCGGCGCGGCGGTGAAGGTATTGCCGCTGATCGAGTCCGCCCGCGGCGTGGCCAACGTCGACCGCATCGCCGCGGCCGGCGGGGTGCAGCGCCTGGTCTTCGGCACGCTCGATTACGGCGTCGATCTCGACCTTTCAGGCGACGACCTCGGCCTGATCTATCCGTCGTCGCGGATCGCCATCGCTTCTCGCTGCGCCGATATCGCCTCGCCGGTCGCCGGCGTCACGCCGACACTGGACGACGAGGCGCGCATCCGGGCCGATCTGGCCTTCGCGCGTGCCTTCGGCTTCGGCGCCAAGTTGTGCATCCATCCCAGACAGGTGGCGGTGATTCATGCCGCCTGTCTGCCCTCTGCGGAGGAGCGGAACTGGGCCGAACGTGTGCTGGCCGCTGCCGAAAGCGGCGAGGGGGCCGTTCAGCTCGACGGAAAAATGATCGACCGGCCGGTGGTGCTCAAGGCGCAGGCAATTCTTGCGCGCAGCACCCACGGCTGAACAACACGACGACCCAACGCATTTCCACATTCAGAAACAGATTTCGAGGAGCATCCATCATGGGCGCCAGCATCATCGACTCACAGATCTTCGGCAACATCTTCAGCACCGACGCCATGCGTCAGGTCTGGTCCGACCGCAACCGCACCGAGAAATACCTCGACATCGAGCGCGCACTGGCGGTCGTGCAGGGCCGTCTCGGCATCATCCCGCAGGAGGCCGCAGACGAGATCATCAGCAACTGCGACATCAACAAGATCGACATGGACAAGCTGCGCGAGCAGACCGAGCGCATCGGCTACCCGGTGCTCGGCGTGGTGTCGCAGCTCAATGCCCTGTGCCGTGACAAGCTCGGCGAGTACTGCCACTGGGGCGCAACCACCCAGGACATCACCGACACGGCAACGGTGATGCAGATCCGCGAAGGGCTGGAGATCATCGACGGTGAGCTCAAGGGCATTTCCGACGCACTGGTGTCGCTGTCGAAGCGTTACCGCGATACGCCGGTAATCGGTCGCAGCAACCTGCAGCAGGCGATTCCGGTGACCTTCGGTTTCAAGACCGCTGCCATCCTGGCCGGCATCGAGCGTCACCGCGAACGTCTCAACCAGTTGCGCCCGCGCGTGCTGATGGGCGAGTTCGGCGGTGCCTGCGGCACGCTGGCCTCGATCGAGACCGGTGCCATGGAAACCCAGGCCGGCCTGATGGCCGAACTGGGGCTGGCGCAGCCGGACATTGCCTGGCACACCGTGCGCGACACCATCGCAGAAGTCGGCGCCTTCCTCGGTCTGGTCGGCGGCTCGCTGGGCAAGATCGCGATGGACGTGAAGCTGATGATGCAGCATGAGGTCGCCGAGGTGTACGAGCCCTTCGCACCCGGTCGCGGCTCCAGCAGCACCATGCCGCAGAAGCGCAACCCGATCTCCAGCTGCTACATTCACGCCGCGGTGTCGGTGGTGCGCCAGCACGCTGCTGCGCTGATGGACGCGATGATCGCCGACCATGAACGCTCGACCGGCCCGTGGGAGATCGAATGGATCGCCTTGCCGGAGGCCTTCTGCCTGCTCGCCGGTGCGCTCAAGCAGACCCGCTTCGTGCTCGAGGGGGTTGAAGTGGACGAGGGCAACATGCGCTCCAACATCGACCTGACCAAGGGCCTGGTGATGTCGGAGGCGGTGATGATGGGCCTCGGTCCCTACATCGGTCGCGAATATGCACACGACCTGGTCTATGACCTGTGCCGTGAAGCGATCGGGACCAACCGTCCGCTGCTCGACATCCTCGCCGAACACCCGGAGATCAAGGTTCACCTCGACCGCGATGCGCTCGCAAAGCTGTGCGATCCGGCGAACTACCTCGGCCAGGCCGGGGTGATGGTGGACAAGGTGCTTGCCCGCGCGGCGGCTCAGTAGTCGTGATGAGCGGCGGCTTTTCGCTCGTGGATCGCCTCGCACGCTGGCAACTGGATTGCCCGACCCTGGTCGATCCGGTGCTTGGCGCGCGTACCGGGCCTGTGCCCGAGACCGTGCGGCCTCCAACAAGTGAGGCGCCCGGCGACGAGCTGGCGCCGGTGGCGATTCTCAGCGAGAACTGATATTTGCTGATTTCGGGCATGGCGTCTGCGCCATGCCCATTGCGTTTGTGCACACATGGAGCCATGTGCGATGGAACTCAGGCAGTTGCGTTACCTGCTGCGCACGGTCGAGCTGGGCAGCATCAGTCAGGCCGCGCTCGATCTCGGCGTTGCGCAGTCCGCCATCAGTCTGCAGATCCAGAAGCTCGAGAGCGAACTCAGCACGCGCCTGCTGCAGCGAACGAGCTGGGGGGTGGAGCCGACCGAGGCCGGGCTGGCCTTCGTCGCCCATGCGCAGCTGAGCTTGCGCCATGCCGAAGAGGCTGCACACGCCGCGCAGGCGTCGCGCCTGTCGGGTCTGGTCAGCGTTGGGCTGGCGCCGACGAGCGCAGGGGTGCTCGGTTTTGCGCTCATTGATGCGATGCGGGCGCAGTACCCGGATATCCGCATCCGCCTGGTTGAAGCCATGTCCGGCCATCTCGGCCAGATGCTCAACGCCCGTGAGCTCGACATGGCCGTGCTGTTCGACGGCGAGCACGGCCGGCGCTGGAGTGTGCGGCCCTTGCTCAACGAGCGTCTGTTGCTGATCCGCAGCGCGGCGGTGGAGTCGTCGCTGCCGTGCCGCCTGGCCGAGCTGAAGGACGTGCCGCTGGTGTTGCCGACGCATCGTCATGGTCTGCGGCGTGTGATCGACACCGCCTTCAGCGCCTGCAAGGTATCGCCGAAGGTCGTGGCCGAGGTCGATTCGCTGTATGTGCTGATGGACATGGTGCGCCACGGCATCGGTGCCACCGTGCAGCCGTGGGCGGCGCTTACGCGTCAGCCCGAAGCGGATGCCCGCCTGCGCTGGGTGGAGCTTGCCGATGCCGGTCTGTCACGGCCCAATCTGCTGTGCAGTCTGTCCGAGGACGAGATGTCGCCTGCGGTGCTCGCAACCCGCGCCCTGCTCGTGAAACTGGTGCACCAGCTGGTCGAGAACGGCGGCTGGCGCGGGGTTGAGCTTATCCATCTCGATTCGAGATAGGCGAATCTCGGAGTGGCTTTGGGCAGGCGTCCGCGTCCGCGAGATAGTTCGTTCATCGCAGGCGCCCGACCTGAATCAGGGTGGCGCCCGGGGACACAGGAGTGCTTGAAATGACTGAATCGGATTCAAACATGGTGGATGTGCTGGTGATCGGTGGCGGCAACGCCGCGCTGTGCGCCGCACTGGTCGCCCGCGAAGCGGGGGCCTCGGTGCTGGTGCTGGAGGCGGCGCCACGCGAATGGCGGGGCGGCAACTCCGCCCACACCCGCAACCTGCGCTGCATGCACGATGCCCCTCAGGATGTGCTGACCGATGCCTACCCGGAAGAGGAGTTCTGGGAGGACTTGCTCAAGGTCACCGGCGGCATCACCGATGAGAAGCTGGCACGGCTGGCAATTCGCGAGTCGTCGCGCTGTCGCGACTGGATGCGCAGGCACGGGGTGAATTTTCAGCCGTCGCTGTCGGGCACGCTGCACCTGTCCCGCACCAATGCCTTCTTCATGGGCGGTGGAAAGGCGCTGATGAATGCCTATTACCGCAGCGCCGAAGCCCTGGGCGTGCGGATCCGCTACAACGCGCCGGTCGAGCGTCTCGAACTCGAAAACGGCGAATTCCGCGCGGCCTGGGTTGGCAAGGAACGCTTCGCCGCCCGTGCCTGCGTGATGGCCGCCGGTGGTTTCGAGTCCAACCGCGAATGGCTGCGCGAGGCATGGGGACAGAATGCCGACGGCGAGTGGCCGGCGGACAACTTCGCGATTCGCGGCACGCGCTTCAATCGCGGTGTGCTGCTCAAGTTCATGATCGACGCCGGCGCCGACAGCATCGGCGACCCGTCGCAGTCGCACTGTGTGGCGGTCGATGCACGCGCGCCGCAATACGACGGGGGCATCTGCACCCGCATCGACTGCGTCTCGCTGGGCATCGTGGTCAATCGCAATGCCGAGCGCTTCTACGATGAGGGCGAGGATTTCTGGCCCAAGCGCTATGCCATCTGGGGCCGTCTGGTGGCGCAGCAGCCGGGGCAGATCGGCTTCTCGGTGATCGATGCCAAGGCCAACGGACGCTTCATGCCGCCGGTGTTTCCGGGCGAGACGGCCAGTACGCTCGAGGAACTGGCGCGCAAGCTCGGCATCGACGAGGCCACTTTCGTGCGCACCGTGCGCGCGTACAACGCCGCCTGCCGCATCGGCACCTTCGACCACACCGTGCTCGACGACTGTCACACCGAGGGAGTCGTGCCGGCCAAGACGCACTGGGCCCTGCCCATCGACAAGCCGCCGTTCCGCGGCTACGCGCTCAGGCCCGGCATCACCTTTACCTATCTCGGACTGAAAGTGAATGAGGCGTCGGCCGTGCATTTTTCCGGCGTACCCAGCACCAACCTGTTCGTCGCCGGCGAAATGATGGCCGGCAACGTCCTCGGCAAGGGCTACACCGCCGGTGTCGGCATGACCATCGGAACCGCGTTCGGCCGCATCGCCGGCGCCCACGCTGCAGCGGCAGCGCAGAAGCAAGGAGTTGAACATGCAGCGGCTTGAAGCACTGGCGCAAGAGGCAAGCGAGCTGGCCATGGGGCGGGTGATCCCGATCGCCAGCGCGGCCGAGCAGGAAGTGGGGCGCATCATGCAGATCTGCAACGCCTGCCGTTACTGTGAAGGGTTCTGTGCGGTGTTTCCGGCCATGACGCGTCGCCTGGCCTTCGAGCCGGCCGATGTGCATTACCTCGCAAACCTGTGCCACAACTGCGGTGCCTGCCTGCATGCCTGCCAGTACGCACCGCCGCACGAGTTTGCGGTAAACGTGCCGCAGGCGATGGCGAAGGTGAGGGCGACGACCTACTCCGACTACGCCTGGCCAGCGGGCTTCGGCAAGCTCTACCGCAACAATGGCGTGACCGTGGCGATGGCGTTGGCGGGTGGTCTGGCGCTGTTCCTGGTGCTGGCAATGGTGCTCAAGGGCGGACTCTTCCATGAACCGCTGGCGGGCAACTTTTACGCCATTTTTCCGCACAACCTGCTGGCGGGCATGTTCGCACCGGTGTTCCTGTTTGCAGTGCTGGCACTGGGAATCGGGGTTGCGCGCTTCTGGCGCGAGGTGTCGCCCGGCAGCGCAAGCGGTGCCGCGATCGCGGAGACCACGCATGACGTGCTGCGGCTGAAGTATCTGGATGGTGGTCACGGCCTGGGTTGCAACAACGAAAACGACGCCTTCACCCTGATGCGCCGGCGCTTCCACCATTTCACCTTCTACGGCTTCATGCTGTGCTTCGCAGCGACGAGTCTGGCCACGGTGTATCACTATTTCTTCGGCTGGGAAGCGCCCTACGATTACACCAGCTTGCCGGTGCTGCTCGGCACGGTGGGCGGGATCGGCCTGCTGATCGGTCCGGCCGGCCTGTTGTGGCTCAACCTGAAGCGTCATCCAGAGCATGGCGATGCGGCACAGAAGCCGATGGACCGGGCCTTCATCGTGCTCTTGTTCATGGTGAGTCTGACGGGGCTGGTGCTCCTTGCCGGACGCGAAACGGGCGCGATGGGCTTGCTGCTGGCAGTGCATCTTGGCGTGGTGATGGCCTTCTTCCTGACCATGCCCTACGGCAAGTTCGGCCACGGCTTCTACCGCAGCGCTGCGCTGCTGAAGTGGGCGATCGAGAGACGTCGGCCAAACCCGGTCGGCGTGGGTAGCGAGTAATGCGCACGCGCCAGGATGACCCACCGCCTGCGCGGACGGAATCGCTCCGCAGGTCGTCCTGGCGCGCGCTGCAAAGCCCCGCGTATCGTCGCTACTTTCTGGGCCAGTCGCTGTCGCTGCTGGGTACCTGGATCCAGCAGGTTGCGCTGGGCTGGCTGGTGTATCGGCTCACAGACTCCACCGCACTGCTCGGCGGTGTGGCGTTTCTGAGCCAGGCGCCGCAACTCCTGCTCGCACCTTTCGTGGGCATCATCATCGACCGGGCCGACCGCAAGCGGCTGATGCTCGTCATTCAGAGCCTGATGCTGGTACAGGCGGTGGCGCTTGCCGCGCTCACCTACCTCGACCTGATTCAGCCCTGGGTGATCCTGGTCGCCGCGGCGGTTCTCGGGGTGCTCAACAGCTTCGATGCACCGTTGCGCCACGCGCTTGCCGGGCAACTGGTCGCCAGACGCGAGGATATTCCGAATGCGATTGCGCTCAATGCGCTCACCTTCAACCTTGCCCGCTTCATCGGGCCGCCGCTGGCCGGCCTGTTGCTGGGCCTCAGCTCCGAGGCGTTCTGTTTTGCAGTCAATGGCCTGTCCTTCGTCGGCGTGATCCTTGCGCTGCTGAGCATCGACACCCCCTCAGAGCGTCCGCACGCCGTGCCTTTCGGTTCTGCGCTGCGCGAAGGTTTTGAATACGTGCGCGGCAGCGTGCCGGTGGGCGGCCTGTTGCTGCAGGTCGCCTTGCTCAACTTTCTCGCCGCGAGCTATCTGCCCATGATGCCGGCCTTTGCCCGCGACGTCTTTCATGGTGGACCGGACATGCTCGGTGCATTGCTGGGCAGCGCCGGGGCGGGGGCGCTCGGGGCATCGCTGTATCTGGTGACGAGGCACTCGGTTCGCGGTCTCACCGGCACCATCGCGAGTGCAAATCTGCTTGCTGCCTGTGCGCTGTGCGGATTCGCATTGACTGACGCCGCCTGGCTCGCGTGTCTGCTGCTGTTTCTGCTGGGTTTTGGCATGATTGCCAGCAACGCATCGACGAACACCATCCTGCAGACCATTCTGCCTGCGGGCCTGCGCGGACGGGTGCTGGCGCTCTATACCGCAGCCAATCTCGGGGCGGCTGCCGCGGGCGGGCTGGTGGCAGGCTGGGTGGCCGAGCGCGCAGGTCCGGAGACCACGCTGCTCGCAGCCGGCGGATTGCTGCTTGTGGTTGCGCTGCGCTTTCGCTTCGGACTGGAGCACCTGAGGGTTCATCTGCGCCCGCTTTACGCCGAGCTCGGCATCACGCATGTCACACCAACGATGGGAAGGAAGGCTGCATCATGATCCGGGTCACCGTACTTGACGACTACCAGGGCATCGTCTCAGAACTCGATGCGGCCCGGATGCTCGATGGCGTCGGCGCCGAGCTCAATGTGCTGACGACGCATATCGACGACGAGGCCGCGCTCATCGACGCCTTGCGCGGCACCCACTGTCTGGTGCTGATACGCGAACGCAGTTCGATTACCGCTGCGGTGATCGCGGCCTTGCCTGATCTCAAGCTCATCGTGCAGACCGGCAGGCTGTCCGGGTGCATCGATCTCGACGCCTGCAAGCAGCATGGCATCGTCGTGAGGGATGGAACCGGCAACCCGATTGCACCGGCCGAGCTTACCTGGGCACTTGTCCTGGCTGCATCGCGCCGAGTGGTTCCGTACGCCGTCCGACTTGATGCGGGTGTCTGGCAGCGCAGCGAAGACCGCATCGAGAATGAACAGCTCGGGCGTTCGCTGCATGGACGAACGCTCGGTGTGTGGGCGCACGGCAAGATCGGCTCCAGGGTCGCGGCTTTCGGCAAGGCCTTCGGCATGAAGGTGGTGGTGCATGGTCGTGAGGGTTCGCGGGCCTCGGCAGAGCAGGCCGGTCATACCTTCATGGCGGATCGCCGCGCATTCTTCGCCTGCGCCGATGTGCTGAGCCTGCAGCTTCGTCTCAACGACGACACCCGCCACATCGTCACCCTCGAAGACCTGATAGCGATGCCGGGTGGCAGTCTGCTGGTCAATACCAGCCGCGCCGAGCTGATCGCGCCAGGCGTTCTGCTGACCGCGCTGGCCACCGGCCGGCCGGCGCAGGCGGCGCTCGACGTGTTCGAAGACGAGCCGTCGGGCGCAAGCCTGTACGCAGGACACCCACAGGTCCTCGCAACACCACACCTTGGCTTTGTCGAACGCGACACCTACGAGTCCTACTTCGGCGAAGCCTTTGTGCACGTGCGGCGATTTATCCAGGGCTGAGTCCGCCTCAAGGGACGTGCAGTCTGTTACAAATGCGTATATCGCATCAATCAGCTTCTTTGTTTCATTTCAGGTAAAAAACGTTTCGCTTGAAAATTCGCTATTGACGACATTTCCGGTCGAGCGAGACAAACATGCTGAAGACGATTCGTTGCACCCTGATGCGCGGAGGTACCTCTAAGGGGCCGTATTTCCAGGCCCATGATTTGCCGGCAGAGCCTGCAGAGCGCGACCGCGTGCTGCTGGCTGCGATGGGCTCGCCCCATATCCGGCAGGTCGATGGCATCGGTGGTGGGGATACCCTGAGCAGCAAGGCGGTGGTCGTGAGCCCGTCCTCGCGCGAGGGCATCGACATCGAGTACCTTTTTGCGCAGGTCTCGGTCGATCAGTCCACCGTGGACACCATGCCCAACTGCGGCAACATGCTCGCAGGCGTCGGCCCCTACGCCATCGAAAACGGGCTGGTGAAGGCGGGTGATCCGGTCACCACGCTGCGCATTCTTAACCGCAACACGGGCAAGGTGGTCGAGGCCATCGTGCAGACGCCAGGCGGAAAGGTGAGCTACGAAGGCGACACCCGCATCGACGGTGTGCCCGGCAGCGGAGCGCCAATCGTCCTCAACTTTCTCGATGCGGCGGGTGCCAAGACCGGCAGGCTGTTTCCGACCGGAAACCGGATCGATGTGGTCGACGGCATTGCGGTGACCTGTATCGACTTCGCGTCGCCGCTGGTGTTCGTGGCGGCGGAATCGCTTGGCCGGATCGGCCATGAGTCGAAGCAGGTGCTCGACGCCGATACCGGCCTGAAAGCCCGCCTGGAGAAGATCCGGCTTGAAATCGGCCGGCGCGCGGGGCTGGGCGACGTGAGCGCTTCGGTGCTGCCCAAGATCGCGCTGGTCGCCACGCCGGAGCGCGACGGCAGTATCACCTCACGTTACTTCACACCGTGGACCTGCCACTCGGCCTTCGCGGTGACGGGCGCGCTGTGTCTTGCGGCCGCATGCAGTATCGAGGGCACCGTTCCCGCCGCTTACGCACGACGCAATGCAGCCGATCCGAACCTCATCACCATCGAGCATCCCGCAGGCGGGCTCAGCATCCGCATGGGACCGGCGGCCGATTCAACGCCGGAGAACCCGGAGTTTGCCGTGGCGGGCCTCGTTCGCACTGCACGGCCCCTGTTCATTGGCGTCGTGCATGTGCCGATGACCGCAGCCGGGCTTGCTGCCTGAACATCACGTCGCGTGCGCCGAGGGGCGTGCCCCCTTCGGCGCGGCACAGAAGGCCCTGCCCATCTCGCGCCATGACCTTTACTTGTCGCCAAGTCGGGCGAGCTCAGCCTCCACTTCATCACAACGTGCTCTCGCCTTCTCGAAAGCCTTCTTCAGCTGTGCGACCTTCTTCAATGCTTCCTCATCCTGAATGGCACTGTAGCTTGGGGTGACGTCTTCCTTGCTTTCCTTGTAGATTGCTTGGGCCTGGCAGCTTGGGCAGATACGGACGTCAGACATGGGGCTGGCTCTCCAATGAGTGGGGTCGGGGCACTGGCGACGGTGGGCCCGCCGCAGCGGAGCGTCGCCAGTGCGAGGCGAATCAAAGGCCGAGCTGAGCCACAAGCGCGGCTTCCACCGGCATCGCATCGCGACCGAGCAGGCGGGCAAAGTCGCCCGTCTGGATGTCGTAGCCGCCGCGGTCCATGGCGGCGAACATGCCTGCCAGCGCGTCGGCCAGCCACTGCGGCATGCCTGTCGCTTTCACCAGTATCGACGCATAGTCGCTCGTCGGCAGTGAGTGGTACGCAACCGGCTTGCCGGTGCGCGTTTCCAGTACGGCGGCGATGTCTGCCATGTTCAGCGCGGTCGGGCCGGTCAGTGTGTAGGTCTTTCCCGGATGACCTCCCGTCGTGAGTACCTTGGCAGCGGCTGCGGCCAGGTCGGCGCGACGGATGAAGCGTGCCTTGCCGTGTTGGTTGGGCGACGCGACGCCGCGTTCGGCATAGCCATTGAGGAAGGCGGGCAGGATGTCCGCATAGACACCATGGCGCAGGATGGTGAATTCGAGGCCGCTTTCTGCGAGGGTGCGCTCGGTGTC
Source organism: Parazoarcus communis (assembly GCF_003111645.1). Classification (NCBI taxonomy): domain Bacteria; kingdom Pseudomonadati; phylum Pseudomonadota; class Betaproteobacteria; order Rhodocyclales; family Zoogloeaceae; genus Parazoarcus; species Parazoarcus communis. Next base: position 633,378 of record NZ_CP022187.1, read on the forward strand.
GGCGTGGATGCGTGCAAAGCCGAATGGCGAATCTTCCGCGGTATCAACGAAGCTGGTGTAGACGATCCGCTTCACCCCATTGCGCACGGCCGCTGCGATTGCGTTGCGGTGGTGCTCGATGCGGACGTCGATCGGCGCGTCACCTGACACCAGGTACAGGGTGTCGATACCGTTGAAGGCAGCGTCGAGGCTTGCGGGGTCGGCGTAGTCGGCCTTGCGCAGCTGCACGCCTTTCGCTTCGAGTGCCGCGGCGGCGTCTGGTTTGCGCGTCCCGGCAACGATCTGCGCTGCGGGGGTGCCGCTTTCGATGAGGGTATTGATGACTGCGTTGCCGAGTTGGCCGGTGGCGCCAGTGATGAGAATCATGATGTGCTCCTGAGGTGGTTGAGGTCCCGATGGGATGGGACGCATATTGCCTATCCTCAAGATGTAGATAAACGCCGGTAATGTCATATGATTGATACGTTCAGTACATAAATAGAGGTCAGGATATGGATCGGCTGCAGTCCATGAAGATTTTTGCCTGCGTGGTCGACAGTGGCGGCTTTTCGGCGGCTGCCGATCAGCTGGGTCTGTCGCAGGCTCAGGTCACGCGCCATGTTGCTGCGCTGGAGTCCGACCTTGGATTGCGTCTGCTCGAACGCACGACACGACGCATGCATCTGACCGAGATCGGCGAAGCCTATCTGGATCGCTGCCGTCGTATCCTGGCGCTGGTCGAGGAAGCCGACACGATGGGTGAGGCGCACCGGGGTGAGCCGCGGGGGGTGCTGCGGCTGACCAGCTCGGTGTCGTTCGCGCGCGCGCATCTTGCGCCGGCGATTGCCGAGTACATGCAGCTGTTTCCGGAAACGGGCTTCGACCTCATTCTCAGCGACCGCACGCTCAACATGGTGGACGAGGGCATCGACCTCGCCTTCCGCATCACCCATGCGGTTGACCCCGGGTTGGTCGCACGCCCGCTGGCACCCTGTCGCGTGGTGGTGTGTGCGTCACCGGGCTACATCGAGCGCAATGGCCGCCCTGAGCGCCCTGAAGACCTGCGCCATCACGACTGCCTGAGTCACAGCTACTTCAAGCGCAGCATCTGGCCGTTTCGCGGTGCGGGCGGGGAGCAGAGCATCGCAGTGCGAACCCGTGTGGCGGGTGACGTTGATTTTCTGCATGCGCTGGCATGCGCCGGGGCGGGGGTGGCACACCTGCCCTCATACCTGGTCGGCGATGACATTCGCGCCGGCGTGCTCGTCCCCTTGCTTGAGGAATACGAGATGCCGTCGCCTTCGGTCTATGCGGTGTATCCGAGCCGCCACTATCTGCTGCCAAAGGTGCGGAGCTTTCTCGACTACTTTGCCGAACGTGTTGGCGACCCGCCACACTGGGATCGCGGCTGGTCGGACAGCGCGCCACAATAAATGCTTATATCGCAATAAAGTCAATCGATAATTCATTTCTGTGCAATAAACGCTTTGCTCATACTTTGCCTCACTGCGACGGCACACGGACCTTGCGCCAGTCTGCAGCGCTGCGACAGCAGCTCCAAAACACCGAGGAGGCAACATGAAGCAAAAGAAGATTTCGCTGCTGGTGCAGGTGCTTGTCGGGAGCACGTTGCTCTCCGGCATCGCGACCGCAGCCGACCTGGAAGGGCATTCACTCGAAATGAAGGTGCGTGGCATCTATTTCGACCGCGACTACGAGACCGATACCAATGACCGCAGCCAGTCGGCCCTGGGTCTGCAGCTGAACTACGAGTCGCCGTATTTCGGCGACGTCATTGGTTTCGGTCTGTCCGGCTACAGCGTCATCAAGTTTGATGCCAGTGGTCGCATGACGAGCGATGTGCTCAAGGTCAACAGTGACGGCGATGCGCAGGATGGCTTCGGCAAGATTGGCCAGGCTTTCATCAAGTTCAAGTACCAGGACTTGGCGAAGGCAAAGCTCGGACGTCAGCTGCACAAGAGCATGCTGCTGTCGAGCTCGGGCAGTCGCGCGATTCCCAACACCTTCTCGGGTGGCACGGGCGAAATCCGGCCATTGAAGGGCCTGAGCATCTACGGTGCGATGTATGACGAGTGGTCGCCGCGCGCAGACGCCCACTTCTACAAGTTCAAGACCGACAAGTCCGACGAAGGCGACATCGACTACATCGGCATCCTGGGTGCCAGCTACGAGAATGGACCGTTCAGCGTCGATCTCGAGTACCTCAACGCGAAGAATTTCCTGAGCAAGACCGGTCTGGTGGCGGCCTATACCTTTGCACTACCCAACAAGTCTTCTCTCAAGCTGACCGGTGGCATTCACACCTCCAGCGACGACGGCAAGCTGTTTGTGACGGCTTCGGAGAGCGCCGAGCTGGACGATGAGGATGTGCCGGGTTCCGCCAACAAGAAGAGCGACAACGACGGGCAGGGCATCTACATTGCAGCGGACTGGAAGATGGGCAACCTCGCGCTGGGTGCCGCAGTGTCCAAGTTCGACGGCGCCTGGATCGAAGACAACTTCGCCGGCGATCACGGCACCAATCCCTTTCCCACGGGCGGCGTGCTTGCCGACTTTTCGAACCGTGACGAACTGGTGTGGATGGCGTCCGTCGGCTACGACTGGAAGGATTTCGTCAAAGGCCTGAAAACCTCGGTCAGCTACAAGAAGGGCACGGGCGCCAAGAACAGCCATGTGCGTTCGCGCGGTGAGGCAGACGAAAGCGAGCTTGCGGTCGATGTGCGCTATCAGATTCCCGTGGTCAAGGGGCTCGGCGTTCGCTACACCTACCTCGACTACCGTTCGGACAAGACCGGACGACTCGATGGTGTGAAGGAAGACGAGATCGATCATCGCTTCTACATCGATTACACCTACCGCTTTTTCTGATTGAGCGGTCTCCTCTGGCGCCGTGGGGTTCATCCGGACCGCCCGGTGCTTTTTGTATCCGTTTGGACAAAGGGCTTGATGGCGCCTTTTGAGGCGGGGTGTTAGACCGTATCATGCGGGGCATGGGATGCGCGGCTGTGCCATCAAGCTCGCCGCACGCATCGCCGATACGCCAGCGCCCCAGGATACCAATTCATGATTCCGCCCAATGCCGAACCCATTCAGGATGAGTTGACCGACCTCGATGCGCGTATCAGCGCGCTCGGTGCGGACATCTGGATTGGCGCAGAGCCGACCTTTACCGACCGTTATTCCGAATCTGCAGAGTGGCTGCAACTCGCGCTTGGCGGCGAGAAGGAGGCGCGCGCAGCGGAGTTGTTGCGCGATTTCTCCACCAGCTTGCCTGGCTGCGCACTGTTGCGGACGATCGGGCGCCAGTATCCGGGCGAGCCGAGCGCGCGCTGGAGTCTTGGCGTGCTTGCCCGTCGCGATGGTGCCGCCCTGTGGCAGGGGCCGCCAGACCCCTTGCTGGTGTCAGAGCCCTGTGCGCTCCACGACATCGAGCATTTCAGCCTGTGCCTGCTCGAGCACTGCGCTGCACGTGGCTGGGCGGCCGAGACACGCTTGGGTGCGACCGACTGGCGCGTGGTCACGCGGTGCGACGAGCATCCGATCGGCATTGATGAAAGCTCCGCGGCGCTGTGCTTCAGACCCTCGCTGCATTCCGCCCCGATTCCCGCCGAAGGCCTGCGCGACGAGCTCGCCGAATCCGGTCATTTCCTGCTCCTGCTTGCGAACCTGCCGGATGCCGAGGGCGGCTGGCCGGTGGTCGAACTCCCGGCGGTGACCGACCCTGCAAACTATGCAGCGCTGCTGGAAGTCGTGGCAGAGGCTGCCAAAGCCGCCGGCATCAACGGTCTGGTGCTGCGCGGCCATCCGCCGCCGCTGGACGCCGGGATGCACTGGACCAGCCTGACGCCTGACCCCGCGGTGATCGAAGCCAACCTCGCCCCGGCAACCGATCTGGAATCCTTCTATCGCGTCAATGCCGCGCTGTTTTCCGCGGCAGAGAACCTCGGCCTCTATCCCTATCGCCTGTACTACAACGGCGGTGAGGCCGATTCCGGGGGCGGGGGGCAGCTCACCCTGGGCGGCCCCACTGCGCAAAGCAGTCCGTTCTTCGTTGCGCCGCATCTGCTGACCCGGCTCGTCCGCTATCTGAACCGGCATCCGGCGCTGTCGTACTGGTTTGCACCGGACTCGATCGGCAGTGGCAGCCAGGCACCGCGCGCGGACGAAGGCCCGCAGGAGCGGCGGGTCGAGCTCGACGTGGCGCTCGAACAACTGGAGCGCCTCGATGCGCCCGAGCCTGGCCTGCTGTGGGCCAGCCTGGCGCCGTTTCTTGCGGATTCGGCGGGCAACAGCCACCGCAGCGAGATCAACATCGAGAAGTTGTGGAACCCCTATCTGGGCGCGCGCGGGATGGCCGGCCTGGTCGAATTCCGTGCCCTGCGCATGGCTCCGGATGCCGAATCCCTTGCAGCTGAAGCGGCCTTGCTGCGCGCCCTGATCGCGCGCCTGATGCACTTCCCATACGACAAGCCGCTGGTCGACTGGGGCAAGCAGCTGCACAACCGCTTTGCGCTGCCGTGGTATCTGGAGCAGGACCTGCGTGCCGTGCTGGCGGATCTCGAAGCCCACGGCCTTGGGCTGGGTGCGTCGATTACCGCGCGTCTGGTGGACGATGCCCGCAGGGAGCTTGGCCATCTGGAATGGGAAGGGCTGCAGGTGCGGGTGATGGGCGCACTCGAATTCTGGCCGCTGATCGGTGATGTCACCACCCAGCAGCCCTCCGATTCACGCCTGGTCGATGCCAGCACGACACGCATCGAGTTGCGCGTCATCGCGCCCGAGGCCGAAGGTCTCGACGGGTTGAAGCTCCAGGTCAATGGCTACGCCGTGCCGCTGCGGGCCGAGTACGATGGCGCCGCACCTGTGTGTCTGGCCGGTGTGCGCTATCGCAGTTTTGTTCCGGTGCATGGACTTCACCCGGCCCTGCCTGCGCAGGACGGCGTGGCGCTGGTGCTGACGCATCCGCGCAGCGGAAATGCGCTGCGCCTCAGCCTGTACGACTGGCATCCGCGGGGTGAGGCATACGATGGACTGCCGGACAGCCGGGCCGAGGCGCGGCGTCGCCGTGCCGAGCGTCTGGTATCGGAAACCGTGGATGCGCAGACGCTGCCGGAAGTGCGCGAGGCGCCTGCACCCGCTTATTCCGAATACTGCTTCGACTTGCGGCGGGTGTAGGCGTCTTTCTCAGCAGCAGGTGTTGTAGTCAGGGTCGATTGCGGCCATGTATCTGGCAACGTAGTCGGCGAAGGGGCCGGTCTGTTCGGTTTCGATCTGTGCCTGACGCTCGAGCGAGTCGCGCGCCGACTGCTCGAAGGCCTGATGCGTGGCGTTGTCGAGTGGGCGGGCGCGAAACGCTTCGGCGTGCATCCTCGACTGCTTCATGGCGAACTCGAAGAAGCTGAGGTGATCCTTGCTCAGACTGCGCAATACCCGTGCAGATGGGGTCAGTTCGGGGTTGTGCAGCTTGGCGCGCTGCGCTTCGAGCGCGTCGCGATGAAGGGTGCCGCCATGTGCGGCGTCGAGAATGGCAGCGCAGGGCGCCATGCACTCGATCAAGGCGATGCCCCATTCAACCAGTTCGCGCGGGGTGCCGTTCTGATGCAGCGTCAGGCCCGGACGGCGGCCTTCCTTGACGGTGTGGCCGAAGTTGTCGGTGCATTCGCGGCACTCCTCGCCCGGCATCACGGGGCTGTCTTCAAGCGCACAGTAGAGCAGGAAAGTGTCGAGAAAGCGCGAGGTGGTGATGTCGATACCCAGCGGGAGGAAGGGGTCGATGTCGAGGCAGCGGACCTCGACGTACTGCACGCCACGAGAGCCGAGCGCCTGGATGGGCCGCTCGCCGGGACAGGCGACACGCTTGGGCCGGATCGTCGAGTAGTACTCGTTCTCGATCTGCAGCACGTTGGTGTTGAGCTGAACCCACTCCCCGTGCTGCCGGGTGCCGATGGCGACGTAGGGCGGGTAGGGCGTCGACACCGCTTCGCGAAGACTGTCGAGATAGCTCTCCAGACCGTCATAGCACGGCTGGATGCTGGCCTGCGCATTGTTCTGGTAGCCGAAGTCGCTCATGCGCAGGCTGGTCGCCCACGGCAGATACAGGGTGTTCTCGTCGAGGGTGTCCAGATCGTGCAGGCGGCCTTTCAGGAAACCCTTGCACACGGCCGGCGAAGCGCCGAACAGATACATCAGCAACCAGCTGTAGCGGCGGAAGTTGCGGACCAGCGCGATGTAGCTTGCCGACTGGTAGTCCTGCGCCGGGCGGGTGTCGCCTGCGGCCTTCTGCAGCAGGGGCCACAGTGCGTCGGGCAGGCTGAAGTTGTAGTGGATGCCGGCAATGCACTGCATCGCCTTGCCGTAGCGGACTGCAAGCCCCTTGCGGTAGACGTGCTTGATCTGCCCGGTGTGGCTGCTGCCGTACTCGGCGATGGGAATGTCGGCTTCGTCCGGCAGCTTGCTCGGCATCGACTGGCACCACAGGATTTCGTCGCCGAGCTGGCTGTAGGCGTAGCGGTGGATGGTGTCGAGTTCGGCAAGCGTTTGCTCGGGGTCTTCCTCGGCTGCGGTGATGAACTCCAGCAGGGCCTCTGAATAGTCGGTCGTGATCTGCGGGTGGGTCAGCGCCGAGCCCAGCGTCTGCGGGTGCGGTGTCAGCGCCAGCTGGCCGCTGGGTGCCACGCGCAGGCTTTCCTTCTCGAGCCCGTGGCGGCAGTGACGCAGCAGGTCGAGGTGCTCGGGCTTGTCGAACAAGGCCAGACGGCGCGAAAGTAGATCGTTCAAGAGTCGAATTCCTGTTTTTCTGTCCAGCCACAATGGGGGCGATAAAGCCCGTAAACAAGGGCTGGCGCAATCTAGGGTGGCAGGTCCGAAAGCCCGCGCAGACCACTGGCAGAGGGGTGTCTGTCGGACCCCGGTGTCTGCTTCTTACAGACGCTCCGGTAAACGGCAAGGCGCGACGTCATGCGTCGCTGCCCGGTCCGGATCGCACAGACGATCCTTTGCTCCAAAAATGAATGCCGAACTCTACCGTCGAAACCGGATTCGCGAAACTGCGACCGCGAGTAGGGTCATGTGCGGCGGGCGCGCAATGCGACCGGGTTCAAACGGGCGTGATCGTCAGGCTTCCATTTCCGAAGTTCTCCGGCGCAACCGCAACTGCATACAGCCTGTGCTTGTTGCGCATGAAATTGCCGATGACTTTTGCCTGGGTGGCGACGATCATGCCGACATCGTCCTGAGTCTGCAGGGTATTGCCATTGAGGGCGCAGTTGACCCCTGCATAGTGGTCAAGGTCACTGTCGATGTGGTTGTCGGCGACCCGCAGGTTGGCACAGACCGGCAGAATGCCGCGCGCGTTCGCGACCACATCATTCAATACCCGCTCGCTCAGACGCAGGCCGCCGAGGTGATTGCGCTCAAGGGTCAGGTTGCCGGCGGGCTCAAGGCCCACCTCGGCCTGGTTGATGGCGCCACTGAGCCGGCCGAGCAGGTCGCGACCCGGGAAGGGACTGTCGTCACCTTCGCCGTACAGGGTGATACGGCCGCGCAAGGTGTTGTTCACCAGACTGGCATCGCCGAAGTCCCTCAGTGTGAGGGCGAACACCGGCGTACTGGTGAGCATCGCGTTGCCCAGTTGCTCAAGCTGTGCGGCGAGCGCGAACGCGCTTCCGTTGGAGATGCCCAGGCGCATGGCGTTCAGGGCGACGAGTTCGCGCTGACTGAGGCCGGCGTTGGCAGTGCCCGACACGCGGATCATGTTGGCGATTGCCCCCGAGATCCGCTTCTTTTCTTCGGCGCTGAGCCTGGACAGTTCCGCGGCGAACTCAGGCAGCTGGCCGTCGATGATGGCCGTCGGACGGAACGCGCCCTTGAAGGCGGAGAGATCGCCGACCTGTTCGAGCAGGCGTTCAAGCGTTCTGCTGTCGTTGTTGTCTGCCAGCACGCGGCTGTCCTCGATGACCAGCCGCTGGCTGCCGCCAACGCGCAGCAGGCTGTTGCCGGGGGTGGCACTGCCGACACAGTCGAAGCGGGTCAGGCGCAGATCAGCACAGTCCGTAAAGCTCAGGCTCTCGAGGTTCCCGGTCCTGATCAGGGTGAAGTCCTGCAGCGCGAGGGCGCCGAAGGTATTGAACTGGAACACCTGATCGCGCACCAGAAGGCGGCTGGCGGGGCCGCAGCCGTGGATCAGCACGCGGTGGCGACGGCTGCCGGTGACGCTGAGGTCGTCCTCCAGCGTGTGCTGCCCCGGGAGCAGGCACAGGCAGATGTTGAGCTGATCCTTTTCCAGCAGGGTTCGCAGCGCCTTGTCCAGTGACGAAAACTGCCCACCTTCGCCCACGGTAAGGCAGCAGCCACCTCCGCCGCCCTGGGGACGTTTGCACAGGGCGTCGATGGCTTCCTGCACGCTGAAGGCTTTTGCACTGAGGAGATCGGCACAGCCGGAAGGGTCGTAGGCGACCTGGCTGGCGAGTGCGAGCTGGGCGCTGAAGTGTACCGGCAGGTAGCGCCCGGCAACGGGCTGGCCGGCCACCAGCAGTTCCGCCTTCGCACGCTGCACCGGCTTGGCAGGATCGCAGGCGAGTGACCACACGATGGAGGCGACGCCGTCGGCCTGTGTCGTGGCAATCTCGGTATGGGTTCCGTTGGGCAGCGTGCCGGCGTCGACGGTGAAGCGGACCTGCGCGTTTGCGACCGGGAACTGCCCGTTCGACACGCCGACGCGCAGCGGGCTGGGGAGCGCGACCGTGGGCGGCGTGTTGAGTGGATTGGGCTTGACGCTCTGGCCGTCGCCGCCAACATAGTCGAGGCGGGTCAGCTCGGTGAGTGCCGGGAACAGCGGACGGCAGTCGGCAAGTGCGCTCCAGGCGCCGCCCTGAAAGCCAAGCAGGGCGAGCCGGGCGAATGCGCGCAGCACCCCGGCCGGGGCGACAAAGGCGGGTTTGCCGCCGTCCTGCGGCCATTCGATGCTGGCGGTGGCCGTGCGTGCGGGGATCAGCCAGTAGTCGCCGATGCGGTAGCTGCCGGTGGCAAACTTGAGCTCGATGCCGTCCTGGGCGAGCTCTTCCCAGCCCGTGTTCGGGTTGGCGACCGAGCTGGTCTTCAGTTCAGCCACGCCGTCCCAGCGGCGCACGCGCGGATTGTCCGGGAACAGTGCCGCGTCGAGCGCGTGGCCGATGCGCTGCGACAGGTCAACGGTGACCACATTGCCGTCGGTGCGGATGACCGGCACCAACGGGCCGGGCTGGCCGAGCAGCTCGTGTGTGTCGTCGATGAACTCGACCCAGCATCCGGCAGTGATTGCGAGCACGTCGTCGCGGCCGATGCTGGCGACTTCGAACTCGTCGGCGATCGGATCGTCGAGCCAGCGCACCACCCGGCTGACCAGGCTGCCGTTGTCGCGCGACCACTTGTAGCGCGCCTTGCCGGTCACGCTGCCGTCGTCGTGGATCTCAACCCGGTAGAGATGGTTCTCGAGCAGGCGGTAGCCGGCTTCCGGTGGCAGCTGGCAGGGTGTCTTCGGCGGGATCGTGGCTTCGGCGCGTGCCGCAAGGCGACCGTCGGGCGGCGTGGTGAGCGCGGTCCATGCCGGAATCGCTGACAGACAGCTCAGTGCCGCGCCGACGTCGCCGGCACGCAGCAGCCTGACCTGCCACACGGTTTGCTCGCGGGTGCAGGTGTCCGGTCCGCCGAGCGCCACTTCGCGCATGCTGGTGTCGCCTGCGGACAGGTCGGTGGTGCTCAGGTGGCGTTGCCACACTTCCAGATAGGCGAGATAGGTGCCGGCAGCGGGCGCGGCGGGGGCGCCGTTGTTGCCGAACACCACCACGCCGTCGATATCCGAGGCCTTGATGCCTTTTGGCGGCAAGGGCAGCAGCGTGGCGCTGCCCGGCAACACCGCAGAGGCAATGGCAGGCAGATCCGGCTGCTTTGCGACGCTGGCGGCGGCGTTGTTCTCGCACAGCAGGCCGTCCACATACAGGTGCCCGGCCGAGATCGTGAGGTCCTTGCCCGCAGGGGTGATGGCGAATCCGGGTTTGGCGATCGGCACTGCGACCGTGCCCAGACTGTCGACGGTTTCGGTCTCCAGACGGCGGTTGAGGATGTCCTGCTGCTCGTTCCAGTCGGCATCGAGCTGCACGCGCCCCTGCTGCATGCGCACCGTGCGGTAGCGTCGTGCGGGGTCGAAGGTGCTGCGGCTCAGATCGGCTTTCATGATGTCTCTCCCGGTGGTCGGGTGTGATCGATTGACAGGTTGGCGGTGTGGCTCAGGTCACGAACAGCGGCGCGGCCTCGAGACCGAAGCGCAGATATTCTTCAAGCGTCAGGCGCAGGTTGGCTTCGCGCTGCGCCTGTTGCAGCAGATGCCACACGCCCATCTCGGCGCCGTCGTCGGCGCCGCGGCGGATCTCGGTGGCGGTTCCCTGTGTGAGCTGGCCGTAGGCCGGGGTACCGAAGCGGGTGCTGGTGAAGGCGGGGCTCACACGGCGTGTTTCGCGCTTGGCCTCGGCGGTGGACAGTCCGTCGATGACGAGGTCGGGCTGGCAGCGGTGGCGGCGCGGCGTGGCGGATTTGGGTGGCAGGTAGCAGTAGCGCACGCAGCCTTCCTGACGTCGCGCGATGCTGACCAGTCCGTCGAGAATGCTGTTGGTGGCTTCCAGCCGCCCGGCGGTGGTGGAGCCGAACAGGGTGCAGGCGCTGACGGCAAGCGGGCTGTCGTCCACATCCACCGCAGCGCCGCCGCTGCCATCCACCAGGCAGTCGCGCAGGCTCAGCGCAGCCATGGGTTTCTGGCTGCGCACCGGACCGCACAGGCAGCGATACAACCCGAGCTTCAGATCGGTGGCGGTGCCGCTGTGGGCAATGCCGCCGCGCGCCGGTACCAGACTGCAATGGCGCAGACTGACCGCGCGCAAGGCGCCTTGCAGCTGCAGCTTGCCGTCGATCAGCAGACCGCCAAGACTGAGTCGTGTGCTGGCGTTGCCCTTGAGCTGAATGTCGCCCACCAGCACCGGGCGCCGTCCCTGTGCCGCCTCGATGGCGAGATGGGTGTCCGGGAGGTCGAGCGCGGGCGAGAGCGTTTCCGTGGCGTCGGTGTCGAGCGTGATCAGGGTGCGGCGACCGGCAATCACCCGGTTGGCGGCATCGGCCGGGTTGGCGGGGGCGGCGAAGGCTGCAGCCAACGTCGGTGTGGCGGCACTCGGAATGTGCAGATGCACGTCGAAATCCGCCGGGTTGCAGAGCAGGGCGAGCGGGTCGGTTTCGGTCGGATCGGGACGGGGGTCGAAGGGGCCGGCGCCGACATCGCCCGGAAAACCATAGGCGTACGCAAGCTCGACAGCGCCTGCCGTCACCCCGGCGGGCAGGGCAAGGCGGCCTCGCTGCGGATCGATGCCGACCAGCATGCCGCCGGCCGCGGGGAAGGTCCGGTCCGGCCGGCCGGGCTTGTTTGCACGCACGGTGATACTGGCCGGCGGATGGCGCCAGTCTTCGGGGGCGACGCCGGGGATCGGTCCGAGATCGCAGATCACCAGGTGCTCGACCGCAACGGCCTGTCCATCGACCCACACTTTGAGCACCGGGCCACCGGCCTCGTCGGCAAAGTACCGGTCGTCGGGCTCTTCACCGTCGGTCAGTGCCTGGCGGCGCGCTTCGAGCTCGGCGTGCAGGTCGCGCCAGCGCAGCGGTTCGGGGACGTTGATCGCTTGCGCCAGATGGCTGATGTCGTCCTCGGTGCGGGCGCGGTTGAACAGGGGCTGGGCCAGCCCCAGCGGATCGAAGGTATAGAAGCCGGGGCGTGTCGTGGCCGGGCGTGCGCTGCAGCGCTGCAGCGGATAGGCCTGCAGCCGCCACAGGAACAGTCCGATGTTGGGCAGGTTGTAGCGCCCCACAGGCAGCGCACGTACGTCTGCGGTATGGGCTTCGACCCCAAAGGGGCTGTCCACCCGGTCGAGCAACAGCGGCCGGCGCAGGTCCGGTGTGCGAAGGGCATGAGGGCGTGGGTGGTTCGTGTGCTGGGTGGTGGCGACCTGCTCGAAGAACTCCACCGCGCGCGCGCGCCAGCCGGTGCTGTCGTAGGCAAGCTCTTCCAGCACCAGCGCTGTGCCTTTGCGGCGGCGCAGGCGCAAGGTGTTGGCAACCAGTGCGCGCGGCCCGAAAGCAGCGGTGCCGCTTACCGGGTACAGCGCCCGCACGCCAAGCAGATCGCCGATATAGGGCACGACCCAGTCGTCGCAGGTTTCGATGAAGGCGTTGTCGTAGAGCCGCTGCAGGTCGGCCTCAAGGAGCGCGCCCTGGCCGGCGATCACGCCGAGCAGCGCGCGCAGCGGGCCACCGAGTTCGGCGTCGCGTTCGCGATAGAAGGCAGGCAGCAGGTCGAGCAGGGCGTCGGCGTCGAGTTTCATGATCCATGCTCCAGCAACGTGACCGCAGCGGGGTCGATCAGCAGCAGATCGGCCGGCTGCAGGGTGTTGCCCTGCCAGTGCGCGGTGCGTGCGGGCAGCTGTCCGTCGGGGCCGGCGACGGTCTGCGGACCGAGGCCGTCGCCGATCCGGGTGATGCGGTCGAGGTCTGCGCCGGTGACGCCGCTTACGCGCTGCAGGCTGGCGAGGATCTCGCTACCACTCACCGGCTGGCCGAACTGGCGGGCCGCGAAGCCGAAGTCGTGTGCGAGTGCAGCCGCTGCCGCGGCAAGGACGGTTGGAGCTTCATGCTCAGGGTCGATCCACAGGCTTGCGCTGAGACCGAAAGTCAGCATGCGGCAGGGGCTGACCCGGAGCGGCTGATGCGGCGGGCGGGCGGCGTCGATGGCGTCGAGCAGGTTGCGGTAAAGCGTGTCGCCAGGCGCGAGCGCGGCCCCGTCGGCACCCGCCACGGTGAGATGAACGCGGCGCTGCTCGCCGTCCCACAACCACACGGCCTGCGCCTTGCCGATTCCGGTGTAGGCGGCGGCGAAGTCCTCGAAGTCGCGCAGCGAGACGATGCGGTCCAGGGTGCGCACCGTGAGCGGCGCGTTGCTGCGTGCGGCGTCGCCGGCCTCGGCATCCGTGCCGCCGCTGGCCTTGACCGGGTTGATGACGGCTTTCAGGCCGGGCGGGCGGCTCAACAGCAGGCTGATCTGCTCTGCAGCCACATTGCCCGCCTTGCCCAGACCGACCCGGTAACGCGCCTCCACGTTGCCGCTGCCGCTTGGCAGACGCGCACCATGCACGCCGTCGCCGAACTGCACGCTGGCACCGCCGTTTTCGTCCAGGCGCACGGTGTAGCTGCGCTGGTCCGGGCCGGCGGCGGTGAATCGTGGCACCAGCTTCCACAGCAGGCCGTCCACCCTGACTTCGAGGGTGCTCGCGGTGCCGCTGGGGGTGGCCGCTGCGATATGAGTGAGTGGCGGCTGGCGCAGACTGAAGCGCTGCAGGCTGCGGCTGGCGTCGCCGCTGCCGAGCGCTTCGGGCTGGATGCGCATCTGCTTGCTGTCGCCCTGACTGGCCGGCGCGAGGTTGGCATTGATGCGCACCGTGGCCGGCAGATAGTCGTGGGTGAGGTCGGTGTCGAGATGCAGAAGGGTGCACCCCGCGCTGCGGTCGTTGCGCTTGATGCGCGCGACCTCGGCAGCACTGTTCAGGCTGACGCGGTAGCGCTTGAAGTCTTCGAACTCGAGTTCGGCGCTGAGTCGGTCGCGCGCGATCCGGATGGCAGCGAGGGCATCGCCCTGTTCCAGCCGCTGGCGCGCCGCGCTGTTTGCCGGCACCTCGGCCAGCACCAGACCGGACAGCGCAATCCAGCGTTCCGCAGGCAGATCGGGGTGATAGCCCGCGAGTTCGATGAGATGGCCGCGAACGAAGCCGGACAGGGGGCGCATCGCCCAGCTCATCTCCTCCGACTGTCCGAACAGCGTGGTTGCGCGCAATTGATCGTTGAAGAGCTCGGGGATGCTCTCTCCCTGCAGGGTGAGCCGGGTGGATGTGGCCGACAGGGTGAAATCGGCGCGGGCGTCCTCTTCGGCCGTCCTGATGCGGTAGGCCTCCTCGTAGTTCGGGATGGACATGACGACCCAGCCACCTGCGAGCCATTTCGGATAGCTGGCGTCGAGATGAACCGAATGGATGTCGCGCGGGTACAGGCGCTGCGTTGGAATCACCGCCTTTGACACGCCGCTGGCAGACCATTCCAGCCTGATCGAGGCCGCGCCGCTGGCTTCATAGTATTCAAGGCGTATGTCGTGCTTGTGGTCGGCAGTGAGTTCGGCCTGACCTGTGCGTTCGGTCGGGCTCTGGTTGATCCAGAAGTCGACGATCAGTCGGCCGTCGATCCACAGTCGCACACCGTCGTCCGCAGTGACATGGAAGGTGTAGACGCCGGTTGTCGGGGGTGAGACCCAGCCGCTCCAGCGCACCGAGAAGTTGTCGGCAGGCATGGCCGCATCCGGCGCGCCGGCATGCCAGTCGAAGTTCACCACTGCGTCGGTGCGGGTGAGGACGCGCTGACGGAAACCCTTGCCGCGGTAGTACTCGCCGTAAAGCCCGGTACCGCTGGCCGTCGTGGTGGGTGGGTCGGAAATGTCGGACAGGGTAAAGCCGGGCCATTCCGGATGCTGTCCGATCGGCGGCTTGCTGTCTTCGGCGAGGCCGAGATAGGTGGCGCGCAAGCCCGAGGGCATGGCCCGCCAGTCGGGCGCGTTGTGACCGAACAGGTGAGCGCGGCCACGCAGGACAAAGCAGCGCGGATTGGTCGCTGCCGGACGCACCCCGCGCAGCGGACTGCCAAGCCCGTGATCGAGGGTCACAACGGTGTAGCCGATGTCGCTGGTGTCCGCCGGGTCTGCGGGCAGCACCTCGCGGATGCGGGTGACGCGGCGGAAATCCCAGTTCTCGTTGCCCGGGTCCTTGCTGCGCTCGTCGCCGACGATCAGCAGCGCATCGCCCTGCTGCAGACGGGTGGCGGTGCCGGCAAGGTAGATGTGGCGCCCGCCCATGCGTGGCGGTACGGCCTCGCTGGCCAGCACCGGCAGGGCATTCCAGCGCGCCTGCGCATCGACCGCCTCGAGCGTTTCGAACACCTGCGCGCTTTCGTCCTGGGCGGGAATGCTCTGCGCCCGGGTGCCGACGTCGATGCGGGTGCTGGCAGGGGCGCCGGGCGCAGTTTCGAGGGTGAAGGCGAGCCAGGTGGATGCAGCAACGCCGGGGCGCAGTTCGTAGCCGATGGCGCGCGCCAGTTCGAGGATCGAGCGGCGTTCGGTGGCGGTGCGCAGGTAGTGCTCGTTGCCGATACGTTCCTGGTAGAAGGCGAGCACGTCGAGGACGGCCGCCCAGCTGTCGAGCAGTGCGATGGCGGGGTCGTTGCTGGCACGGGTGGTCAGCGCAGCCAGCGCCGGTTCGCGCGCGAGGTCTGCGAGCAGGCTCTGGCGGAAGCGGCCGTGGGTGCCGATGCGCAGCGCGAGCGCCGGCTGGCCGGGGGGCTGGGCGGTGGCGTCCGGCGTTAGCGGGACGAGACCGGTGCAGCAGCCGCAGTTCTCCGGGGTGCTCATGATCCGCCCTCCACGATGAAGCTGATCTGGCCGTTCTCGGGAAAGCTCGGGTCGCTGTCGGCACGCAGGACTTCCAGCGATCCTGCGCTGATCAGGCCGGCGTCGCGCTCGCCATTGGGTTTGCGGCCCCAGCGCTGGAAGCGCTTCACCTGCACCGACGCCACGCCGGCGATCGCTGCCGCTTCTGCGACCACGGCCGAGAGGTAGAGCGGAGTGCCGAAGGTGAAGCGGTCGGGGTGGAAGAAGCCGGGGGTGCCATCCCGGGTCTGGCCGGAAGTAAAGGCGGCGATCAGCGCGGCCTTCACATCGGCGGCGAAGTAGCTCGTGCGGGCACAGACCTGCAGCTGGATGTCGAGCGGCACATGGACCGGGTCGGCGAAGGCGAGATCGTGACCGGCAAGGCGGAAGCGTTCGAGAAAAGCGCGCAGCTCGATCTTGAACGCCTGGTCTACCGGCAGGCCGCCACGCCGGTCCACCATCAGGAACACGGTGTGCCAGCTGCCGGTCCAGCGCAGGCGCGCGGCGGCGCGCTGCACAGCGGGGTGACGCTCGGCGACGCGGGCGTAGTCGTCGGTGGTAACGGCGCGTTCCTGAGTGCGGAAGGCTTCGGGGGCGTTGAGCCGGATCGCGTCGAGCGCTTCGGCTTCGGCACCGCCTTGCGCCGGCAGCGGATTGCGCAGGCCGACGATGCCCAGCTTCAGCGCGGCATCGTCACTCACCAGCGCAGTGATGGCGTCGGCGCCGATATTGCCCTGGCTGCCTCCGCCCAGACGGTAACGCGCAAGCAGGCGCTGACCGGCGGGCGGCGCGGCGCCGAACCGGTTGTCGCCAAAGCGCAGCCATGCGCTGCCGTCGTTTTCGGTTTCGACCACGAACTCGCGCGCAAAGCGCTCGCTGCCGAGCAGGTCGCGCACCGGTGTCCATGCGCTTGCGGCCGGGTCGGGCTGATCGCCGAACACGGCGGCATCGTCGGCCTGCAGGCGCATGTTCGACGGCCGGGCACGGCGCGCATCCTGACGCAGCGCGGCGCTGGCCGAGAGCGACGCGGACATGGCGCGGTCGTGATCGTAGGGTTCGCTGAAGGCGAGGCCGCCATCCTTCAGCCGCGGTCGCCACGGGCGGCGCAGCGCGCTGGTGCCGCCATCTGCAACCGTGTCGGGCAGGACGGCCTGCCACGGGCGCGTCAGGCCGTGGTCGGCCAGCACCACGTTGCCGCGGGCAAGGGCAATCGCCTCCTTGACCACGGCGCCACCGACATCGAACTCGTGGCTGACGCACAGCGGGAAAGGCAGCGCATCGTCCTGATGCCAGTTCACCAGCAGCAGGGCAGTATTGGTGAGATCGTCGTGGCCGGTGCCGACCGAGGTCAGTCGCACCGGGTGACGGTGGCTGCGGTCGGCATCGGCGGGCTTGCCGGTAACCGGGCTGAGAATCTCTTCGAGAATCAGCACATCCCCCGGCACCAGCGCCAGCGGCGGGGTGTTGACCAGGGCGGCTGCGGTGGCGTCGCGCGCAAGGCAGTAGCCGGGGTCGGCGAAGTCGTGGATCGCGATGCGGCTGTGGGCGGCGTGCAGTACCTGATCGTGCAGGGTCTCGAAGACCTCGATGCCGGGCAGCGGGAGTTCATCGAGCAGTGCCGTGCGCCGCACCGGTGCGCCACCATCGGCGAGCGCAAGCAGGGTGGTGCCGGCTGGCAGCACGCTGCCCTCGGCTGGTGCGCCCGCATCAAGGGTGACGAAGGTCCGCGCATTGCAGCCGTCGTGAATGGCGTAGTCGAGCAGGCGTGCGTGGCGGCGCAGGGAGCTGCGGCGGCGGGCGGTGCCGAGATAGGCTTCGGTGGCCACCGCGTCCTGGGTGTAGGACAGGTGATCGCCGACGTAGGCGAGGGTTTCAATCAGGGCCACGGTGAAGTCGGCCGGGCTGCGCTCGGTGAAGTCGGGCACGAGCTGCGCCATGCGGTCGAGCATCAGCTTGCGGAAGCTGTCGTAGTCCTTGGCGAGGTAGTCGAGGCGAGGCTCAGGGGGTGATACCGGCGGGCAGGTGGCGTCGTCTGCACAGTCGAACTCCGACGGGCAGCCGGCCTTGAAGTTGATGCGGATGCTCGACAGGCAGATGTCGAAGCCCGGAGCGGGCGCATCGGGCTCGGCGGGGTTGATCAGCGACAGGGTGTACCAGGAGAAATCGCCGGCCCTGTCCACCGTAATGCGGATCTCGTTCCCGGTGAGCACCGGGTCTTGCGCGAGCCGGATGCCGGTGATGCGGACACCGCCGTCGATGCGCACGTTTGCGCGCGAGATGTCCGCCACCGGATGCACGCACACCACGCGCAGGCTTCGCTGGTCGACAGACGCGATCTCGACGTAGTCGATGCCGTTCCTGCCCGGCGGCTGCTGATCACGCAGGCGCTGCAGGCGGCGCGGGTTGTCGCTGCGGAACTGGCGTTTCATGGCGCACCCCGGCTGAAGCGTGCCAGGCGGCGGTCCTGGCCGCTGCGGCTGACGTACTGCACCTCGACCGCCAGCAAGGCGTCGTCATGCTCGACGGTGACCGCTTCGACCACGATGCGTTCGCCCAGCCATTGCTGAAGCGCGCTATGCACGGTCATCTGCAGGGCGGCGGCCAGGGTGTCGCTGTTCGGAGCGAACACCAGTTGCAGCAGGCCGCAGCCGAAGTCGGGGCGGTTCACCCGCTCGCCCGGAATGGTGAACAGCACCTGCTCGATCATGTCGCGCAGGTGGGTGTCCTCGTCCGCTTCGGCGCTGCGGCCGCGGTGGTCGGGCTGGAAGGGAAAGTGAAGGCTCATCTCACATCCCCGTGACCCGCGTCTGCGTCGTCGCCACCGTCATCGGCGTGCCGGTGGGGGCGCAGATCGAAGGCGAGCTCTGCAGCAGCGCGGGCTGACCGCCGATGAAGACGCGTGTTGCGCCCATCAGCCATTGCCCGCTCACGCACGGACCGTTGCCGGCGGAGGGCGGCGGCATGGCGCAACCGGCGATGACATAGGGCGCGCCGAGCGTGGTTGCGGGCTGGCCGGACAGCAGCACCCGTGGATTGGGTGAGCTCGGTGTGGCCTGACCGCCGTGGGCACAGAGGACGGTGGCACCGAGGTGGAGGAGGAATCCGGGCATGTTCGTATCGTCCTCGTCGTTGTTGTCAGATCACCGTGAGGGCGCCCTGATTGATGCTTACCGTCGGGCCGGTGAGCATGATGGTCGCGCCCTGGCCGTTGGAGATGGTGATCCCCACCTCGTTGATGGAGATCATCGCGCCGGTCATGGTCTTGAGCAGGATGCCGCCGGTGGGGCCGGGCAGATCGGAGATCATCAGTCCGTTCTGGTTGCCGGTCTGCAGCACGATGCTCGGTGAAACCGGCAGACCGGCCAGTGCCAGCGCCGGGACTTCGGCCGCAGAACCCCAGAAGCCGCCGACCCAGATCGGATAGTCGGCGTCGCCCTGTTCGAACTCGACCCACACGCCGGCGCCGATCTGCGGCAGCACGAAGGCGCCGCTCTGTATGCCGGCGAAGGGCACGCAGGGCATGGCCCAGGATGACAGCGCCGGGCCGAGCACATCCGGCACCTGAACCTGGATGCGGCCCATCTGCATGGGGTCGATGTTGTTGACCACGACCCCGCGGAACTTGCCGAAATGACGTGTCTTCTCGCTCATGCGGGCACCAGTGGCAGGGTGGAGACAAGGCCGTTGCGGGCCAGTGAAAACGACTGCCGGAACTCGCCGGCCTTCAGACTGCTGCTGACCCGTTTCACGTAGTACAGGCCGTCGAACGCCATGCCGGCGCCGCGCACGCCCACCAGCTGGCGAGCCTTCAGGATGTGGCCGTAGCGCAACACGTCGAGGCTGCCGTTGCCGGTCACGGCGTCTGCCGAGGACGCGGCTGCAGCAGCCAGGCCCTTGCCCAGGGCCGCAATCGGCGACAGTTTGGCGGTCTCCTTCATCAGCTTGAGGCTTTTGACCATGGGCGGAATCAACCCGAGCGGCGGGTTGGCGAGGCTGACGTCGGGCACCGGCAGCGGAATCGGAAACTTGGTGATCGGGTTCTGGATGAACACGATCGGCATTTCCGCATCGGACTGGTTGACCGCGAAGGAGAGCGACTCCACGTTGGTGTGTACGTCCATGCCGGTGTTCAGCGCTGGCTGCACCGGGCCGAGACGGATCTCCGGCCCCCAGTAGGCAATGTTGGCACCAGGCAGCGGTCCGGGCTCGATGTAGAACACATGGCCCGCGTCGCGGGCGAGCTGGCGGGTGTAGGCGAGGTCGGTGCCTTCGTGGGTGGGAATGCGGTCGACCGGAATCGGCACGTCCTCGAACACCGAGGGGATGATCACCGGCAACATGCCGTACAGCCCGTAGCGGGCGACGATCAGCGCCACGCGCGCGGCGGGCGGCATGGCCGGATAGGGCAGGCCGCTCATGTCCTGCTTGTCCATGGCCACGGTCAGATCCTCACCGGTAATGGTGAGGCGTCCCTGACCCGGCTCGTTGCCGCCGCTGATCTCCTGGCGGGTGATGAGTCCGTCCATCAGTACCGTGGGAAGGCTGTTGAGCGTGGCCACCAGGATGACCCGCAGCCAGGGGACCTGCCCGCCTGCGATCAGCAGCAGGGTGTGCAATGGCGAGCGGCTGTCGATGGCGAAGGCGAGCTGGAAGCCGCTCGGGCTGCCTGCCGCCGAGGTCACTTCGACGCTCTCCAGTGCGTCCATGACCGGCTTCGGTGCGGGCACGGGCACGCCCGGTCCCACCAGCAGCGTAAGCTGGATGCCCTTAAGCACCGCCGCCACCATTGCCAAAATTGCCGCCGCCGCTGAGTCCGGCAGGCAGGGTCAGGCGCAGCACGCGGCCGGGGGTTTCCAGCTCGTCCGGAATCTGCGCATCGTTGCCGTCGGCGATGCGCCAGAACTGCACCGGGTCGCCCAGATTCGCGGCCGCAATGCGATCGAGGCGCTCACCGGCCTCCACCCGCACTTCGCCCATGCTCACCAGGCTGGCGGGGTCGGGGATGAAACGGCGGCGCAGAAAGACGCGCTTCTCGCCGTCGGCTGTCGTCAGTTCGCCCGTGGCCACGCCGGCGTAGCGGCTGTTGGGGGGAAAGCGTTCGATGCTCATGGCAGTGACGCCAGCCCGACGGAGGACAGGCTGCCGGTGGCGGCCCCCGCGGCGAGACGTTCCTTGCGTTGCTGATAAACCATGTACAGGTGTCCTCCCTTGTCGCCGAAGCCCAGATCGCCCACATGCAGCACCCGCAGACCCAGCGAAACCCTGGCTCGGATCGGGTTGAGGCTGGCGTCGAAGGCTTCCTCGGTAACCGAGAAGTCGGTAATCCGCACCGGCACCACGCGCTCCCGGCTCCACACGAACAGGGTGAGCGGTGCGACGGTGGGCGCGATTTCGAGCGTGCCGAGACTGGCAAGCAGGTTGTTGTGGATCAGCGCCGCGCTGTCCGGATAGACGATGGTCTCGAGTGCGGCGAGCTGGCCGTGGATGCCGGATGCGGTCACCGCCGGATGCTGGTCGGGGACTTCGAGCTGGTCGGTGGCGTCGATCTCGGCGTCGAGCCTGATGGTCTCGGTCGGCGGTCCATTGAGCCGCAGGGCTTCGGAAAACGTCCCGCTCTGTTCCGAGGTCTGCGGCTGCAGCGTGCGGCTCAGGGTCTCGGGGTTGTACTGCAGCGAGATCACGCGCTGCACCGCGCCGCTGGACGGATCGATCAGGATCAGGCCGCCGCGCAGCAGGCGGGGCGAGAGGGGGCTGCTCATTTGCTCAGACTCCCTTGTCGGGTCTTGCTGTCCATGTTCGCGAGGTCGTCGGGCAAGGTGCCTTTGGCATCGCAGTCCATGTAGAAGATGTCGTAACCGGTAAGTGGGCGGTTCGCGTCGTAGGCTTCCTGAAGACCAAAGTCACGCAGTTCCTTCAGCGCATCGTCCTTGGTCGTCGCGGTCAGTTCGGTGGAGGCGCTGTTCGAGATTGCCTGGTAGGTCTTGCCGTGCTTCAGCAGGGCCATCGCGTGCGCCGCACGGCCGTTGTCGCTTGGCTTCACCGCCATGTAGCCGATCGGCGTGAAGCCGCTTGCCGTGAGCAGGCGCACGCCGTAGGTCGCCAGCACATCGCAATCGACCTTGAGCTGCGAATTCCGCGGGCCCGCTGCCGTCAGCTTGGTGAGGTGCCCCGATTTGTCAGGCTTGATGTCCTCGGACGCATCCGGCAGTACATGCCAGGTGAAGGCCTCCGTGATCTGCTTGAACAGTGCCTTCGCTGCTGCCGGGTTTCCGGGATTCTGCTTGTCCACCGCCTGACCGATCTTCTCGGTGTTTGCTTCAAGCCAGGCCTTGAGGACACCGATGCTGCGCGATGCCGGTGCCGGGATCGCAATGCCGGAAGCCTTCGACAGCGCGAGAACGTCTTCGACCGTGACGCGCTGTTTGTTGCCGATGGACCACGCCAGCGTATTCGCATCCGGATTGATCGTCTTGCCGCCAGTCTGGATCTGCGCACCCTCGACGAAGTAAGCCTGTTCCGACACAGCCCGCAGCAAGGCGCTGCGCTTGTCCGTCATCATCCATTCGGTGAAGTCGGTTCGGCTCGCAGGATGGTAGAACATCACCTGGGCAAGCTTCAGGGGCAGATCAGCGTCGGTGGCATAGGCCTTCACGACGACCTTGAGCGCTGCATTGACCTTTGCCGCGCCCAGCTTGGCCGCATATTTGCCCTGATCGGTCGTCAGCCGGGTGAACAGACCATGATCACCAAGCGAACTCGCGTTCGCTGCCTGGAACTGAGCGATGGTGGTGATCTGCGCTTCCGATACCTTGGCGGGATGGCCGAGTACGGTCTGATAGACAAACTTGCGCTCGCCTGAATCGGTGATCTTCGGGGCGAGTGCCATTGCCTGGTCGATGAATCCGGCAGCTGCGAGGTCTGTCGCGAGCATCTGCGCACGGGATTCCTTCTGGAAGACTTTCGGGCCGCTGTTATCCAGAATCCGTCCAGCCAGTTTTTCAGCCTTCTGGAAGTTGCGCTTCCATTCGGCCTTGGCCTTTGCGTCCTTGGGCTCCTCGAGCAGATTCATGTCCTTGTCGTGGGTGATGGAGAATCCGTAGCTCTGGAGGTTCATTGCATAGTCCGGATGGGTCGGGTCGAGGCCCTTCGCGTCCGTCACGCGTTTTGCCAAGGCCTCGTCGATCTCCTCGTCCAGCGTCTTGTGCTCAAGGCGGGGACGCGCTTCGCCAGCCTGTTGCACAACATGCGCGAGCTCATGGGCCAGCAGCGCGCGGCCGGCTGCGCTGCCGGGAGACCATTGCCCCGGCGCGAGGGCGATGTCCGAGCCCCATGTGATGGCGCGGCTGCCCGCCGCACGCACGGCCTCTGCGCTTGCACCGGTCGCAAAGATGCGCACACGGGAGAAGTCGTGTCCGAATCCGCGTTCAAACTGCGCGCGCAAGGCCGGCGGGATTGGTTGCGGGCTGCCCTTGGGGAGCGGGCTGTGCGTGCCCGAGCGGTCGGGTATCAGGCTGCGCTCACGCACCGGTTCGGTGTGGCCGGCGAGGGTGTCGAATGCGCGGATCGCACTGCGATCGGCAGCGGACTCCCGTGCCGGGCGATCCGGCGCGGATGCGGTGTCGCGAATCGAAGCGGTGTGCAGGCGGTTCATGACGTTTCTCCGCCAGTCCCGGTGCCGCCCGCGGGAGGCTTGATGTTGAGCGCCTCCACAGTGGTGCGGGCGAGCGTCTCGGCTCGCAGGTCAGCTGTGCTTCCAGTTTTGACACTGCTGCGTGCCGGGACGAGTGAAGACGCCGACACACCGCTCGCGATACGGGCTGCGATCTGCTGTTCGAGGGCGGCGATGTAGTCGCGCTGCTGCGCCGGGCTGAAGCCGGGGGGGAGGCTCAGATGGTCGATGTGAAGATGAAACTTGCTCATGTCCATCCCCTCGTCTCTGCATCGGTCAGTGGGTGCTCGCGTTTCGCGGCATCGCCATGAGCGGCCTGGAGAAGGTGCTGCATGCCGATGGCGTCGCCGGCGTCAGCGGCAAGAAACGCCGCAGACAGCGCAATGTTGCGGATGCTGCCACCCGTGACCGACAGCCGGGCCAGCTTGTCGAAGTCGAGTGTGGCGGTGGGGGCTGCCGGCGGAAAAGCGCGTTTCCACAAGGCGAGGCGCTGCCCTGAATCGGGAAACGGAAACTGAACGACGAAGCGCAGGCGGCGCGTGAAGGCGCTGTCCAGGCTCGACTTCAGGTTGGTGGTGAGGATTGCAAGGCCGTGGTACGACTCCATCCGCTGCAGCAGGTAGCTGATCTCGATGTTTGCGTAGCGATCGTGGCTGTCCTTGACCTCGCTGCGCTTGCCGAACAGCGCGTCGGCTTCATCGAAGAGCAGGATGGCGCCGCAGTCTTCGGCTGCGTCGAAAATGCGACGCAGGTTCTTCTCGGTCTCGCCGATGTACTTGCTCACCACGGATGACAGGTCGACGCGGTAGAGGTCGAGTTGCAGGGCGTTGGCCAGGACCTCTGCCGCGAGCGTCTTGCCGGTGCCGCTCTCGCCCGCAAACAGCGAGGCCAGACCGAGCCCGCGACTGCCTGTCCCGGCGAAACCCCAGCGCTCGAACACGACATGACGCTGGCGGACGTGTGCCGCGATCTGCCGCAGGACGCCAAGCTGCGCATCGGGCAAGACCAGATCGTCCCAGCCTGCCTCGGTCGACAAACGCTGCGCAAGGGCGTCGAGCGCGCTGTTGGTCTCCTGCCTGCAACGCTGCCACAAGCCCGACCCGGTGGCGGGTACTTGTGCGCGGTTCGTGTGCGATACATTGGACGCTTCGCGGGCGATGGCCTGCAATGCGTGGCTGGAAAGACGGAAATGGCTTGCAGTGCGCTCAAGCTCGGCGCTGTGGTGCTCGACGGTTTCCGCATCGAGCGCGTCCGTCCACAGCGCGTGGCGCTCCCCGCTGGCGGGCTTGTCCACGCGGAAACGGCGTGCGGGTCGCACCGTTGCCAGGCCGCTATTGCCGCACGCGAAACAGGTCCCGCCGACATGCTCGAGAAAGCCGCGCGCCGCAGCGGTTTCATCAGGACTGTCGGTGGTGAAGGACATGATCAAGGCCACGCCAAGCAATCGTGCTTCGCGTGCCCAGAGCGTCTGCAGTGCGCTGCGTTCATCCGCTGCGCGCGGAATGTCCTCTGCGTTCAGCACCCGGCACCCAAGGCCGAGGGCGCTTGCTGCGCGCGCGGCGATATCGCGCTGAGCCATCGGATCGTCGCCCTCGAACAGGATGAGGGGCGGTGTCCGGCGATTCGACGCTGCGTCCGTCAGGGTATCGATCACCTGCCGGGTCACCAGCCTGTGGCTCGGCGGCTGCAGGTGCGCTGTGTCGACCGTTGAGACAAGCGGTGACAGCCGGCGGTCAAGTTCGTTGATGCCTGCCAGGAAGTGGAGAATGCGTTCGTCGATGCGCAGCCGTGCCGTCGCGAGGCCTGGCGTGGGGTCGATCTCGATCAGGCGCCAGTGGCGCAGCGGCGAATGCGGTGACAGCGCGCTCCAGTGCGGTGCCTGCAGCGCTGCCAATGCGAGCCCGAAGCTCGCCCAGGGGCGGCCCTCATCACCATGCCCGTGCGCACATGCCAGTGCCACTCCGGCATCCATCTCGACGCCTGCACACAGCAACAGCAGATCGCGCTCGAAGCCTGACAGGTCGAAGCTGCTTGTGAGCTGGTCAATGGCGCCGTGCTCGTGCAGTGCCTGCACATGCTCGGTCGAGCAGGCGTGGGTCAAAGGGACGGCGGTGGCTTCCGGTTGCAGCAAGGCCCTGAGGCGTGCGAACTCATGAACCAGCAGTTGTTGGTTGGCGCTGACCCAGTCCGGAGCCATGGGTGCGTTCATGGCAGTGTGATCCTGCGGTCGAGATAGGACACCGGTGTGCTCACACGGTCGATGATCGTGCTCTCGAAGCCATCCACCCGCAGGCGCACGAGGTGCGTGGTGCCGGGCGCAGGGGCGTTGTGTAGCTTGAAGGTGAGCCGGCTGCTTGGGGCGAAGACCGGATCCGCACTGAGCTCGTGATCGCCCAGGATCAAGGAGACCGATTGCCCCGGTCGCAGCGCCGGGACGACATCCATCATCAGCGTGACGGTCGTGCCGTCACGGACTGCACTGAAGGGGGGCAGCACCGGCGTCGGGGCCAGCGCAAGCGGCAGCTGGTTGGTGGTGCGCGCGTGGTCGTCTTGCGGGCGCAGCAGGGACATGCTCAGACGGTAGAGGCCGGCAGGCAGATCGGGTGGGACGGTGAAGCGGATCTGATTGCTGTTGCCGCCGTCGATCGCGAGGCTGCGACTGAGCTGCAGCGCCGCTATGCTCAGCGTGACGTGGCGGTCCGCGCCGTCCAGGTGATGGCCGTCGACACGAACCTCGCTGCCCGACGTCGCCACCGGATGGCCACCGGCCGGAATCACGGCCTCGAGCGTTGGCAGTGGCGGTACCTTCCCGGTGAACACACTGATTCCACGCTCGCGTCCCGATGCCGGTTCGACGCCGCCTCTGCTGAGTACCGGAAGCGCGCTGCGCGCCGGCCTGATCGATTCGATCAGCACCACCGACACCTGGAAGGCCGCCGTGGGCCGGTAGCGTGCCTGCAGCGCGGACCACAGGCGGGACATTTCCTCGCTGCCGATTGCCGATGGCGTGATTCTGAGCAGTTCCACCTGCTCGGCAAGGTCCGCACTGCGCAGGCTCTGGTAGATGGTGGGGAGAATGGCACCGTCGACGATCTCGGGCTGCAGTGCGCGACGGATTGCTTCGCGCGGAATGACCGGGTTTTCGTGCAGCAGCTGGAGTGCGTAGCCGAGCAGCACTTCGGCCTGCAGGTCTGCGCGTCCATAGGCCGTCAGCAGGTAGTGCAGGTCGAGCGCCAGCGGCGGGTTGCTGATGCGCCCGCCGGCGCTGTCGCGGCTGGGCAGGGCAGCGTTGCGCCACGCCGGATTGGGCGTCACCTGGTGCAGAAAGAGGTTGAGCTGTGGCGCCGTCTTGTCGTCCAGCGACACCGTGTCGGGTGCGCCGGCGCTGACCATCACACCGGCGCCCAGTGCGTCGTTGATGGCATGGTCGATCAGGCCCGAGTCCAGCAGGTCCTTCAGGACCGCAGTGACAGCGGCAATCGCAAGCGCATTGCTCATGATCCGCCTCCCTGACGACGGGCGAGATAGTCGGAGAGCGACAGTGGCGCCGGGCCGCAACGCTGCGGCGGCGGAGGCGCCGGGCGTTGCGGAGGATTGATCTCCAGGCGACCGATCGTGATGTGGACCTCCGGTGCCGCATCCGTGTCATCGGCCGGCTTGCGTGGCTGCGCCTCGCTCCGCAGGCGTTCGGACGCAGCAGCCAGCCGGACTGGCGATCCAGCTGCCCGCGCAGGCAGCGGGCGGGTCGGCACGGCGTCGTTTGCGGTCGGTTCGGCCTCGTCCTGTACGGCTGGCGTGGGTTGTCTTGCGGGCGAAACCAGACGCTCGATCAGGCTGTCGAGGTCCCGGCTTGAGCCAGCACGCAGGGGCGTCGCGGCGGGCTGTACTTCCGACTGCGGCTGGCGTGCCTCGGGTGGTGCGAGCGCAGCGGGACGTGTGCGATGAGGCGCGTCCGTGAATGGGGCGTCGAAGGCTGGCGCTGAGTCGGTGTCCGGTGTTGAGCCGCTGCGGGTGGGCTGAGCGCGCTGGCGCTCGGGTGCGGGACGGTTCTCGCGTTCGCCTGGACCGGGCGTGTCGGGCTTTGCCAGCGCTGCGTGCTGGAGGGCGGCGGCGCGCGGGGCCGGGGAGGGGAGCAGGGGCTGTGGCGTGCGTGCGGCGTCTGCCATGTGCGGGGTGGGCGTCATGGTCTGAGCGTGAGCGGCGTCGCGGTCTGGTGTGGAACTGCCGTTAGTGTCCGGCTGTGACAGGCCGGGCTCGAAGGTCGGCGCGGGGCCTTCTTCCATCGGGGCGCGTGTTGCGGCGGTCGCATAGGGCAGCGTTGCACGGCTGCGCGCCCGGTGGCTGATGCCGAGGCTGCGTCTGGCGAGTTGAAGGAGATATCCGCTCATGTCGCCCTCAACCGATCAGGTCCAGATAGGCGGCACGCCGTGCCGGGCTCAGGGCGAGGATGTCGGCTTCGCGCCAGCCGTAGGCGAGGGCCAGCCGATGGACCGCATGCAGCAGCTCGCGTGCGCGGGCGCCGAGTTCGTCCCAGAACCAGCTGCCGACATCGAGCAGGGCGTCCCAGTGCTCGCCGCATTCGCTGCAGTGCATGCCGAGACGGATGTTTGCTGCCGGGTCCAGGTCTTCCATCAGGGCTTCGAGCGCGGCGGCCTGTGCGGCCGAGATGTCTTCGCTGCCCGCAACATGGCAGCGCGCGAGCAAGTGCCGGGCGACGCGCTCGGGGTCGTCCGCCGCGAGCGCGAGCGCCTGGTCGCGGCTCGAAGGCAGGCGCCATTGACCGCCATCGAGCTCGATCAAGGCATCGTCCGCTGGCAGCGGCAGTGCGGCCAGCAGCGTGTCGCCATCAACCGAGAACTCCATCATTGCGCCACAGCGCGGGCAGGCATCGTAGCCGTCGAGCTGCGCGCCGAAGGTGGCGTTGCGCAGTGCCAGCAGGCGGGCTTCGCGCCAGCCCACCGGATGGTCGGCAAGCCCGTCCGGCGCCTCCTCGGGCAGTCCCAGGGCGAGCGCAAGCAGTGCGCGGTCTATCGGATGCCGGGACTGACCGGCGTCCCACAGATAGAGGAGTTGCGAAGCGCTGAGTGGCCGCATAAGCGGGCTCCGTCAGGCCGGCTCGACGTAGCTGGGTTCACTGGGTTCGCTCACTTCGTAATCCCGCTCCCAGCCCTCGTTCTCGAGCTTGATCTGCTGTATCGCCACCGCGTTGGCATTGGCGTCGAGGTCGGGCAGGGCCTGATACTCGGACACCCAGCAGCGGAACACCTTGTACGCCAGCGCGAGCTGGCCGGCTTCGTTGTAGACCTCGATGATCAGGTCCTTGCGGAAATCCTTGAGCGAGACTTCGCTGCCCAGGCCCGAGCCGAGGTTCCAGACCTTGTTGGCCCACTGCTCGAAGTCCTTGTCGTGGGTGACGCCGCGCTCGAGCGTGATGGCGTCGAACTTGCTGCGTCCCGGCGACTTGCGCGAACTGGACGGGTCGCCCCCTTCGCGGTGCTCGACGACTTCGGTGCTGCGTTTGAGCGCGGACACCTTGCTGATGCCGGCGACGTAGCGGCCGTCCCATTTCACGCGGAATTTGAAGTTCTTGTAGGGATCGAACCGTTGCGAATTGACGGTGAACTGCGCCATGGTGCGGCCTCCTCGAATGCGATGACGGGTATGCGGGGCGATGGGTCAGTACGCCTACACCTGAATCTGTCCGGCGAGTTGCTGAATGCTGATGACGACGAATTCCGCCGGTTTGAGCGGCGCGAAGCCGACCAGGATGTTCACCACGCCGCGGTTGATGTCGTCCTGCGTCGTGGTTTCGCGGTCGCACTTCACCAGGTAGGCGTCACGCGGTGAGGAGCCCTGGAAGGCACCCTGGCGGAACAGCCCGTTCATGAAGGCGCCGATATTGAGCCGGATCTGCGCCCACAGCGGTTCGTCGTTGGGTTCGAACACCACCCACTGTGTGCCGCGGTAGAGCGACTCTTCGATATACAGCGCGAGCCGTCGCACGGGCACGTACTTGTACTCCGAGCTCATCTGGTCCGCACCGCGCAAGGTGCGCGCGCCCCAGCACACTGCACCATAGACCGGGAAGGTGCGCAGGCAATTCACGCCGAGCGGATTCAGGCTGCCGTTCTCACCGTCGGTGAGCGTGAGCGCCAGCGACTGCACGCCGGACAGGTTGGCATCGGTGCCGGCGGGCGCCTTCCACACGCCGCGGCTGCCGTCGGTACGGGCGTACAGGCCGGCGATCGTGCCGCTCGGCGGTGTGAGCCGCGGCTTGCCGTTCTTGAGCGGGTCGGCCACATGCGTCCAGGGGAAGTACACCGCGGCATGATCGGATTTCGGCAGGTCGGTGCCGGACGCCGACTGCACCATGGTGGCCACGTCGGTGGCCGAAGGCGGGGCGTCGATGATGAAGAAGGCCCTGCGCTCCTGGCAATAGCTGGCTGCATCGGTCAGCACGCCACTGTCGGTGATGCCAGGCATGACCAGCAGGTTGAACAGGTCCACGTCTTCCAGTGCGTACAGACCCTCGCGCTTGCTACGACTGCCGATGAACGCGGGGTAGATGTCGGCCGCGGCATAAGGGGTCTCGCTGCCGCCGCCGAGGAAGGCATCGGTGGGCGGCGGCGACAGGACGGCGCCTGTGAGCAGGTGAAGGCCGGTTGCGATGTCATTGCTCGCGGCGGCGCTCACGGCGATCGCCGAGCCCGCGCCACGCGAACCGGACGCAAGCACCAGGATGCTGCCCTGAACGCTCGCCACGAAATCGCGATAGGCGGGGTTGCCGGGTTTGAGCGCACGAACCGCTGCCTGCAGACGGGCTGCGACATCGGCCATTTTCGCCCCGAGGTTGGCGCCGGCCGCCGGGGCAACGCCGATATCCACAAGGTCGGGCCCGTAACCGTCGAGGCTGATGCGAAGGCTGCTGTGCGTCGCATCGGGCAGCGCGTCCAGATCGTTTGCGGCGAACGCACCGCTGGTCAGCGTTGCGGGGTCGGGCAGTCGTGCCGGACGGATTGCGGCGACCGCATCGGCTTCGATGCCGCCTGCAGCCGCACCCAGCTTGAGCACGCCCGCAGCATTGTTGCGCGCGCCGGCCAGCACCCGTACCGAGGAGAACTCGCCCCCGCTGCCCGAACCCAGAACGAGGGTGGAACCGGTGCGGGTGCAGGTGAAGTTGAGCAAGGCCGGCTTGCCTGCGGCCTGTGCCCGAACCTTGGCCTGGATGGCCGCGGCAAGGGTGGTCAGGCGCTGGATGGCGGTGCCGCCGGCAATGTCCGCCGGCAGCGTGATGCTGACGGTGACCGACGGCAAGCCGTTGACCACCACCCGGAAGTCCGTATGTGTAGCGTCAATCACGGTAGCAACATCTGCAATCGCGCCGCTGGTCGAAGTGCCGGCGGGCAGTCCGTCGAGGGTTGCCTGAGGGACATCGCGGCTGACCTTCACCAGTTGCGACACGCCATTCACCAGGTCCGGCAGATAGCGCGCATCGGCCGAATTCATGGACACGTTGGCGTACTGCTCTGCGCGCCCGTCGCTGCTGCGGATGACGCTGAGGTTGAAGGTGCTGTCCGGCAGTGCGGTGGTGTAATCCACCCGCAACTGGATGTCGTTGCCGGATACACCGGCGTCGAGCGCGGTGACGGTGAGCACGTTGGCTGCGGTACTGCTGAGCAGGGTCCGGCTCGCGGGTGAGGCGTCCTTGACCACGCGCACGATCCACGCGTCCGCGCCGCCGTTGCCAAAAAACTGGCGCACGCCGTAGCTCATCTCGGAGTCGGCGGACAGGCCGCCAAAGTTGCGCTCGAAATCCGCGAAGCTGTGGATGCGAACCGCCTTGTTGACCGGACCGCGCGGTGCGGCACCGAGGAAGGCTGCAACGGAGGTGGCAACGCTGGAAATGGTGCGAACCCCGCTCGGAATTTCCTGGATGTAAACCCCGGGGGCGGCGAACTGGACGGGCATGACGGGCTCCTTTTCCGGGGCTGCCCCGATGGGCCACCCCGTCGTGATCGGGCAAAGCCGAACCGGTTGGAGACTGCATCCCGTGCGCAACGGTGCGACCGGAACCCCTGATCGATCCAGCTTCCTGGAACACCCTCAAAGGCGGGCGGAAAGATGCGCATGCGGTCTGCTCGGCCGCCGTGACGGCGCACGGCGGCTTGCGTTCCTGAATCAATCATCCCATTCACATCGGTCAGTGCGGGCGCGGACGAAAACGCCATGCGATGTGGCTGCCCGGCCTGCTGGTGACAGTCAGCATCTGGCCGGCCCCGGCTCTTTTCGGACAGGCAGGATGCGGCTTCGCGGCGTCATCTGGACGTACTTGCTCCCGGTGGCGTCGCCGATGCTGATAGCTTGAACTTAGACAAGGAGCAGTGGAAACTCAATGTGATATTTTTGCTTGACATGCCGGATTCGATGGGGGGTTGCGTGCTGCGACGAGGGTGCACCTCAAGCCACTCAAGGGCGGAGTCATCAGGCGTGATGCGGGGACGCGCTCAGGCGGGCGTGTCCGCGGCCACCGCCGCCATGTGGCGGTTGCGACCGGATCGTTTGGCGGCATACATCGCATCGTCGGCGGCGCGCAGCAGGGTTTCGATGGTGGTGCCGGCCTCTGGGAAGCGCGCAATGCCGATGCTCGCGCCGATGTGTATCGTTTCGCCCTCTATCGTCAGTGGCTGCGAGAGTGCGTGCAGGATCTTGTCGGCCAGCATGTCCGCATCGCCGGGCTCGCGCAGGCTGGGAAGGATGATGGTGAACTCGTCACCGCCAAGGCGCGCGACGGTGTCGCTTTCCCTGACCTGGGCCTGCAGGCGTTCGGCCACGGCAATCAGCAGGGTATCGCCTGCGGCGTGTCCAAGCCTGTCATTGACCGCCTTGAAGTGGTCCAGGTCGAGGAACATCAGGGCGCCGCTGCGGGCCTCCCTGCGCGCCAGCGCCAGTGCCTGGCCGAGGCGGTCGATAAAGAGCCCCCGGTTTGGAAGGTCGGTCAGCGGATCGTGATGGGCGGTATGTTGCATCCGCTCCTCGGTGTTCTTGCGCTCGGTGATGTCTTCGAGAATGGCGACGTAGTGTGTGACCGTTCCATTGGCATCAAGCAGGGGCGTGATGGTCTGGTCCACCGTGTAGCGTGAGCCCGTGCTGTGGGTGTTGATGAGTTCGCCATGCCAGGTCTTGCCGGCGCTGATCGAGTCACGGAAACGTGTATGGAGGTCCGGGTTGTCGTCCTTGGCGCTGAATATCATCGGGTTTGCACCCAGGATCTCGGCATCGGAGAAGCCGGAAAGGGTCGAGAGCGCGCGGTTGCCCCACAGAATCGTGCCGCTGCCGTCGGTGATATAGGCCGCATTGGCGACATTGGCCAGCGCGGTGTTCAGCAGGGTCAGCCACTCCTGCTGTACGGCGGACTCGAGTGAGACACCGACGCGATCTGCAAGGCCTTTGAGGACCTCCAGCGTGCTGGCGTGTCTGAATTGCCCTTTCCGACGACCGTAGAACGTGAGAACGCCCCAAGGCTTGCCGCGCAGCATCAGGGGCAAAAGGATGGATTCTCCGGCGCCGAGCGCATGGATGCTGCCCTCGCAGCCGTGACATCCGGCGTCGGCGAAATCCACGATTTCCGGTTCGCCGCTGCGCATCACCTTGGAGGCAGGCTGGCAATGAGGTGCGTCGTCCCAGCGCAGGGCGGCCTTGCTCAGAGCCTCGAGTGCGCCGCTGGCCTCGGTGTCCGAGGTGGCGATCACGGTAAGGCGGCCGTCTTTCTCCGCGCGCCCGATCCAGGCTCCGATAAAGTCGAAGATGGGTACGATGCGCTGGCAGAAGATACGCGCAATTGCGGCCAGTTCGGTCTTTTGCTGCAGGAGCAGATTGTCCATGCGGTTGAAGGTGGCCCCGATTGCGTTATTGCGCTCGTGCTCTGTCGTGTCCCGGGCGTAAACTGCGACGCTCTCGACCCTGCCGTTGTCGTCCTTGACCGGATAGAGGTTGTTGTCGAAGAAGCGTCCGTCGCGGCGGTCGTTCAGGTGCGTGGGCTCTCCGCTGATCACGACCTGCTGTATCGCGGCATTACGTGGTGCGACCAGTGCAGGTGGCAGATAGTCGAAGAAGTTCCGGCCACTCATGTCTTCGGGAGTCAGGTTGAAGCGCTGTGCGGCACAGGCGTTGATCTCGAGAATCACACCCGCGGGGTCGAGGAGCAGCACGGATTCGCTGCTTGCGTCCAGGAGCGCACGCATGCGCGCCCGGCTTTCGCGCACTGCCTGCGAAGACTGCTTCTGCTCGCTGATGTCGCGGACGAAACACACTGCTGACCACTTTCCATTGAGCCTGATGGCCGAGACCGACAGCGAAGCGGCAAACTCGCGGCCATCCCGGCTGCGACCGGTTACCTCGTGCTGCCTGCCATTGCGCTTGTAGTCGTCGCTTGCGATGAACTCGGAGAATTCTGCGCTGGCCCAGCCCATGAGGCGTTCAGGGATGACAAACTCAAGTACGTCACGACCGAGCACTTCGTCTGCGCTGTAGCCGTAGATCCGCCCGGCGGCGGGATTCCAGTACGAAATGCGTCGCTGTTCGTCGATCAGGAAGATCGCGTCCTGCGCCGTGGTGCAGATATTGCTGAAGCGTGCTTCGCTGTCACGCAGTGCCTGCTCTGCCTGCTGTCTTTCGGTGAGCTCTGCTTCAAGTTGCCTGTTCGCGGCCCTGAGCTCGGCCGTGCGTCGGGCGACCGCTTCCTCGAGATGCTGCTCGCGTTGAGTCTGTGCCGCTTCGTGCGCCTCAAGCTCGTCGAGCATCCGGTTGAAGCCGGTGGCGAGTTCGGCAAGTTCTCCATGACCTTCGACAGGCAGACGTTCGGCCTTGCCCCATGGTGCACCGATACCA
This sequence comes from Parazoarcus communis, assembly GCF_003111645.1. Classification (NCBI taxonomy): domain Bacteria; kingdom Pseudomonadati; phylum Pseudomonadota; class Betaproteobacteria; order Rhodocyclales; family Zoogloeaceae; genus Parazoarcus; species Parazoarcus communis. Next base: position 667,469 of record NZ_CP022187.1, read on the forward strand.
CGCATCGCCCGTGTGGAACGTTGGAGCGGGAGCGTGATGCTGCGTGCCACGAGCGAGGCGAGCAGCAACAGGACGATGCCGGCAATGCCCGTGCGCAGCACGGTGTTGGAGGTCTGATTCCAGATCGCTGCGTCAACGTCTTCAACGAATACACCGGAACCGATGACCCAGCTCCACGGCGCCACATTACGGACATAGGAGAGCTTCGGATAAAGCTCCGCGGGCTGATCGGGCGAGGACGCGGACCGGGGCCAGACGTAGCTCAGGTAACCATCTCCGCCGTGCTCGGCGAGTGCGCGGAGGGTTGCCTGCGTGTCCCTTGTCCCGTGCGTCGGTACCTGGGAAGGATCCGGGAGCGAACGCAGGTCCGGCACAAAGGTGAAGCGGGATGCGTCGAGCAGGCGACCCTCGAGCCTGGGCTGCAAGGGGTGCATCACCACTCTTGGATCCTTGCCGCTCATGTCGGCAATCCAGAGGTACTCGCTGTCCGAACGACGCATGGCACGAACGGCGCTGATCGCCGCACGTTGTGCGTCGGCGGCCGACAGCGTGCCATCCAGCTGCAGTGCGTGGAAATGCAGCATGACGTCGTGACCGGACACGACGAGGCTCTTGGTCTGAAGCTCCCTTTCGCGCCAGAGGGCATCGCGCAGCGCCATTCCATCGAGCAAGGCGCCGAGTACGACGCTACCGACCAGTATGGTCACGATCAACCATATGCGGTTGCGAACGCTCAAACGACTCAACCTGGAAAACATCAGAACCCCCTGCCGCAGTAGCTGTCCTTTCGCGCTGCCTTTCAGCGTGTCGGTGATCGCCTGCAGATCACCAGAAAAGGCTGTGGCTCCGTCCGTATTATCTAGGTCGTTCGTTATATTTCAGGTTGACGCAGGTCACACGTTTGATCGCAAGTTGAGGGAAGCGAACGTGCGCTGTGACGTAGTGCTTCCCTCGCGCACGCTCAGGCTCGTTCCGGGTGGCCGCGGCGCGTGACGGCGGTCGCCCCGGCGCAGCCTCAGACGTTCTCGGTGAAATGAAGATAGGGCAGGGTGTCAGTGCCGATGCGAACGCGATGGACCTCGGTCAGACCGTTGGCCTTGATCAGCACCGTGTATGCGCCGTGGTCGAAGGGGCCAATCATGCTGTCGGCGTCGAGCGCGATCTGGACGAGCTTGCGGCCGTCGCGGTCAAGCACGCGGACGTCCGCTCTGGTCTGCCCTGCAATCGGCGCCGCGGACGGCGCGGGAAGTGCGAAGCTCAGCGGATAGGCATCCGACTGACCGCCTGCAGCCACGTTGTGGGCGTACTTGTTGTCTTCCTGCCGGTCGGCAGCAAGCCTTGCGTTGTCGCTGCCCGCGCTGGCAGGTGCAACATTGGCGCCGATGGCGAAGGTCGCCGCCGCCAGTTGAAGGAAATGCCGCAGCACACGGCGCGAAATACGGTGTCTGTTTCTCATGCGTCTCTCCGGTAAGTTTGGCTGCAGGCGCTCCCTGCAGCCGTCTGGGGTAGTCGAGGTTCAGCCGAGTTCGATGGGAATGAAGATCCGCGCATCCTCGCGCTGGATGAGGATTGCCGCATGCTTGCCAAGGGCGGCGAGGTCCTTGCGCAGGCCTTCGACGCTGATCACGGGCTTCCCGTTTACGGCGAGGATGACATCGCCACGCTGAATGCCGGCATGGGCTGCGGGTCCGGTGGAGTCGAGTACGAGCAGGCCGGAACTGGTTTCGATCTGCTTCTGTTCTTCGGGGCTGAGCGGACGGACCGCCACGCCGAGACGTCCCTGGTCCGTATTCTGACCGTCGGTTGCGGCAAGCTGTGCGGACATCAGTTCGCCCACGGTCGCCGTCAGTTCGCGGCGCTTGCCCTGACGCCAGATCTCCACCTTCACGGATTCCCCCGGCGCGATGGCTGCAACCTTGGGTGGCAGTTCAGCCGAGCTTTCAACACGCTCGCCGTTGAGCCCGATAATGATGTCGCCGGGCTCGATGCCTGCCTTGGCAGCAGGGCCGTCGGTGTCCACCCGGCTCACCAGCGCACCATGCGCGGTTTCCAGTCCGAACGAGTTCGCCAGTGCCTGGTTCAGATCCTGGACGGAGACACCCAGCCGGCCGCGGGTGACCTTGCCATGTGTCACGAGCTGATCCCGGACCTGCGCGGCGACATTGATCGGAATCGCGAACGACAGACCCTGATAGCCACCGGAGCGGCTGTAGATCTGCGAGTTGATGCCGATGACCTCGCCCTTGAGGTTGAGCAGCGGACCACCGGAGTTGCCCGGGTTGATCGCAACGTCGGTCTGGATGAACGGGACGTAGCCTTCGTCGGGCAGCGAGCGCGACTTTGCCGAGACGATGCCTGCGGTCACACTGTTCTCGAAGCCGAAAGGCGCGCCGATGGCCAGCACCCATTCACCGACCCGGGTCTGGCTCGGATCGCCGAGCGGTACCGTGGGCAGATCCCTGGCGTCGATGCGCAGCACGGCGATGTCGGTGGGTCTGTCGATGCCGATCACCTTGGCGGTGAACTCGCGCTTGTCCATCAGCTTGACCGTCACCTGGGTGGCGTCGGCGACCACGTGTGCATTGGTGAGGATGACGCCGTCGGCGCTGACGATGAAGCCCGAGCCCATGCCGTGGGTGATCTGCTCGCCGTCGGGTATCTGGATCTGGGGGCCGAAACGGCGGAAGAATTCGTAGAAGGGATCGTTCGGGCTCATCCCTTCGAAGGGCGACTGTCCGCGCGCGGAGGTCTTCACCGTGCCCTCGACACTGATGTTGACGACTGCGGGACCGTAGCGCTCTGCGATGGACTGGAAGTCGGGCAGCGTCAGCGTGGCAGGCGGGCTGGACGAAGACGAGGCCGAAGCGACGATGGATGCGGGGGCCGCGTGCGCGCTGCCGACGGAATGGTTGGCGAAGTTGTATCCGCCAATGGCAAGTGCCGCGACGGCGACTGCAACGCCGGAAAGCTGGATGACCTTGGTTTTCATGTCGGGCTCCTTTAACCGATGCGGGCTTCACAACCCGCGACAGCTGCAATCTAAGGTGCGTCGACTTAAACCAGACTTAAGACACTTGCGCTTGTCGCTCGGCGGGGAAGCACAGACCGACCCTGAGCCCGCCGTGGGGCGAGGTGTCGAGCACGAGACTCGCGCCATGGCGCTCGGCGATGCTGCGAACGATGGCAAGCCCCAGGCCGCTGCCGCTTTGCTCCACTTCGGCACGGCGATAGAAGCGGTCCAGCACGCGATCACGCTCTTCGGGCGGAATGCCGGGGCCGTTGTCGCTGACGCACAGCCAGTGCGAGGCCGGGGTCGTGGGGTCGGTAAACACCGTGACGTCCACCCGCCCGCCGGCCGGGGTGTAGCGAATCGCGTTGTCGATCAGGTTGCCGACCAGGGTGCGGAGGGCGGCCGGGTCGGCCTGAACCACGGCGGCCTCGTCGAGCGTGTCCGCACCGAGGTCGATCTGGCGTGCGTCTGCGAGCGAAGCATGGTCGGTGAGGCCTTGGCGCGCGATGTCGGCGAGCACGACCGGAACGAACTTTGCGCTCGCGTCGGCGCCGGGTTCCTGGCGGGCCAGCGTCAGCAGTTGCTGTACCAGGTGCGTGGCACGCTGCAGACCGGCACGCAGCTCTCCGAGCGCAGCCTGACGCGTGGCGTCGTCGCTTGCGCGTTCGGTGAGCTGAAGCTGGATCTGCAGCGCAGCGAGCGGCGTGCGCAGTTCGTGTGCGGCATCGGCTACAAACGCGCGTTGTGCGCTCATGGCCTGATCGAGCCGGTGCAGGAGGTCGTTGAGTGCAAGCACCAGCGGCCGCGCTTCTTCCGGCACCTCGGCGGCGGGGAGGGCGGAGAGAGAGTCGGCGCGTCGGGTGCCGACCTCGCGTGCGAGCTGCTCCAGCGGACGCAGGCCGCGTCCGACCAGGTACCAGATCAGGGCGCCGAGCAGGGGAATCAGGACAAGGAGCGGAATCAGTGTGCGCAGCGCCGCGTCGGCCGCCATCCGGCTTCGCACCGACATCGGCTGTGCAATCTGGATGACCTGGTTCTGCAACGGAATGGAGAACACCCGCCATTTGCCTTCGGTGGTGTCGACCGTGTTGTAGCCGAAGCGCGCGAGCGCCGGGAGTACGCTGTGCGGTCGCGAGAGGTAGAGCCGCACACCCTGGGCGTCCCAGATCTGGATGACGAAATCGAATGATTCTTCAGGCGATTCCATCGGTGGTGGCGGAGGGGGTTGCTGGCCGAAATGCTGGTCGCGCAGTGACAGCGCGAACTGGCGCAAATGGTAATCCATCAGTTCGTCGACTTCGCCCCGCGCGGTGCGGTAGGTCGCATAGCCGGCGATTGCGAACACCACGGCGATGGCGCTCAGCAGCGAGACCAGCAGGGTGCGACGCAATGAGTTCATGTCCGCTCCTGCAGGTAGTAGCCGACACCGCGCAGATTGCGTACCCAGTCGGCACCGAGTTTGCGCCGCAGGCCGTGGATATGAACCTCGATCGCGTTGCTTTCCACTTCCTCTTCCCAGCCGTAGACCCGCTCTTCGAGTTGTGCCCGCGACAGCGGTTTGCCAGGCTGTTCGAGCAGTGCCCGCAGCAATGCGTACTCCCGTGCCGACAGACGCACAACCTCGCCGTCAAGTCTGACTTCATGCGTGGCCGGGTCGAGCGTCAGCTCGCCGTGGACGATCAGCGGCGCGGCCTGTCCGCGCTGGCGTCGCAGCAATGCCCGCACGCGGGCCCCGAGTTCATCGAGATCGAAGGGTTTGACGAGATAGTCGTCGGCACCCGCGTCGAGGCCGCGGATGCGGTCAGCAACCGCGTCGCGTGCCGTCATGACCAGCACCGGCAGCGTATTGCCGGCTGCACGCAGGTTCTGCAGCAGTTCGATGCCTCCCCGGCGCGGCAGCCCCAGATCGAGCAATAACAGCTCGTAGGGATTGTCCTGCACTGCCAGTTCTGCAGCGACGCCATCGCGCACCCAGTCCACCGCATAGCCGTCCTGCCGCAGCGCCTGCTGCACGCCGGCACCAATCATCGGGTCGTCTTCAATCAGCAGGAGTCTCACGTCGGGGGGCAGGCGGTCCGGTCGGGAAAGAGGTGGATTCTAATCGAGGTCCTTGCTTGCGTCGGATTTCGATGCAGGCAGCTTGTCGCGATCTGCCTGCATCTCGGGTGATTGCCGGACGCTGTCGCTCGGATCTGACCGGGCGTTGCGTGGCCGGGGTTCAGCGCGGCTTCACCTCGAAGCGGACGGGCGCCGTCTTCGCCATCACTGTTCCCGGCGCGCTGTTGCTCAACATCTCGAGCGATGCGCTGTAGCTGCCTGCAGGCGGGTTGAGCCAGACTTCGGTTTCGCCACCGGTCAGATCGATGACGACTTCGTCGCCTTTCGCCGGGGCGAGACGCAGCCGGAAGTGCCCGGTGTCGGGTTCGGTGATCTCGGTGTGCGAGACGTTGTAGCCGGCCGCATGCATGGCGACAGCAAAGGGCGGGCTGATTCTGCTGGCGCTGCGGGGCGACAGCAGGCTGATTTCCGTGCGCTTGAGCGAATCGATGGTCTTTCCACTGCTGCCAGTGACGTTCACGACGAGTTCGTCGCTATAGACGAAGTTGGGGATGTGTCTGTGATCGGCAAACACCAGGCGCAGGCTGTGCTTGCCCGGCGGCAGGTCGAGGATGGCTTCCATCTGGCCCTTGCCGAAGTGGATGTACTGGTCGTTGAAGGGCAGCGGCTCGGTAAAGTTGAGGGGGAGCCCGCGGTCGATCAGCAGATGGTGGTGTCCGGTGCTTGCCACGGGTTTCTTGATTGACGCGATGCCGATGCCGGTGAGCCCGAACTTTGCGACAAAGGGCGATTGCACCTCGGCGCCTGATTCGAGATTGGAGAACCATGCGTTCTTGTCGAGGCGCGGGTTGTCGGTGACCCACGGATGTCTGGCCTCCGCTGCGGTGGTGGCCATGAGCAGGGCTGAAATCAGGATGAGAGGGCGCGCACTGTATTTATTCTTCATGTTTGTTGTCCTGGGGTCGGTGCGCGTACGCTACAAAGGACGTCAGAGGGCGTCAAGCTGCAGTTTTCGAGGCCGAGACAGTGCCGTCCGCCTGGGAATGTCTGGCCTTGAGGCCGGCATGCATTGTGCCGGGTCGGGGTGCAAGGGCCAGTAGCGCGGCGCGCTCATGTCCCTGCGGGCGGACCCCCTGTTCGGCGATTCGATCATCAGGTCGCGGGCTCCGTTATGCTGGCAGCGCGCAAGCGAGTGCGGCGTACGCGGGATCGTGCAGGGAGAATGGATGTTGCAAGGCGTGTTGATGACAAGCGTGGCGACTGGGGTTGCGCACATGCTTCGCCGCTGGGTGCCTGACGTCGCCATGGCGGCAGGCAGTGTGCGTTGCCTGCAGGATGCTCGCGAAGTGGCTGCGGCATGCAGCCCGTGGGGGATGCGGGCAGGTACGCCGGAGCGTGCGCGATGATCGAAGTGCTGGAGTCCTTGTGGCCGCTCTTCGTACTGATCGTCGCAGGGTATTACATGCAGAAGCGCGGGTTTCCGGGGCAGGCCTTCTGGCCCGGCGCGGAGCGCTTCAATTACTTCATTCTGTTCCCTGCGTTGTTGTTCAAGAGTCTGGCCACCGCGCCCTTGAATGACCCCGCTTTGCCACGCCTGCTCACCGCAGTCGTGCTTGCATTGGCCGTGTGCAGTGCCGGACTGCTGGTCGCGCGCCGGGTTCATGCCTGGCCTGCGGCACGATTCGGTGTGATGCTGCAGGGCACGCTGCGCTTCAACACCTATCTCGGGTTGGCCGCGATAGGTGGCTTTTTCGGCAAGGAAGGCCTGCTGCTGGCGGCGGTGATGCTGGCGCTTCTCGTGCCGATCGTTAACGTGATGGCGGTACTTGCCCTGTCTGCGGGCAGGGATACCAGCCTCAAGGCGCTGCTGCTCCCGATCGTGAAGAATCCGCTCATCCTCGCCTGCCTCGCGGGGGCGCTGGTCAATCAGTCCGGCGTCGAGATCAAGTGGGGTACGGACCGGCTGCTGGCGCTGCTGGCCGGAAGCAGTCTGCCGCTGGGCCTGCTCTGTGTCGGTGCCGCTCTGAAGCCGGGCGAGCTCCATGGCGAGGTGGGCGCCCTTGTCACGAACAGTCTGACCCGGCTCCTGCTGGTCCCGGCGATCGCGTTCGGCTGTGCCGTCATCGTGGGACTGCCAGCCATCGAGCGTTCAATCCTGGTGCTCTTCTTCGCCTTGCCGACGGCACCAACCGCATATGTGCTGACCCGCCAGCTGGGCGGCGACAGCCATCTGATGGCCGGCATCATCACCCTGCAGACCTTGCTCTCCGCCGCAAGCCTGATGCTTGTCCTGATCCTGGTGGTTTGATGCTTACGAAATGACGAGTCCGGCTCGGCGCGCGGGCTGGCGGGTGAGTTTGAACCCGCCAGCCTCCGAGCGTCAGGGGGTATCGACCCTGATGCGATCGCTCAAACCGCCAGCCCGGCCGTCTCGTCCAGTCCAAGCATGATGTTCATGCACTGGATGGCAGCACCCGAGGCGCCCTTGCCGAGGTTGTCGAAACGCGCAGCGACGAGGATCTGGTCTTCGTGACCGAAGGCGAAGATCTCGGCACGGTTGGTGTCGTTGCAGGTGGTCGCGGGCAGAAAGCCGTTGTCCAGCATCGGCGCCGGGTCCGACGGCATGACCTTGATGAAGGTCTCGCCGGCGTAGTACTCGGCGAAGAAGCGCTGGATGTCGGCTGCGGACACCTTCTGCTTGAGCAGGCGCGGCAGCAGCGGCACAGCCACCACCATGCCCTGGGCAAAGTTGCCGACGATGGGGGTGAACAGCGGCTTGTTGGCGAGGCCGGTGAGCGTCTGCATTTCGGGCAGATGCTTGTGGGCGAGGCCCAGCGCGTAGAAGCGCGGGCTCTTCATGTTGTCGCCGAGTTCGCCGGCTTCTTCGTAGCTGGCAATCATCTCCTTGCCGCCACCGCTGTAGCCAGTGATGGAGTAGGTGCTGGCCGGGTAGTCGGCGGGCACGATCCCGGCGGCGACGAGCGGGTGCATCAGCATGATGAAACCGCTGGCATGGCAGCCCGGCACGGCGACCTTCTGTGCATTCTTAACGCGTTCGCGCTGCCCCGGATTGAGTTCGGGCAGGCCGTAGACCCAGTCAGGGTTGGTCCGGTGGGCGGTGCTGGCGTCGAGGAAGCGGGTGCGGGTGTTGCCCGGGGCGAGCAGCGAAACCGATTCCTTCGATGCCGCATCGGGCAGGCACAGGAAGACGACGTCGGCCGAATTGACGAACTCGGCCTTGACGGCCGGGTCCTTGCGCTTGTCTTCGGGGATGGTCAGGATTTCGATTTCGTCGCGGCCGGAGAGGCGCTCGTCGATCTTGAGACCGGTGGTGCCGTGACGACCGTCGATGAAAACCTTGTAAGTCATGCGTGTGCTCCGCTGGGCATTTACTCAAGCCCGTATTCTATGTCCGTTTTGATGAAGGGCTGGCGTCGGATGCAGCGCCAGTGGGTTCCGGGCCGGACGAATGCCCGCCACGCAAGCCACGGCTGTTTCAGTGCCTGCCTGTGTCGCGCATCCCGAGGCCTGTATCTCCCCGGCACAGGCTGAGGCACACTGGCGAGGGAAGGCGAGGGCGCAGTTGCCCGCTTTTTCTGGTCTGAGTCTGGCTGCGTCAGCGATGCGGGCAAGCACTCACCGGGTTGAAAACAGAACAAGACCGAGGAGACTCGCATGATCAAGCATGAATCCGGATCGAACGTCTTGAGCCTGCTGGAGGCGGCGCACGAGATGAGCGCTGGCTCATTGGCCGAGCACGATGCCGAAGTGTTGCTGGCAGCGGCCATTCAGCATGGCGACCTGCACGCCAACATAAAGCGGTGGGCAACGGAACAGTGGGAAGGGCGGCAGCTGCCGGGAAACATCAACCGGCTGGAGACCTACATCCAGCGCGACGATTTCGATGCATGGCGGAAAAAGCTGGACCAGGCCTGACCAGCTGGCACGCTGGCCCTCCGGGCCTGCCGACGAGCCGGATCTTCAGTGCCTGATCCCGTTGCTGGTGGGAATGGGCGCACAGCAGGTCTGCGAAAAAAGGAAACCGGATGCGCGCACCTTGCCCGTCATCCGGTCACCTTGCCGTGCTTGAACTCAGCGCGAGAAATACCCCACACCGATCAGGCGCCCGTTCTGAGTGCTGAAGTAACTGTGCTTCTTTTCCAGACGGCCGGTCAGGGGGTTGCGCCAGTTGTATTCGTACTCGCCCTTGCCGTCCTTGCGCGCCAGCGCCAGCATTTCGCGCCCGATCTCGACACCGTCCGGTGACTTCTGCGCGTTGGCGTCGGTGCCGACCAAGGCTGGGTTGGCGCCGTGGGCCAGAACCTTGCCAGAGGCGATATCCACCACGACCACGTACAGGTCGTCGCGCACGAAGGGGCCCTTGAAGTGCTGGAATGCGGTGAGTGCGGCAGCTTCGTCGTCGATCATCGCCTTCATCGCACGCTTCAGCAGGCTTCTGGCCTGAGCCGCCGTGGCGCGCGGGGCGTAGTAGCCAACCGCAACGATAATGTTGCCCACGCGTTGGAACGTGGTCAGCTTGGGTTCGCTCTTGCTGTCGGCCGGGTTGAACCAGTGGTATTCGATGCGGCCGTGATCGCTGGCCTTTGCCATCTCGAGCATCTCGCTGAAGAAGGGGCGACCGTCGAGATCGGTCTCGGTCAGCACGTTCTGCCCGATCAGCACCGCAGAGGCGCCGCCACTGGCGAGAAAGCGGCCGCTCATGTCGAGTGCGTACACGTAGAGGTCACGATCGATGAATTCAGCCTCGCGACTGAAGGCGTCCACCCCCATCACGCCGTTCTTGCGTACATGTTCCACCGCGCGTTCGAGCAGTGCGTTGGCGCGTTCGGCCTGAGGGTTGCCGTAAACGCCGGCAGGGGTTTCGGCGCTCGTGACTGCAGCAGGCTGCGCTGCGACTGATGCAGTGGGCTGGCCGACCCCGATCAGGGTGGCCAGCGCGATTGCGTAGACGGGGCCTTGGTTCAGCGACATGATGAGTCTCCGTTGATGGCTTTATGCGCAACAAATGCCGTTAGGTGTCCGGCCGGCGTCGATGCACCGGCCGGGATTCACGTTCAGTAGCCGACCATCGAAGGCAGCCACAGGGAGATTTGCGGGAAGAAGGCGATAAGGAAGATCGAAATGGTCGACACGATCACGAATGGATGGATGCGGGCGACGATCGCTTCGATGCTTGATCCGCCGATGCCCGAGGCCACGAACAGGTTCTCGCCCAGCGGTGGGGTCATGAAGCCGACCGACAGCGTGCAGATGATGACGATGCCGACGTGGGTGGGGTCCATGCCGAGGGTGTACATCACCGGCAGCAGCACCGGCACGAGAATCATGATGGCCGCCAGGGTCTCCATGAACATGCCGACGAAGAGCAGGAACACGATGATCATCGACCAGATGAGGTAGATGTTGTCGGTCAGGCTGAGCATCGAGTCCGCGATGGTTGCCGGGATGCGCTGCTCCACCAGCAGGCGGCCGAACACGGTCGCGGTGAAGAGGATCAGCAGCACGCGGCCGGTGATCCAGGTCGTGGTGCGCAGCGAGTTGAGCAAGGACGCGAACTTCAGCTCACGGTGCAGGAAAATGCCGACAAAGAGCGTGTAGAAGATCGCCACGATGGCCGATTCTGTCGGGGTGAACAGGCCGGCGTAGATGCCGCCGAGAATGATCACTGGCGCCAGAATGGACCACACGCCCCTGCGCAGCGAGCTGCGAATATCGGAGAAGGACCACTTCTCGGTGAGACCAACGTAACCGTGCTTTTTCGAGATGAAGTAGTTGATCACCACCAGGCTGCCCGCCATCACGATGCCTGGAACAACACCGGCAACGAACAGCTTCGGAATCGACACCGACGCGAATTCACCGTACTTGGCGACGGCGTCTGGCGGTGGCATCAGGCCCATGGCCGAGATGCCGAAAATCACCATGGGGATGGAGGGCGGAATGATGATGCCAAGACCACCCGAGGCGGCAGTGACGGCCGAGGCGTAGCTGCGGTCGTAGTTGCGCTTGGTCATGGCCGGGATCATCAGCATGCCGACGGCCGCCGTGGTAGCCGGGCCGGAGCCGGAGATGGCACCGAAGAACAGGCAGGCCAGAACGGTGGCGGCTCCGAGGCCGCCGGTGATCGGGCCGGCAAGGGTTTCGGCGATATCAACCAGCCGGCGCGAGATACCGGCGGCTTCCATCAACGCGCCCGCGAGCACGAAGGCGGGCAGGGCCATCAGCGGGAAGCTGCCCACCGAGGTGAAGGCGATCTGCACGAAGGCGATCGGGTTCTTCTCTACCGCCATGAAGGTGGCGAGTGCCGCGCCACCCAGTGCAATGGTGATCGGCGCCCCAAGCAACAGCATGAGGAAGAATCCGCCGAACAGGATTTCTACGATATAGGCGTCCATGTGTGTTCTCTCTGCGGGTGGCCGTGATTATTGTTGTGTGGCTGCGGTTTTCTTGAGCTTTTCGATCTCTTCGGCTTCCGGGTCCATCAGTTCCACGCCCTTGAACAGGGTGAGGTAGAGGTTCCACAGAATGCGGATCGACATCAGCGTGAAGGCGATCGGCAGGATCATGTAGAAGTACTTCATCGGCAGCCCGAGGGTCTGCGACTTCCAGAACAGGTTCATGCGGTTGAACACGAAGTCGTAGCTCAGGTACACGAAGTACATGTTGAAGCACACCCACAGCACGTCCGACAGGGCCATGCAGACCTTGCGCACGATGGGCGGAAAGAACTTGAACTGGAAGGTGACGCGGTTGTGGGCCGACATCTTTGCCGCCACGGTTGCACCGAGGTAGGCGAACCAGACGAACATGTAGGTTGCGAGCTCTTCACCCCAGGGCAGCGAATACTGGAAGAACTGGCGCAACAGGATCTGTACGAACAGCAGCACCACGAAGCAGGCAAGCAGCGCTTCCGCCAGGTACTCCTCGATATTTCCAACGAGCTTCAGAGCGACGTTTTTGATGGACATGGCAGGCTCCGCGGAATCAGAAGTGCAAAAGCAGTGATCGGGCCGTGAGCGGGCAGTGCAGCAGCGTCGTTCGGCATATCGATCAGGGGCAGGTGCAGAAAGGGGCGCACCTCGGGAAGAACACTGCCGGCGCATTGACGCGCCGGCAGTCCGGGACTCAGCGGCCGAGCGACTTCAGGACCTTGTCGAGCTTGTCCTTGCCGCCGATGCTGTCGTAGAACTTCGGCCACACCGTGGTGGTGGCCTTTTGAATGAACTCCTTTTCACCGTTGGCAGCGTCGCTGATCTGCATGCCCTTGGCGGCGAGATCCTTCTTGATCTTATCTTCGGTCTCGAGCAGGTACTTGTAGCTGTGCTCGGTGGCTTCACGACCGGCTTCGAGGATGGCCTTCTGTACGTCAGGTTTCTGATCCTGGAAAACGGACTCGCTGACGATCAGCGGCTCGAGCGAGAAGATGTAGCGGATGTTGGTGACGTATTTCTGCACTTCGTTGAACTTCATCGCCGAGACGGTGATGTAGGGGTTGTCCTGACCATCGACGACGCGCTGCTGCAACGCGGTGAAGGTTTCGGACCAGGCCATCGGTGTCGGGTTGATGCCCCAGGACTGATAGGTGGCGATCATGATCTCATTCTTCGGTACGCGAACAACCAGACCCTTGAGGTCGGCCACGGTGGTTACCGGCTTCTTCGAGTTGGTCAGTACGCGGAAGCCTGAATAAGCCCAGCCGACGATGCGGACGCCTGCGTCGCGGATGGTGTTTTCAGTAAGCTCCTTGCCCACATCGCCCTGAGTGAGCTTCTTGGCTTCTTCTGCGCTCTGGATGACGTAGGGAAGGGTCAGCACGCCCACCGAGGGCGAGAACGGGGTGACGTTGTTGACGGCCAGTACCGAGAAGTCCAGCGTGCCGAGCGCGGCGTTGTTGACCGTGTTCTGTTCGTCACCCAGCTGGCCGTTGGGGAAGAGGTCGACCTTGTGCTTTCCGCCGGTCTTCTGTTCGAAGAGGGTCTTGAAGGTCTGGCCCAGTTCCCACTGCGTACCACCAGCAGCATCACCCAGCGCCATCTTGAAATTGGCTGCGAAGGCACCTTGCGATCCGGCGATCAGGCCGGCGGTAAGGAACGAGATCAGTACGGTTTTCTTGATGTTCATGGTTGGCTCCAACTTTGTCTGACTGGTCCGATGTTTCGGACAGGGCTGTGTTGCTGCTCGGGATGGAAACCCCTGGTCGCTTTTCGCGTACCTGCTGCGGATTCCCTTGTTATGAGGTCCTGCGCTCCATGAGTGGGGTGGGCGGGGGCCTTCCGGCTCGCCGGAAGGCCAGCGGATGAATCAGGGGCGTTCGTCGTTGTAGGCGTACCAGCGGTAGAGGAAGCGCTGGCCGAAGCGGCGGAACGGGGCAAAGGCCTCCGAAACCACCATCTCGCGGATGTTCGGGAACGGCAGCCTCGAGGTGAAGATCGGCAATGTCAGTTCGTTCCCCTTGCCGGCGATCCACTGTGCCAGGCGACGCCCTGCCTGGGCCGAATACATCACGCCGTTGCCGCCGTAGCCGAGGGAGTAATAGATCGTTTCCTTCGGATCGGGTTGGTGGATGCGCGGCATCATGTCGTGACTCACATCCACCCAGCCCCACCACGAGTAGTCGATCTGAACACCCTTGAGCGCCGGAAACTTGCGCCACATGTCTTCGATCAGGCGTTGCTCATACTGCTTCTGCGGTGCGTCGTTGCCGGTAATCGCGCTGCGGCTGCCGATCTGCAGCCGGTTGTCCGGCATCAGGCGGTAGTAGTGACGCAGTACGCGCGTATCGGTAATGACCTGGTGCGTGCGCAGGCCACACGCTTCGATTTCCTGTGCGGTCAGCGGCCGGGTGACGATGGAGTTCGACAGAATCGGCAGCAGACGGTTTTTCAGCTCGGGGTGCAGGCTGTTCGAAGTATAGCCACCGGTGCACACGCCTACAGCGCGGGCACGCACAATGCCGCCGGGGGTCTTCAGGTAATGCACGCCGTTGCGTGTTTCCCAGCCCTGTACGGGGCTCGCGGGATGAATGGTTGCGCCCAGTGCACGTGCCTTTTTCACGTAACCGAAGGCAAGCTTGCCGGCGTGAATGCCGATGCCTTCGGGTTCGTGCATCGCACCGCAGGCTTCCTCGTCGCCAACCCACTCGCGCTTGACGGTGTCGGCATCCAGGATGCGCGCGTCGTACTTGAACACGTCGCGCAGCAGCTTTGCTTCCTTCTCCAGCGTCGGCATGATGCGTTCGCGGTGCGCAACATACAGGTGACCGCCGGGTTGAGGATCGCAGTCGATGTCCTTGATCAGCTCCTTGAAGTTCTCCATGCCGTCCACACATTCGCGGTGCAGGCCGAGGGCCGCTTCAAGACCGTAGCGGGTGATCCACTGCGAGCGCTTCAGCCGGCCGGAGGCGCACTGCGCCTGTCCGCCGTTGCGTACGCTGCAGCCCCATGCCGTGCGGTTGGCTTCCAGCACGGTCGCCTTGATGCCGTATTCCTGCGCCAGGAAGATGGCGGTCGTCAGGCCCGTGAAGCCGGAGCCGATGATGGCGACGTCTACATCGATGTCATGGGTGATCGGACCATCGTCCGCGGGCGGCTCGCCGGCGGTGCCGATCCAGTAGGTCGGTGCGTACTCGCGGCCCTGGCCGGGCGTTGCGGAGACCAGGGGGTCGTAGGCGGGATCGTAAGGTTTGGAGGGGGGAGTGGCGCGGCCTTCGGCGGCGGCGCTCACGTTGGCGGTAGCAGCGTCCATGCTCGGATTCCTTGATTCAGTGTGACGTGAATCCGCGCTCAGGCTACGGATACTGGCGGACGATCCTTGCGGAATGCATTCTTGACCGCGATCTTGCCGTCACGGAACGTGAAGATATCGACCATGCGTGCTTCGATGCGGGTGCCGTCGGCCTTGGTGCCGACGAAGGTGGTTTCGCTCACACCGCGATTGCCATCGACGAAGTGGTCGCCGTCGAGCCACGCCGCGTCGGGGAAGGTCTGCCAGGCCAGCATGAAGCCTTCGCGCACTGCCTCGCGGCCAACGAAACTGCGGCCGAGCAGGTCGGGGCCGCCGACCGCGTGGAAGGAGCAGTCATCGGCCATGAAGCTCATCAGGGCGTCGATGTCGTGACGGTTCCAGGCGTCGCCGAAGGCTTCCAGAAGGGCAGTGGTGGGTTGGGTCATGTTCTCTCTCCGTGATGGTGCTGGGCTTGTCTGTTGCGCCGGTGGCCGAGAACGGTGTCTCTGGCCATCGACAACGTGGGTACAGGTTAAGGCCCTTGCGGAGGACGACGTAGGACCAGTTGGGGTGAATCGTTTGGTCCAGATAAGGCTTTGAAGAATATGGAAATTATTCTGAAGTTTGCAGATTTGCGACAACGCCGGCCAGGCATTTGATGCCAGCGTCGATGTGCTCGACCGGAATCGAGGAGAAGCCGAGGCGGAAGTAGTTTCTCGGGGGCGGTTCGGACATGAAGAATACGCTGCCGGTCTCGATCAGGATGCCGTGTTCGAGGGCCTGCTCTGCGAGTACATTGGCATCGAGCCAGGGAGGGCCTTCCACCCAGCACGACGAACCACCCGAGATCGGCACATGGCGAAAAGCCGGAAGATGGCTCGCCAGTGCCGCCGTCAGTGCGCATGCCCGTTCGTTGTGCGCCGTCGAGAGCCTGCGCAGCAGCGAGTCGTGGTGACCGAGCGAGAGAAAGATCGCGAACGCGCGCTGCATGTAAGCCGCAGGGTGACGAAGGTTCAGCCGCCGCACACCGCGCAGTTCGCGGATGAGCTCGGCCGGGCCGACCACGTATCCCAGGCGCATGCCCGGCGCGAGGCTCTTGGACAGACTGCCGATGTAGATCACGCGGTTGTTGCGGTCCAGGCTCTTGAGCGCGGGCAGGGGTTCGCCTTCAAACGGGTTCTCGCTGTCGTAGTCGTCTTCGATGACGATGAAGTCTGCTTCCTCGGCCATCTTCAGCAAGGCCTCGCGACGTTCGAGCGGCATGGTGACCGTGGTCGGACACTGGTGGCTGGGCGTGACATAGACGTAATCGCAGCGCTTGAGCCGGTCGTCAATAATCAGGCCCTGCTCATCTATTGCAAGGCTTTCCATGCGCTTTGTGCGGCTGCTGAAAATGTTGCGCGCGTCGGGGTAGCCGGGGTCTTCCATGCCGACCGGCGTGTCACTGCTGGTCAGCAGATCGGCCAGCAGATACAGCGCCTGCTGGGTGCCGACGGTGATCACGATCTCGTCGTCCGACGCCCGTACCCCGCGTCGCGGCAACACCCTGGTACGGATCTGGCGCACGAGGGATTCGTCGTCGCGCAGTATCATGTCCTGCGCCCATTCGCTGATCTCGAGCACGCTGAGCGTTTTCATGCAGCACTCGCGCCAGTCGGCGGTGGGGAACAGGGTGGGGTCGAACTGACCGTAGACAAAGGGGTAGGGGTAGGTCTGCCAGTCCGCCCGCTTGCAGATGTTGCGCTGGGTGGAGGGCTGGAAGCGGAAGCGACGGCTCCAGTCGGGCGCACCGGCAGGGCTTGCGATCGGCGTGAGGTCGGTCTTCCCCGCACGCCCTTCGAGGATGGCGGGGTTGACGAAATGGCCCTTGCGCTCCAGCGACAGCAGGTAGCCCTCGTCGACCAGTTGCTGATAGGCGATGACCACGGTGTTGCGCGCAACGCCGATGTGCGAAGACAGTTCGCGGCTGGAGGGAATCGGCTCGTCGAGTGGAATCTGGCCGTCGAGAATGGTCGCGACCAGCATCTGACGAATCTGGCCCTGCAGGCTCATCGCGCTGTTGGCTTCGCGCTGCATGAACTGCTTCCACATCGCGGAGGTGGGGCGAATGCTCATGGGTTCTTGGTCGGGGTCATGACTGGGATGAGGATTATCCCGTCCCAGGCGCCGGCAGGATATTGCCGAAAACGTTGATGGCGGGGGACTTGCGCCCCCGCCATGCAATCAGGCCATCAGACCGGCCATCGGGGAGGACGGAGAGGCGGAGAAGCGTTTCGGCATGCGCCCGGCGAGATAGGCGTTGCGCCCGGCACGCACGGCGTCGCGCATGGCCAGCGCCATCCGGATCGGGTCCTGCGCCTTGGCGATCGCGGTGTTCATCAGCACGCCGTCGCAGCCGAGTTCGAGCGCGATGGCCGCATCCGACGCGGTGCCGACACCCGCATCGACGATCACCGGCACCTTGGTCTGCTCGATGATCAGCGACAGGTTCCACGGATTCAGGATGCCCATGCCCGAGCCGATCAGCGAGGCCAGCGGCATGATCGCCACGCAGCCCATGTCTTCGAGCATCTTTGCCTGGATCGGGTCGTCGCTGCAGTAGACCATCACGTCGAAGCCGTCCTTGATCAGCGTTTCGGCTGCCTTCAGGGTTTCGGGCATGTTGGGGAACAGGGTCTTCTCGTCGCCGAGCACCTCCAGTTTCACCAGCGAGTGCCCACCCAACAGTTCGCGCGCCATCTGCAGCGTATAGACCGCGTCCTTGGCGTTGAAGCAGCCCCCGGTGTTGGGCAGGATGGTGAATTGCGAGGGCGGCACCGCGTCCAGCAGATTGGGTTCGTGCTGGTGCTGGCCGATGTTCACCCGGCGGATGGTCACGGTGACGATGGACGTGCCGCTGGCATCCACTGCGGCGCGGGTTTCGTCAAAGTCCCTGTACTTGCCGGTGCCCACCAGCAGGCGCGACCCATAGGTCTTGCCGGCGATGGTGAGCTGGTGGTCGGTGTTGCTTTCGGTGTTGCCGGCTTCGTTGGCCGTGGGCAGGTCATTGAGCTGCATGTTTGTCTCCTCGTGTTCAGCCACCGCCGATGGCGTGAACGATTTCGATTCTGTCGTCGGCCTGCAGGTGACGATTGGGCCACTCGGCACGCTTGACCACCTCGCGGTTGATCGACACCGCCAGGCTCTTCCCTGCGAGGTCGAGCGAGGCGATCAGGTCTTCCAGGCTCTGCGTGGTGGCAGCGGGGCGCGACTTGCCATTGAGTTCGATCTGGATCAGGGGCATGTCACACCTTGCGATAGATCTCGGCGCCGCTCTTCACGAACTCGACGGCTTTCACTTCCATGCCCTTCTGCACCGCTTCGCTTTCGGCCACGCCCAGTTGGGCTGCGTAATCACGCACGTCCTGAGTGATCTTCATCGAGCAGAAGTGGGGGCCACACATCGAGCAGAAGTGCGCGACCTTGGCCGATTCCTTGGGCAGGGTCTCATCGTGGAATTCGCGCGCCTTGTCGGGGTCGAGGCCGATGTTGAACTGGTCGTCCCAGCGGAACTCGTAACGCGCCTTGCTCAATGCGTTGTCACGGATCTGCGAACCCGGATGACCCTTGGCGAGGTCGGCGGCGTGGGCGGCGAGCTTGTAGGTGATGATGCCTTCCTTCACGTCCTGCTTGTTGGGCAGGCCGAGGTGCTCCTTGGGCGTCACGTAGCACAGCATCGCGGTGCCGTACCAGCCGATGGTGGCCGCACCGATGCCGCTGGTGATGTGGTCGTAGCCGGGGGCGATGTCGGTGGTGAGCGGTCCGAGGGTGTAGAAGGGGGCTTCATGGCACTGCTCGAGCTGCAGGTCCATGTTTTCCTTGATCATGTGCATTGGCACATGGCCGGGGCCTTCGATCATCACCTGCACGTCGTGCTTCCACGCGATCTGGGTCAGCTCGCCCAGGGTCTTGAGCTCGCCGAGCTGGGCTTCGTCGTTGGCGTCGTAGATCGAGCCCGGACGCAGGCCGTCGCCGAGGCTGAAGGCCACGTCGTAGGCCTTCATGATTTCGCAGATTTCCTCGAAGTGGGTGTAGAGGAAGCTCTCCTGGTGATGCGCCAGGCACCACTTGGCCATGATCGAACCGCCACGGGACACGATGCCGGTCATGCGGTTGGCGGTGAGCGGGATGTAGCGCAGCAGCACGCCGGCGTGGATGGTGAAGTAGTCCACGCCCTGTTCGGCCTGCTCGATGAGGGTGTCGCGGAAGATCTCCCAGGTCAGGTCCTCGGCCTTGCCGTCGACCTTTTCCAGCGCCTGGTAGATGGGCACGGTGCCGATTGGCACCGGCGAGTTGCGAATGATCCACTCGCGGGTCTCGTGGATGTTCTTGCCCGTGGACAGGTCCATCACCGTGTCGCCGCCCCAGCGGATGGCCCAGGTCATCTTGTCGACTTCTTCCGAGATGGACGAGCCGAGCGCCGAGTTGCCGATGTTGGCGTTGATCTTCACCAGGAAGTTGCGGCCGATGATCATCGGCTCGGACTCGGGGTGGTTGATGTTGTTGGGGATGATGGCGCGGCCGCGGGCGACCTCGTCACGCACGAATTCGGGGGTGATCTCTTCCGGGATCGAAGCGCCGAAGTGCTGGCCCGGATGCTGACGGCCGAGCAGCGCAGCCATCTTGTTGCCGGTGGGGCCCGCGGCCTTGAGCGATTCGATGTAGGCCTTGCGGTTGAGGTTCTCGCGGATGGCAATGTATTCCATCTCGGGCGTGATGATGCCGCGGCGGGCGTAGTGCATCTGCGACACGTTTGCACCCGGCTTGGCGCGACGCGGCTTGCGGTGCAGGCCGGGGAAGCGCAACTCGTCGAGCTTGGTGTCGGCGGCGCGGACGCGGCCGAACTCGGACGACAGGTCGGACAGCACCTCGGTGTCGTCGCGCTCTTCGATCCAGCCGGCGCGCAGGGCGGGCAGCCCGGAGCGGATGTCGATCTTGGCGGCAGGGTCGGAGTAGGGGCCGGAGCAGTCGTAGACGTAGATGTCCGGGTTGGGCTCGCCGCCAAAACCGGTCGGGGTGTCGGCCTGCGAGATGGCGCGCATGGGCACCTGGATGTCGGGGCGCGAACCCTGAACATAGACCTTGCGCGAGTTCGGCAGCGGCGCGATGGCGGCTGCGTCGACGTGGGCGCTCGAGGCGATGAATTTTTCGTTGGCGTTCATGCGGTTCTCCGTTGCGGTCGGGCCGGGGTTGGGGCAGTCGCGGATGGGGCGGTTTCGATGCAGTGTCAGGCGCCGAAGGCGCGTGAGACATACACCACGCTGAGCATGTAGGTGGCCACGAAGATGGCCTCGCTGGACATCAGCACGATCGGCTTCCAGCCCAGGGC
The DNA here is from genome assembly GCF_003111645.1 of Parazoarcus communis. NCBI lineage: Bacteria > Pseudomonadati > Pseudomonadota > Betaproteobacteria > Rhodocyclales > Zoogloeaceae > Parazoarcus > Parazoarcus communis. The sequence goes on from NZ_CP022187.1 coordinate 687,649, forward strand.
GGCAAGCTTTTCGAGCGAGGTCTTTACACCGAGTGCGGCAATCGAGATCACCAGGCACCAGCGCGAGATGTCGGAGCTGACCTCGACCACTTCGTGCGGCAGCCAGCCCATGCTGTTGGCGGCAGCCAGTGCGGCGAACACGACCAGGAACAGCGGCAGGATCGGGGTCTTTGCGCCCGGGGTTTCGCTCTTCTTGCGCTCGGCATGGAAGGTGAGGGCGAGGATCACGACCACCGGCATCAGCATGGCGACGCGGAACATCTTGGCCAGCGTTGCCGCATCACCGACTTCCGGGGAAATGATCAGGCCGGCACCCACCACCTGGGCGACGTCGTGGATCGAGCCGCCGAGGAAGAGACCGGCTTCGGCCGTACTGAGGCCGGCGCTCTTGACGATCAGCGGGTAGAGCACCATCGCCACGGTGGAGAAAATCGCGATACCGATGGCGGTGAGCAGAGTGTAGCGCTCGTTCTCACGGGTATTGGGCAGCGTGGACGAGATGGCCATCGTCGCCGAGATGCCGCAGATGCCGGTGCCGCCGCCCGAGAGCAGGCCGAGCATGCTCGGCAGCCCCAGCAGGCGGGCCATCAGCAGACCGAAACCGATGGTCAGCGCGACGGCGCCGATGAGGGCACCGACACCGGCAAGACCGAGGTCGCTGACGTCACTGGCAACGATGCGTGCGCCCAGCAGTGCGACGCCGATGCGCACCAGTTTCTTGGCGGAGAACTCGATGCCCGGGATGCACTTGTCGTTGTCCGACAGAAAGTGGAAGGCAATGCCGATCAGCAATGCGTAGAGGAACTGCGGCCCGCCGTAGTGCTCGGAGACGAAGGTGGCGGCGACCGCGATGACGGCGCAGAGCATCACGCCGGGGACCATTTTCTTCGTGCCGGCGAAGATGCCTGGCTGCGCAGCAGTTGTGGATGTGCTCATGGTGTCCTTGTCCGGGTCTCTGTCGGGGCCGGAGGTGTGTCTGGCGGGTGAAGGTCATGGCCTTCCCCGTCCGCGTGTCTGGGTGCCCCGGCGTGGCCGGGGGCTTGCAGGCACATCCCCGAGTGGGGACGTGCCTTGGTTCAGTCTCAGACGTAGTCCTTGTACTTGTCGAGGTGACGCACGGGCTTGGACAGTGCATCGCGGCGGAAGGGGTCGCCGAGCTCACGGGTACACATGATCTCGATGATGGTGGTCTTGCCTTCGTTCATCTGCATGTCGATGGCCTTCTTCAGCGCGGGGCCGACATCCTCGATCTTGTCGACGGTGATGCCCTCGGCGCCCATGGCGCGGGCGATCTCGGCGAAGGACTGGTTGTCGAGCTCACCGGCGACGAAGCGGCGGTTGTAGAAATCGACCTGGTTCTTCTTCTCCGCACCCCACTGACGGTTGTGGAACACCACCGCGGTGACCGGAATGTTGTGACGCACGCAGGTCATGGTCTCCATCAGGCTCATGCCCCAGGCACCGTCGCCGGCGTAGGACACGGCCGGACGATGGGGCGCGGCGACCTTGGCACCGATGATGGTGGGGAAGGCGTAACCGCAGTTGCCGAAGCTCATCGCCGCGAAGAAGGAGCGCGGCTTCTCGAAGCGCAGGTAGCTGTTGGCCACCGAGTTGATGTTGCCGATGTCGGTCGACACCATCACGTCCTCGGGCATCGCCTTCTCGAGCTCACGCAGCACCTGACGCGGATGCAGATAGTCGCCACCCTGGAAGGTCTTCTCCTTCGCGTTCTCCTCGATCATGTCGAGGCTGAAGGCATCCTTCTCGTGCGTCCACTCGTCGAGCTCCTTCTCCCACGCCGCCTTCTCGTCGGCGATCTTCTGCGCACGGGCAGCCTTGTCGGCATCGCACGCCAGGGTCTTGCCTTCCAGACGACGGGTCAGCGCCACGGCGGCCGCCTTCGCATCGCCGCAGATCCCGACCGAGATCTTCTTCACCAGGCCCAGCATCTTGTTGTCGGCGTCGATCTGGATGATCTTCGCGTTCTTGGGCCAGTAGTCCATGCCGTGCTGGGGCAGGGTACCGAAGGGGCCCAGACGCGAACCCAGCGCCACCACCACGTCGGCCTGCGCCATCAGCTTCATCGCCGCCTTCGAACCCTGGTAGCCCAGCGGGCCGCACCACAGCGGATGGCTCGCGGGGAAGGAATCGTTGTGCAGGTAGCTATTGACCACCGGTGCGCCCAGGCGCTCGGCCAGGGCCTTGCACTCCTCGACCGCATCGGCCATCACCACGCCACCGCCGGAGATGATCACCGGGAACTTGGCCGTGGCCAGCAGCGCTGCGGCCTCGTCGAGCGACTGCTCGCCACCGGCGCCCCGGTCCAGACGGGCGGGCTTGGGAATCTCGCAGGTAATGTCACCGTAGAAATAGTCACGCGGAATGTTCAGCTGGGTCGGGCCCATCTCGCTCATGGCGCGATCGAAACAGCGGCCGGTGTACTCGGCCATGCGGGCCGGGTGGGTCACGTGGCCCTGGTACTTGGTGAACTCCTGGAACATCGGCAGCTGGTTGCACTCCTGGAAACCACCCAGCCCCATGCCCATGGTGCCCGTCTCCGGGGTCACGATCACCACCGGGCTGTGGGCCCAGAAGGCGGCGCCGATCGCGGTCACGCAGTTGGAGATGCCGGGGCCGTTCTGGCCGATCACCACGCCGTGGCGACCCGAGACGCGGGAGAAGCCATCGGCCATGTGGCCGGCGCCCTGCTCATGCACCACCGGGATCAGGCGGATGCCGGCCGGCGCGAAGATATCCATCGCATCCATGAAGGCCGAGCCCATGATGCCGAACATGTCGGTCACGCCGTTCGAGACCAGGGTCTCGACGAAGGCCTCGGAAGGGGTCATGCGGGTGGGGCCGACGGGCACGGACCGGTTGGCTTGGCTGTTCTGATCGCTCATGATGCGCTGTCTCCTGTTAGGGAAGGTTTTATATCGAAACCGGTACGAATAGTTCCGATAAGTGAGATTGAGACGAACTTTAGGCTGGTGAGAGATGGGAGTCAACGACAAATTTCAAAAAACGATACGACTTGTATCGGAAAAAGAAACTGAACTATGATGGAACGGCCATGAACGACACCACACACACCTCGCATCAGAGCGCCACGCAGCCGGAGATCGCCCGCATCGACGGGGATACGCCGACGCTGCGCCTGTTTGCGCTGCTCGAAGTGATCGCGCAGAAGAACCAGTTCTTCTCGCTGCAATCGCTGGTGGAAGAGACGGGGCTCCCGAAGCCGACGCTGCACCGGATGCTGCAGCAGCTCGAGAGTGCGGGGATGCTGCAACGGGACGGCGACGGGCGTCACTACAGTACGGGGATGCGGCTGCGGCGCATGGCCGAGCAGCTGCTGCTGAACAACACGGTGCATGGTGCGCGGCGCGCGGTGCTGCGCCAGCTGGTCGATGAAGTGGGCGAGAGCTGCAACCTCACCGCGCTGTCGGGCAGCGAGGTGCTGTACCTGGACCGGGTGGAGACGCCGGCGCCGCTGCGCTTTTACCTGCACCCGGGCTCGAGGGTGCCGGCGCACTGTTCGGCCAGCGGGAAGCTGTTTCTGGGGCAGATGAGCCCGAGCCAGCGCAAACGCCTGCTCGAACACACGCCGCTGGAGAAATACACCGCACGCACGCTGACCACGTTCGAGGCGCTCGACGCGGAGGTGGAGCGGGTGAGCCGGGACGGGTACGCGTTTGACGACGAAGAGTTCCTGCCGGGGCTGTTCTGTCTGGCGGTGCTGGTGCCGAACCCGAACGGGCGCTCGAACACGGGGATCGCGATCCAGGCGCCGGTGATGCGGCTGAGCCACGACAAGGTGCTCAAGCTGCTGCCGGCCTTGCAGCGGGCGGCACAGGCCATGGCAAAGATCGAGGCCGATGCCATGCCGGAGGCACGAAACGAAGCCGGGGCGGAAGGCTGAGCGGCGCATCCGCGCCCTCACGACCCGTCCTTGAGTAAAGACGCACGTTCGCGGCAGCGAGCGTGCAGCAGACCCAGCGAAGGGTCGGACCAGGCGCCGCGGCGCTGGCGCCAGACAACATGGCGCCGGCGACATCGATCCGGGGTTCGACAGCAGATGAACAGCGCCGCGCACAGCTTGCGGCGACGATAACCGGAGAGACAGCAGTGACAGACATCACCCAGATTCGCCCCGCCCGCATGGTGTCGGTGCGTGAAGTGTTCGGCATCGATTCGGACCTTGAAGTCCCGGCCTTCGACGAGCGCGACGACCATGTACCCGAGATTGACGGCGCCTACCGCTTCAATCCCGACGTAACCCTGGCCATTCTGGCCGGCTTCAATCGCGACCGGAGGGTGATGGTGCAGGGGCTGCACGGCACCGGCAAATCCACCCACATCGAACAGGTGGCGGCACGCCTGAACTGGCCCTGCGTGCGGGTGAACCTGGATGGCCACATCAGCCGTCTGGACCTGGTGGGCAAGGACACCATTGTCGTGCGCGACGGACTGCAGGTCACCGAGTTTCAGGAAGGCATCGTGCCGTGGGCCTTGCAGCGTCCGGTGGCGATGATCTTCGATGAATACGACGCCGGCCGGCCGGACGTGATGTTCGTGATCCAGCGCATTCTCGAGCGCGACGGCAAGTTCACCCTGCTCGATCAGAACCGGGTGATCCGCCCGCATCCCTATTTCCGCCTGTTCGCCACCTCGAACACCGTCGGCCTGGGCAACCTGTCGGGCATGTATCACGGCACCCAGGTGCTCAACCATGCGCAGATCGACCGCTGGAACATCGTGGCCACGCTCAACTACCTGCCGCATGAGGAGGAGGTGGCGATCGTGCTCGCCCGCGTGCCGTCGAAGAACTACGACAAGGGGCGCAAGCTGATCGCGCAGATGGTTCAGGTGGCGGATCTCACGCGCAAGGGTTTTGCTGCGGGCGATCTGTCGACGCTGATGTCGCCGCGCACCGTGATCACCTGGGCGGAGAACTGCGAGATTTTCCGCAACCCTGCGCTGGCTTTTCGCCTGTCCTTCCTCAACAAGTGCGACGAGGCCGAGCGCCCGATCGTGGCCGAGTACTACCAGCGCTGCTTCGGCGAGGAGCTGGATGAGTCCTGGATGCGCGAGGCGCAGTCGTAATGAACGCGACTGCCCAGCAACGGGCCAGGCGGCAGCAGAAGGTCGAGGAGTTGTGCGCAGCCACGCTGCGTGCAATGACCGGCGATCCGGCGCTGCATTACCGCGGCCGGCGATTGCACCAAGGCACGCGGCCGTTGCCGATGCATGCGCCGCATCTGCGCGTCGATCCCGATCTGGATGACTTCGCCGACTGCCGTGCGGCCGCCGATGGCATGGCGCTGCGCCTGCTGCATTCCGACCCCGCGCTGCATCGCAGCCTGTGTCCGACGGGCGGAATCGAGCGCCTGGTCTTTGAATGGCTTGAGCAGCTGCGGGTGGAAACCCATGTGCCGGCGGATATGCCGGGCATGGCGGCCAACCTGCATCGGCGCTTCGAAGACTGGTCGCGCACCTTTTACCGCGAAGGGCTCACCGAAGGCCGCCTCGGCATCCTGCTGTACACCGTGGTGCAGATGGTGTGGTCGCGCCTCAACGCCAGACCGGTGCTGGAGGAAACCGAGGACTACATCGAAGGCACGCGCGCCTCGCTGGTGAGCACGCTTGGCACGCCGCTGGCGGGCATGCGCCGCAACCGCGGCGACCAGCGCGCCTTTGCCGCGCACGCGCTGGAAGCCGCGCGAGTGGTGGGTGAAACCATGCGCGCCGACATGGCCGAGGCTGGCGCCGAAGCCGACGAGGCCGACCCGGATGACGAGGAGGAAGCCAAGAGCCGCTTCGCCCTTCTGCTCGATTTCGACCAGGACGAGGGCGACGGCGACAACATCGCCTCAGCGACTACGGGCGAGTCGAAGGTGTTCGGTGACGCGGAGCAGGCCTATCGCGTCTACACAACGCGCTTCGATACCGAGGTTGCCGCCGGCACGCTGGTACGCAAGGCGCTGCTGCGCGAGTACCGCGAACGGGTGGACAAGCGCATCGCCGAACAGGGCGTGAATCTGCCGCGCCTGGCGCGCATGCTCGGTGCGATCCTTGCACAGCCCCAGCGCGACGGCTGGCTGTTCGGTCAGGAAGAGGGCACGATCGACGGCGCGCGTCTGTCGCAGTTGATCAGTTCGCCGGCTGAACGGCGGCTGTTCCGGCAGGATCAGTACAAGCCCGCGGCGGACTGCATCGTTAGCTTCCTCGTGGATTGCTCCGGGTCGATGAAGACGCACGCCGAGCCGGTGGCGGCAATGATCGACCTGCTGATCCGTGCGCTTGAAATGGTCGGCGTGACGACCGAATTGCTGGGTTTCACCACCGGTGCGTGGAACGGCGGGCGTGCGGTCAAGGAGTGGATGAGCCATGGGCGGCCGGCCAACCCCGGGCGCCTCAACGAAGTCACTCACATGGTGTTCAAGGAGGCGGAACGCAACTGGCGGCGTTCGCGGGTGGACATGATGGCGCTGCTCAAGCCCGATCTCTTTCGTGAGGGCATCGATGGCGAGGCGGTGGACTGGGCCTGCAACCGCATGCTCGCGCGCGACGAGGCACGGCGCATCCTGATCGTGATCTCCGACGGTTGTCCGGCCGACAGCGCGACCGGGCGTGCCAATGATGATTTCTATCTCGACAACCATCTGAAGGATGTCGTCGCACGCCGCGAACAGCAGGGTGCGGTGGAGATTCTGGGGCTCGGTGTAGGGCTTGATCTGAGCCCGTTCTACCGACGCTGCCTGGCAACCGACATGAGCCAGGCGCTGGACAACAATCTGTTCTACGAAATCGTTCAGCTCATCGGCGGGCGTCATCGGCGCTGATCGCATGCCGCATTTGAGTGTCAGGTGCTGGTCCAAGTGAATTCCCGGAACTGGCTCTACTGCGGGCTTGCGGCGTCCAGCTAAGCTCGGCACACAGCCAAAGGTGCCAGGACGTCCGCCCTGCATCGTAGTCGGCGGCATTCTGGCGTAACACTCCTCCACCCTTTCGCAACTCCGGACAAGCATGCAACTCAAGACAGCCGGGACCGATCCCGGGCGATCGCCGCCTTCGATGGCGCATCAGAGTCAGTCAGCGGATGTGCCTCGCCTCGGCAGGCCATTCTTGCTGGGCCTGCTGGTGGCGGTGCTGACGTTGCTGGCCATCATGCTCGGTTCGATGCCGTTCGGGAGCGGACGGCTTGCCGGCAGCCCGCCGCGCCAGACTGCGGCGATCCTCGGCGCTGTGCTCCTGTTCGTGCCGGTTCTGTTCTCGGTCACCAAGCGCGGGGGGCTGAGCGCTTGTCCGCCGGCGTGGTTTGTCGCCCACGTGCTTGCGAGTTCGGCGGGACTGGCTCTGATCTGTTTCCATGGGCTGGGTGGCAGCCTGCTGTCGCCGCCGGGTGCAGTGCTCGGACTGCTGTTCTTCCTCGTGCTTCAGGGGACGCTGGCGCGCATCTTTCTGTCTGCCCGTTTCTCGCAGCAGTTCGGCTCGCGTGCGTCGAGCTTCCTGCGCGTCGATGGCGTCGACAGAGCGGCGCTTGCCGCCGTGATCGAGCGTAAGCGCGCACTTCTCGCGACCCTTGATCCGGCTGCCAGCGAGAGCGTGTTCTCGCCCAATCTGCGTCATGCGCTGCGGCATCCGCGGCTGACCCTGAAATATGCAAGGCTGGTCGCAGCAGAGTCGCGTCTCGTCGGGGCGCGCCGGCGGGCAGGCACGGTGCTGTCCTTGTGGCGTCGTGTTCACATTGCTGCCGCCATTGCCTTTGTTTCCGGCCTGATTCTGCATGTGGTGGTTGTCACGTTCTTCGCCGCTTATGCGGCCGGTGGCAGGGCGATCTACTGGTGGCATCTCGCCGCGTGGGGGGCATGAGCATGGCCCGTCTTGCCTTGAGCATCGATCTGGAGCGCTGTACCGGTTGCAGGAGCTGCGAGGCCGCCTGCAAGCAGGTCAACGGCCTGGGGCCGCACGAATACCGCAACAAGGTGATGTGGCTGGGCGCCCCCGAGGTGCCTGCGCTCGATTTTCTCACCGTCACGTGTCAGCAGTGCGAGCGTCCTGCCTGCGTGCGTGCCTGCCCGGTGTCGCCCAAAGCGCTCTCGCGCGATCCGGTAACCGGGGTGGTCAGCGTCGATACCTCTCGCTGCACCGGGTGTGGCGAATGCGTACTGGCCTGTCCCTATGGTGCGATGGGCTACGACCCGGTCGATCACCACGCGGTGAAGTGCGATCTGTGTGCGCCGCGGCGCGCGCGCGGAGAGGGGCCGGCGTGTGCCAGCGTGTGCCCGACGCGTGCGATTACGTTTGGCGAGCGCGATTCGCTGGTCGCACGGGCGGAGCTTGCCGGAAAGCCGGTGCGCGACCATGACCATTTTCTGCAGGGGCCTGCAACCCTGTATCTCGACCGCAAGCAGGTTGCCGGCACAGCGTCGCCCGACCGCCTTGCACATGCGCGTGCGCCTGCATTGCTCACGGATCAATCGACCCGGCAGCGCTTGACTGCGGCGCACACGCAAGCGCCATATCGGCTGGACAAGTCGGCGCCAGCCGATGAGGTCAAGCCGGGCGGCTGCCACATTTGCTTTAACGGCTGCACCCTGAAGTTCCATCTGCGCGATGGCGAGGTGGTGAATATTCTCGGCAACGATGAAGATCCGGTGTTTCAGGGCCGGATCTGTCCCAAGTCGCAGATGACCCTGCAGCTCTACAAACATCCAGCCCGCCTGACGCGACCCTTGAAGCGGGTTGGCGAGCGGGGCAGCGGACGCTTCGAGGAGATCAGCTGGGAGCAAGCCCTCGACGAAATCGCGCAGCGCCTGATGGCGGTGCGGACCGAGCACGGCGGCGAGGCCTTGGCAATCCACATGGGTACCCGCACCGGCGTGCTCAACATCATGGGTTACACACGGCTCTTTTCCCAGCTCTGGGGCACGCCAAACGTGCTGACCACCGAGCCCTTCTGCGATGCGGGCAAAGTCGTCGCGCTGGAACTCACGCTGGGTTCGACCAGTGTCGGCAACATCTACACCGAGGATGACATCGGCAGCGCGCGTCTCTTCGTCTACTTTGGCGACAATCAGGCAGAGACCCGGCCGGTCAACTTCGGCATGGTGAATGACTGGCGCCTCACCAGTGGTGCCCGCATGGTTGTCATCGACCCTCGCCTTACTGCCACAGCGAGCAAGGCTGATGAGTGGCTGGCGATCCGTCCGGGTACCGACATGGCGCTGGCGCTGGGTCTGATCCACGAGATCTTTGCCACCGGGCAGCACGACCAGGCGTTCTGCGAGGATTGGGTGCAGGGGTGGAGGATCTGGCGCGATTTCGTCAATGCGCAGGGCTACTCCGCAGAGTGGGCCGCAAGCATCACCGATCTCGATGTCACGACCATCCGCACACTGGCGACCGCCATTGCGAGCGCCGACGGTTGCATGATCTTTGCCAGTCGCGGTGTCAACCAGCACAGCAACTCGGTGCAGACCAACCGGGTGCTCATGTTCCTTGCCGCGATGACCGGCAACTGGGGGCGTCGCGGCGGGGGCTACTTCAACGTGGCTTCCGAGCCTGACTGGGTGATGGTGCCCGTGCCCGAGGCACGGCGCGCGCCGATCACGAGGTCGGCAGTGGGCCGCAGTCCGGTGGCGTGGCTCGATGGCATGCGCAAGGGCAGTCCTTACCCCATCAGGGCGCTGATCACCGGCAATAATCCGGCAGCACAGTGGCCGGGCGGATCTGCAGTGGAAGACGCCTTGAAGAGCCTCGACCTCCTGGTACATGTCGAATTGTTCAGGAACGAGACGTCTGCACTGGCCGACTATGTGCTGCCAGCGGCGAGCGGTATCGAGAAGGGTGGCATCAGTCGCCTTGCCGAGGATCGCCGCATTGTCTGGAACGACAGGATCATCGACCCGCCGGGGGAGGCGCGCTCGGATCACTGGATCTGGATCGAGCTCGGGAAGCGCTTCGGTTTCGAGGACGTGCTCAAGGACGAGTACAAGAATCCGAGCGTGTTCTGGGACGAGGTTTTCTGCCGCGCGACGCCCGATCTCAATGGCGTCACCATGGCACGCCTGAAGTCGACCCCATACCGCTGGGTACGCACACCGGTGGCGCATGAGGATGACCCTGAGCAAGGTACCTTGTATCTCGAAGGCACGACAGCGTTCGGCTGCACTGACGGACGACGGTTTCCCACCGCAAGCGGGAAGCTGGAATTCTGGAACGAGGCGCTTGAGGAGAGGTTTCTTGCGATCGGCTTGTCGGCATTGCCGGTTTTCTATACGGAGGCGGAGCAACTCATCGACTTGCCCCATCTCGCGCCGCACGGCGAGAAGGCGGAGATGCAGGTTTCACCGTTCTTCCATAGTCGCGCAGTGGTTGAAGGCGCGGTCTGGACCGCGGCGACTTCAGACTCGCCCGGCGCGAAGCTGCGTGCACAGGGGTTCGATACCGAACTGGTGACCGGACGACCCACCGCACCCCATTTTCATTCGTGGACGCATTACTTCTGGCAAGCCCAGGAGATGTGGCCGGACCTGTACTGCCAGTTGCACCCCGACAAAGCCAGCCGGATCGGCGTCAGGGATGGGGGGCGGGTCTGTGTCGAAACCCCGCGCGGGACGATCGAGGCGCGGGCCTGGATCACGCCGGGCATCCGTCCCGACGCAGTGTTTGTGCCAATCGGCTGGGACAGAACGCAGCCCTTCCATCCCGCGGACTCGGTGAATGCGCTCACCGAGGGGGCGCTCGATCCGGTGTCGCATCAGAGTAATCTGAAGCTGCACCTCTGCCGCGTGCGTGCGGCAACCTGATACAACATGAAGGATAAGAGAATTGGCGATCCAGGTCATCGACTTCAACAACCCGGATACCATCGCGACCACGAGCCGGCTTGCCGACAGGCCCGACCGGGTCGTGGGGGGTGATCCGATTCACACCAACAGGGCGATGTTCGACAGCGCGGACGGCGAACTCATTGCGGGCACCTGGACCAGCACGCCGGGGAAATGGCATGCATTCACCGACCGTGACGAGTTCTGCTACATCATCAGCGGACATGTTCGGCTGATTGCAGAAGATGGCAGCGCGCAGACGTTCAGGACCGGCGATGCGTTCCTGATACCGAACGGTTTTCGCGGTTTCTGGGATGTGGTTGAAACGACGACCAAGCACTACGTGATCCGCAGCTATAAAGCCGATTGAGGGCTGGCACACAGGAGAGACAGGCGATGGCAAAGAAGAGAGTGGTGACCCAGTTCGGGATGGGGAGCTCGATCCGCAGCAAGAACTACACCGAGGCCGCTGCGCGCGCGATTCGCGACGCGCTGTGGCACAACTCGCTGAACGTGGCAGAAGCCTTCGGCTTTCCGAAAACCGCGATGATCATCGACGTGGAGATCGGGGTGCAGAAACCGGAAGAGGTCGATACCTCGGCGCTGCACGGAATCTTTCCCTACGGTCAGCCCTCGATCACCGTGGTCAAGGGCGGGCTGGACATTCCGAAACCGCACACCGACGGCCTGACCGTGATTGCAAATGCCGCAATCATCGTATCGTTCGACATGGAGCCCGCAAATGACTGAGGCGATCACGGAGAAACGCATCATTCTCGAGATGGGTACCGGCAATGATCTCTACGGTGCCGACTACACCAAGGCTGCCATCCGCGCGGTACACGACGCGCTGCATCACTCGTCGATCGTGCTGTTCAAGTCGCTGGGCTACGATCACTTGAGCATGCGGGTGCAGGTCACGATCGGTGTGCAGGAGCCGGACAAGGTCGACACCGATCGCGTGGCTGCGGAGTTGCCGCGTGGCCGGGCAGAGGTGACGGCGGTGTTTGGCGGGCTGAACGTGCGGGATGACGAACAGGATACGACGCATGTGATCGCCACTGCGGCCGTCGAAGCCTATCTGCCGGTGGATGCGGCGGAGTGGAAGCTTTGCAGCTGAGCTACCAGTCCTCGATCGGGATCGGTTTGCTGAAGAGGTAACCCTGGAACTGAGGGCAGCCGTATTCGACCAGCAGGGCATGCTGCGCCTCGGTTTCCACGCCTTCGGCAATGACGTTCAGGCCGAGCGACTGGCCCATGGCGAGCGTGGCGCGAACGATGGCGGCGTCGTTCTGGTCGGTGGTGATGTCACGAACGAAGGCCCGGTCGATCTTGACCTGGTCGAGGGGAAGGCGCTTCAGATACGACAGCGAGGAGTAGCCGGTGCCGAAGTCGTCGAGCGAAAAGGTGATGCCGATTTCTTTCAACCGGCGCATGCGGTCGATGACGGTCTCGATCGATTCGAGCACGACGCTTTCGGTCAGTTCGAGCTTGAGGCGCTCCGGCCTCGCTCCCGTGGCGTCAAGCATGGCGATGACCTGATCGACGAAGTCCGCTTGCAAGAATTGCCGGGCGCTGACGTTCACCGCAATGCTCAGTTCCCTGGTGTCCGCATCGGCTTCCCACTGCTTGAGCTGGGCGCAGGCCGTCTTCAGCACCCAGTCGCCGATCGGAAGAATGAGGCCGCTTTCCTCGGCAACCGGAATGAAACTCGCAGGTGGCACCGGAGCGGCATTGCTCGGGTACCACCGGAGCAGGGCCTCGGCGCCGATCCGGGTTCCGCTGGAGTCGACCTGCGGTTGGTAGTGGAGCTGGAGTTCGCCTGCCTTCAGCCCCTGGCGTAGCGCGGTCTCCATCTGCATTCTTGCGTCGATGGCGGCCTGCATGTCGGCACTAAAAAAGCGGACGGCGTTCTTGCCGGCGCGCTTGGCTTGATACAAGGCGACTTCGGCCTGCTTGAGCAGACCGTCCACGCCGGTGTCTGCGCCTTGAAAGAGGGTGACCCCGATACTCGTGGTGCAGTCATACTGCTGCGCGCCCCTGCCGATGAAAAAAGGCTTCGACAGCGCAGTACGGCACTGCTCGGCGATGGCTCCGGCCTGCAGCGCGGCGGTGGAGAGTTCGGCGCCGAGGTTTTCAGCGATGATGACGTATTCGTCACCCCCGGGGCGGGCGACGATGTCTTCACGGCGAACATGGGTGCAAATCTGGTTGGCGACTTCGATCAGCAACTCGTCGCCGGCGTCGTGCCCCTGGGTATCGTTGAGATCCTTGAAGCGATCAAGGTCAAGCACCAGCAGGGCGCCAATTTCGCCGCTGCGGCCGCTGACGCTCAACGCCTGCTGCAGGCGGTCCAGGAGCTGCCGCCGGTTGGGCAAACCGGTCAGACTGTCAAAGTAGGCAAGGTTGCGGATCTCCTCTTCGGCATGCTTGCGTTCAGAAACGTCCCGCGCGGTGCCGTAATACCTGAAGGGCTTGCCGTCCGCGTTGAAGTCTGTAGCGACGGTGATCTCCAGCCAGCTCGTGCTGCCGTCCGGGCGGAGCAGCTGGATGAAGGTGTCCGGAATGGTCTCGCCCGGAGAAACCGTCTCCATCTGTGAGCAAAGTGCGTCACCGGTTGCCTGGCTGTCGGGATGGATCCAGCTGCGCAGCGTGGCCCAGTCGCACCCTGTTGGCGCTTGGCCTGCGATGCGGAAGATCACGTCCGCCAAGTGAATGCGCCCGCTCTTGACGTCGACGGACCAGTCGCCTATCCCGGCGATACTGAGCGCACGCTCCAGTTCCGATTTTCGCCGAGCCAGTTCGCGCCTCAACTGACGGTTCCAGATCACCGCGCTCAGGTAGGCCAGGCTGACCACCGAAGTCAGGAACAGCAGCCACGGCAGCACGCGACTGGCGAGGCTGTGAGATTCCAGGCGGAACACCTGTTCGGAGCGCAGCGGCAACCAGCGTACGAAGATCGCCGCCCTCTCGTCCTCGGGAATCGCGAGCAGGGCATGGTCAATGAGTCTGGCCAGTTCGGGCCAGTCCTTTCGGACGGCAAAGCGCTGGCCGTTCCCGCTCATCTCAAACCCGGCATTGACTTTCAGGTTGGTGATGCCGCGTCGAATCGCCAGAAAACTGTTGACCCCCAGTGCGCCGACATAGGCATCTGCCGAACCGGTGGCGACGGCATCCAGACCTTCCTCGGGGTTGCCAACGAAGTGAGGATCGAGCCCGGGAGCGAGCTTGAGCGTCTGCCTGGCTGACGAATAATCACGTACTAGGGCGACGCGCAGATTCTCGAGTGCCTCGACCGACTTCAGCCTGGGCTCGTCGTTGCGGGTCATGATGACCAACGGCGTTGGCAGATAGATGCGGCTGAAGACGAAGTCGGCCTCGCGCTCGGGCAGCTTCACCATGGTGGCGATGGCGTCGATTTGCCCCTGCTTCAAGGCTGCCATCAATCCCGGCCAGTCGAGATGGGTCTTCAGCGAGAAGCGGACGCCCAGCTTCTTTTCGATGTGTCCGAGAAAGTCGGGCACGACGCCCTGTGCGCGGCCTTGCTCATCCAGGAAGGAGTAGGGGCCGTAATTGGGGTCGATGCCCAGGCGGATGACGGGGTGCGCCGCCAGCCAAGCCGCGTCGGCGGACGACAGCGCGCGCGCCGGATCCGCGGTTGAGTCATCTGCAACTGCGAAGCCACTGAGAGCAAGGAAGAGCAGATACAGCAGCGACGGTGTAATGGGAGGTAACGTCAATCTCATCGATAGGAATGTCCGGCGATTACTCGCACCAATCTGGGCTCTCGGTGATTCTACGTGGCTCGCACGTCATTGTCGGCCTTTATGGATTCGGGTTTGCCCTCGGCAGATGCCGAGTGTCTTCGCGCTCGCACCGCGCGGGCAGCCGGCACGAGCAAAGACTGCGCGTGGCCCAGGCGATGCCCGTCTACAAGTGCTTGCGCAGGACCGCGAGGTGGTGCCGGAATGCCCACGTCAGCGCTGCAGCGGTGAAGGCCAGCCACACGGGCAGCAGACCGAGGGCGCCGGCCAGGCCTTCATGCGCGGAGCCGGTATCGCGATATGCGCGCAGGGCCATGGCGAAGAGCAGGCTCACGAAACCGTAGCCGAGGTTGAATGCCAGGCCCTTGAACGACAGCACGGTGGCACGATGGCGGGAATCCACCGCAGCATTCAGGTAGTGGGACACGGCGAATCCCACCGCAGCCATGGCTGCAGACAGGGGCAGGGCGAACAGCACGCCCCAGTGCGGGATGCCCAGCGCCACGCCCACCAGCCCCAGGAGTGCGAGCGCTGCGAGCGCGCCGTAAGTGCGCAGCATGTAGCCTGCGGTCACGAGTCTGCGTGCCATCGGCGCCACCACGATACCGATGCCTGCCATCGTGGCGCCGATGATGCCAAAGCTGGCTTCGGGCAGGTCGATCATGCGGTAGTAGGCACTGCCGAAGGTCATGAAGACACGGAGCACGCTGTCGATCAGCAAGCCGCCGATGATGACGAACAGCGCGAGCGGGTTGCGCGCAATCCAGCGTCCGGCGTCGAGCATCGATTCGACCGCCTGTCTGGTCGTCGGGATGGCGCCCCCTGACCTGCGGGCAGGCTCCTGCATGCGCAGGCAGACGATCAGGACGCCCAGCGCAGTGAGCAGATTGAGGTAGATCGGAAAGCGCAGCGTGGTGGCCTGATCCAGCGTAAACGCGAGGCCGGCGCTGGCCGCAAGGCCGTTGAGCAGGCTTGGGTCGTACACCGCGCTGCCGACCAGCATCGCGACCACCATACCGACAGCCCTCCACTGCATCAGCTGCGCAAGGACCTGCGGCCATTCCCGTTCCCGCCCTTCGTCCGCGAGGGCGTCAAACGCAAGTGACTCGTCGGCACCGCTGGCCATCGCTTCGGCCAGTCCGCTCAGGACACGGTTGAGCAGGCAGAACAGGAAAAGCAGAAGCCCGCCATTTTGCGGTGCAGCAGCGAGCACCAGCATTTCAGCTACCATGCAAAGGGCAGCTGCGAGGACGAGCGGCCGGCGGCCGATGCGGTCGGCGAGCACGCCGGATGGCACCTCTGCCAGCACGATGACCAGGGCCCAGACGAAATTGAGCAGGGTGTACTGGGTGGCCGTGAGGCCGAGGTCAAGAAACAGGACGGCCAGTACCGGATAGTAGAAGCGCGAATTGAACAGTACCCGGAACAGGACGAACAGGCGGCAATTCTGGTCGGCGATATGCTGTCCGGGGGGCGCACTCATCGCGTCGTCCCTGCGGTTGGCATGCGGTACGGAATATTGCGCATTCTCCGGGTAACGCGATCAGGCATGTCCGAGCGTGCTGGATGTCGCATATGGATGGCTCGCTGGCGATGTCTGCCGTGGCGTGAAATCCCTGAAGGCAGGTACATGCCGGATGCGCCTTTCCGCGGGAATGTTCTGGGATCGAGTCAGCTTACCGGAAGCGTCGGGCAAGCGGGAGTGAGCGGATGCTGAACGTGCTTCGGGACACTATGTGCGAGAGCATACATACCGATGCCGACTGGGTCCGTAGAATCAGAAGATGTGCGCAAGCAGCGGGGGCAGGCAAGGCGAACGGCTTCTTGGCCCCTCTCGATCCAGACTGTCAAGGACAAGAAGCATGCTGGCAAGCACTCATGCCCGGGCACCGGGTGCATCAAGCGAAGGGGAGGAGATCCGGGACGCGTTGGTGATTACCTGCGAGCACGGGGGAAACCGGATTCCACCGGCCTACCGCGTGCTGTTCCGTTCGGAACAAGACCTGGTGGCCTCGCATCGCGGATTCGACGCAGGGGCGCTGGTGATGGCGCGGTCGCTGGCGAGGGCGTTTTCAGCGCCACTTGCATATGCGACGGTGTGCCGCCTGCTGGTCGACCTGAATCGCTCGGTCGGGCACCGGCACCTGCACTTCGAAACTGTTCGCAAGGCGCCACGGGCGGTGCGTGAGCACATTCTCGCGCGCTATTACCACCCTCATCGCGATGAGGTCGAGCGCCTGATCATGCAGACGGTCGAGCGCCGCGGGCGCGCGATTCACATCTGTTCGCACAGTTTCACTCCCGAGTTGAAGGGGCGCCCGCGAGAGGCCGATATCGGCTTGCTCTATGACCCTTCGCGGCCCGGTGAGGTGGCGTTGTGCGACCGCTGGAAAACAGCGCTTGAAGCGTGTGCACCGGAACTTGTGGTTCGCCGGAACTATCCCTATTCGGGGAAGGCGGACGGCGTGGCGTCCTGGTTCCGTGCTCGTCTCCCGGCCGATGTGTACGTGGGCATCGAACTGGAGCTCAACCAGAAACACGTGGACGCAGCAAATCCGCAATGGAAGGCCCTGCGCAAGGTCGTGGTCGACTCGCTGCGGACTGCGCTTGCCGGCGAACGCCGGTGAATCGTCAGACATGGCAGCTGACCGGGTTCGAGACCCGGTTCCCCGGGGCGCGGTCGGGCCTCATCTCAAGAATGGAGAAACACTGTGAAGATTCGCGTCGGTTACGAACTGATTTACGACTGCCCGCAGCCCACGCCGATGATTCTGTCGCTGAACGTGCATTTCAGCCGTGCGTCAGACCTGATCATTCCCGACCATCTGATTACCGATCCGTCGGTACCGGTCACGGCCTATCGCGACCGCTTCGGCAACTGGTGCACCCGGATCGTTGCACCCAAGGGCCAGATCAGACTGACCGCCGATGCCTTGATCAACGACACTGGCGAGCCTGATCCGGTTGTGCCGGGTGCGCGGCAGGTTCCGGTTCAGGAACTGCCTGACGAGACCCTGGAGTTTCTGCTCGGAAGCCGGTATTGCGAAACCGATCGTCTTTCGGACATCGCCTGGGGGCTGTTCGACAAGGCGCCGACGGGGTGGGGGCGTGTGCAGGCCATCTGCGACTACGTGAACAGGAACGTTTCATTCGGCTACCAGCACGCCCGCGCGACCAAGACCGCATGGGATGTGTTTCATGAACAGACCGGGGTGTGCCGCGATTACGCGCACCTCGCCATCGCGTTCTGCCGTTGCATGAATATTCCGGCGCGCTACTGCACCGGCTATCTTGGCGACATCGGCATGCCGCCACCCTACGAGCCGATGGATTTTGCGGGCTGGTTCGAGGCCTATCTCGACGGCAAGTGGTACACCTTCGATCCGCGCAACAACACCCCTCGTATCGGCCGCGTGCTGATCGCCCGCGGCTGCGACGCTGCGGATGTTGCCATCAGCAACACCTTCGGGCCGAACACGCTGAAGAGCTTCAGGGTGTGGACCGACCAGGTGTTCAATGGCTGAACCGGCTGCAGCCCGGGGCCTTGACCAGCCCCGGCTGCATGTCTAGTGGCGGCTCTGGATCTCGTCGATGTAACCGATCATGCCGGTGCGGATGTTGGCCGCATTGCCTTCGTCGGTGTCGATGTGCATCGCCAGGCGGAACGCCGGGTTCACGCGGACGACGACGTCCCCGAAAATCAGTTCGCGCTCGCCCTTGATGCGCACGCGCACGACGTAGTTGTCGCGCACCCGGAAACGCAAGGCATCTTCCGGGGTCATGTGAATGTGGCGCTGCGCGCAGATCACGCCGCGCTCTATCGTGGTGCTGCCGACGGGGCCCTCAAGGGTAATGCCGGGCGTGTTGGCGAGATCGCCTGACTGGCGGATCGGCGGCTGAATGCCGACCTTGAACTGCTCCGTCATCGCGATTTCCACCTGCGTTTCCTTGCGCGTCGGGCCGAGCACCCGGACGTTGGCAATGCGGCCTTTGGGGCCGACCAGGTGCACCTTCTCGGCGCAGGCAAACTGTCCCGGTTGCGACAGTTCATGTTCCGGCGTGAGCTGGTGACCGGGGCCGAAGAGCTTTTCCACATCGGCCTGCGACAGATGGACATGGTGGGCCGAGATCTCGATCGGGATCGGCGCCTCGGCCTGATCTTCCTTCATCGCCTGAATCAACTCGTTGCGTTCGATTGCACGCAGGCTTTCCCAGGCCACGAGCCGCTCGTCGTCGTTGGCGATCACGATAATCGTGACCGGCGAGTCGTCAGCCGAAATGATCTTGTACGTGTCGAGCTTTCCGACGTTGCGGTTCTTCTCCTCGTCGAGCTTGATGCCCATGTAGCTCAGGCCCTGACACGCCAGGCTGCGCACCGTGGCGCTGGTTTCGCCGATGTCGCCAGTGAAGGTCAGCACATCGATCCCGCCCATTGCCGCCACATAGGCGCCGATGTTCTTGCGGATCTGGTAACAGAAGGCCTTGTGCGCGAGGAGCGCACGATGGTGGCCCGCACTGGCAGCGACTTCGATCTCGTGAATGTCGCTGGAAATGCCCGAGATGCCCTTGAGACCGCTCTCGGTGTTGATCAGGTCCGACAGCTGGGCCGGCGTCATGTCGTGGTGCTGCAGCAGCTGGATCATGACCGCGGGGTCGATGCTCCCCGAGCGACTGGGCATGATGAGGCCGTCGGTGGGCGTCATGCCCATCGTGGTGTCGACCGAACGCCCATGATCGATTGCGCACAACGAGGCGCCAATGCCAAGGTGGCAGGACACGATCTCGAGTTCGCCGAGGGGGCGCTTGAGGACCTCTGCAGCCTTCAGCGATACATACCGGTGCGAGGTGCCGTGAAAACCATAGCGGCGGATGCCGTCCTTCTTGTACAGATCGTAGGGCAGACCGTAAAGATAGGCGTAGGGCGGCAGGGTCTGGTGGAAAGCGGTATCGAACACGGCGACCTGAGGCACGCCGGGCAACTGCTTCATTGCCTCGCGAATGCCCTTGACGTTTGCCGGGTTGTGCAGCGGTGCGAATACCGAAAGCGCTTCGATGTCTGCAATCACCGCGGGTGTGATCACCACCGAGCTGGAGAACTTGCTGCCACCATGAACCACCCGGTGGCCGACCGCACTCACGTCCAGCAGGTGAAAGGCAAAAGCCTCGCCGAGCAGGGCGCAGGACGCCTGCATCACCGCGAACAGATCTGAGAGCGGAAAGGGCTCACGCTCCATGCTGCGGCTCTGCGGCCCCACGCTGACGCGGATATGAACACGGTCGCGGTCGGTATTGTCGATGATGCCGTGCACGTCCGAGTCAAGGTCGTGCGTGTCGTAGATGCCGAAGTGGATCTGGCTGATGCCGACGTTCAGCACGACGACCTTGCCCGCCGTGTTGGTTGCAAGCGACAGCGCATAGGGATCGTCCGAGCGTGCTCTGGCCTTGCACTTTGACGCGACGAGGTCCGACGTCATGGTCCTGATGCGCTCGGCATGCAGGCGCGAGAGATAGGCGACGCACTTCGGATTGGTCAGTATGTACGCCTGGAAGACGTCCTGCGGAATCATCAGCACTAAGCAGCGACTGCCGGCAATGACGTCGGCCACGATGGGTTCGCCGGTGAGCAGCGAGATCACGCCGAACACGTCGCCTTCGTCCAGCTGGCTGATTACCGTGCGGGTGCCGGTGTTGTCGGAGACCGACACCTCGGCGGTCCCGCTGATCACGACGCCCATGAACCTTCCTTCGTCGCCGGTCTCGAGGATCGCCTCGTTGCCCTCGAAGGTCGCAAGACGGGACCTGGAGAGGATCTCCTCCACCTTGTCCGCGGGGAAGCTTTCGAACAGTCGAACCCGCTCGAGAAAGAACTGCTTCAGATCCGTTTCGCTCATACCCGTCATCGCTCAAGTCCGCTGTCGCTATCTAGTCAGGCATCAGATTAGCAGCTTGTTGCATTGCACAAAACCGATTCTTTGCTTTGGTCGTGAGCGAGTACATGAAAGCCTGCCCGTTTCATATGTGTGCTACCGAACTGTTTGCCGTCATAGGGGTGACTAAGTTCACAGAGCGGATGCGAGGGTAACTTGGGGGAAGCGTGTGTTCTTCTTCCCTGGCCGGATTGCCCTTGATGAGAGACAGCTGATCCGCACCCTCATCATTCAGGAGCTCAACATGAAACAGTTCGGCAAGTATCTCAGCGCACTTTTCCTGGCTTTCTCGTTATTGACCGTCGCGGGCTGCGCCAGCACCGACAAGAAGGCAGGTACGGGAGAATACGTCGACGACACCGTGATCACCGCCAAGGTGAAAGCGGCGATCTTCAATGAGCCAGCACTCAAGGTTGCGGAAATCAACGTCGAGACCTTCAAGGGCGTTGTGCAACTCAGCGGGTTTGTGACTTCGCGCGCCATGGCGAACAAGGCGATTGAGGTGACGCGCGCGGTTCCCGGTGTGAGTTCGGTCAAGAACGACATGCTGATCAAGTGATCGGCATGCAAACGGGCGCAGGGCGGACCTGATGCCCGTTTGCACTTACTTGAGCTCGCTTGAAGTGCGCGTGTTCCGATAGCGCTCAATCATCTTCAGCGAGTTCGCGTACCCGTGGGCAATCTGCTCCGGGTCGTAGCGGTGACTTGAGCCGACCGGACAGCTTAACCGGGCGACACAGCTTGCGGCGCAACGCGAGCCCGGCTGGCGGCGGTAGTCGATGCACCGGTCCAGGTCGAAATCACCACTTGCCATCGCCTGCGCAGGACAGGCGGGAATGCAGGGTTTGTCCCGACACGTGTCACAGGGAGAAACGGTGTGCCGCGCCTGCGTGACCGGCAGTGCGGTGTCTGCAAGCAAGGCCACCCGGTAAGCGAACCAGGTGCCCCAGTCCTGATTGATGCCCACCTTGAACGGTGAGGCATGGTGCCAGCCGGCGAGGCTGCCAAGCGTCTGCAGGCCGACAGCTGTATGGCCAGGGTAAATGCGTTGATGGCCGCAGTCACCGAAGCAGGTGTTGAACCAGCGCGATACGGTCTGGACGCTGAAGTCATCGATTGGGTCGGTGCTGTCAGTGCCGGCCGCCCTGACGGCCGACCACAGCGCGGAGCCGGCATTGCCGATCAGAATGAGCTGGCGGAATTCCTGGCCGTCTTTCATCCCCTGCCGCAGTTGCGCGCGGATCGTCGTGGGCAGGGTGTCCACGTTGAAGACCGCCTGCAGGTTGAGGCCGACGCGGTCCAGTTCGCTGAAGTCGCACATGCTCACGCTGCAGACTCGAGCGCCTGGAGCGCCTGCACGATGTCTTCCTGCTTGCCAGGGCGCACGAGGCGGGCGATTTCCCGGCCTTTCCGCAAAAAAATCAGCGAGGGCCACAGCTTTACGCTGAAACTGCGCCCGAGCCGCCGACCGGGGCCGTCTTCGACCTTGATGTGGCGTACCCCGGCATGAGCGCTCATTGCTGCTGCAACCAGTGGCGCGGCCGCGTTGCAGTGACCACACCAGTCGGTACCGAAATCCAGCACGACGGCTTCGTCGAGTGCGTCAATTTCGTCGCGGGTGAGCTGGTGTTCCTTATACGGCAGGGTCTGGGGCATGGAGTCAGTCCGGTCAGGAGAAGCAGGCTGACAGGATAATGCATCCATGAACTTCGGTCTGAATGCACCCGGGCAGGATGCGGCTTTTCAGATGCCCGGGTGATCAGGCGCTCAGGCGCAACCGGGGATGGCTTCCAGAAGCGATTCGCGACGCTTGCGGCGTCCGATCCATGACGCAGACAGGGCGCTGACGAGGCCGGCAAAGGCGACGTAGGCGCAGATCAGCCACGGGTCACCGTTACCCTTCTGCAGCAGATAGGTGGCGATGATCGGGGTGATGCCGCTGGCGAAGATGCCCGAGAATTGATACACGAAAGAGATGCCCGAGTAGCGGATCCTGGGGTTGAACAGTTCGGCAAACAGCGCGGCTTCCGGTCCGTAGATCGACGCGTAGAACACGCCGAACGGAATGATGATCGCCATCCAGACCACCAGCATGTTGCCGTTGCTGTTCTGCATGAACCAGAAACCGGCAAAGGCGGACAGACCCGTCAGCAACGAGCCCCAGAAGTAGATCCGGGTGCGCCCGATACGGTCGGAGAGTCTGCCGAAAAAAGGAATGGTGAAGATCATCACCAGCGCAGCGGCCATGACGCCCAGCAAGGCATCGGTCCGGCTCAGGTGCAGCGTCTGCGTGAGGTAGGCAATCGAGAACACGCCGAAGATGTTGAAGAACACCCCGTCGATATAACGTGCCCCCATGCCGGCCAGCACATTGCCAGGGTATTTTGTGATGACCTCCTTGATCGGCAGTTTGATCTCTTCGCCGGAAGCCTTCGCTTCGGCAAATTCCGGTGTCTCCATCACGTTCAGACGGATGTACATGCCCACGGCGACGAGCAGGAAGGAGAGGATGAAGGCGATTCGCCACCCCCAGGAGAGGAACTGCTCATCGCTGAGCATCGAGGACAGTCCGGCCACCACGCCCGAGGCAAGGCACAGCCCCAGCGCCAGACCAATCTGCGGGATGCTGGCGTAGAAGCCACGTTTTTCCTTGGGTGCATACTCGAAGGCCATCAGTACCGCACCGCCCCATTCGCCGCCGAGGCCGATGCCTTGTGCGATGCGCAGGATGAGCAGCAGGATGGGCGCCCAGATGCCGATCTGATCGTAGGTCGGGACGAGGCCGATCAGTACCGTGGCGACGCCCATGATCATCAGGGTCATGACCAGCATGCTCTTGCGTCCAAGCTTGTCGCCAAAATGGCCGAAGATCACCCCGCCAAGCGGACGGCTCAGGAAGCCGACGGCAAAGGTACCGTAGGCCAGCATGGTGGAGACCAGCGGGTCGCTGGAGGGGAAATAGAGTTTGTTGAATACGATGCCTGCGACGACACCGTAGAGGAAGAAGTCGTACCACTCGATGGTGGCGCCGATGAGACTGGCGCTGACGACGCGCCTGACTTCCTTTGGATCGTTCTTGGGTGATTGTTTCATTTCTTGTCTCCGGGAATGCTTTGGCCAACATTCAGGTCTGTGTTTTGTTTTCCCTGAGCGAACGCGGCGCGATCAATTTACCGCAGGTGCGTGTTTCATTTTCGCGGCATTTTAAATGAAACGCGACGTTCCACATACAGGAATAGAGACTATTGATGATCTGATAAGCGGCACCAAGATCGATTGCGTCGATGCGTCGAAACTGAAACGCAAAATGGATCCGGCACACCAGAATCAGAGCCAGTCTCATTCATGCCATTCAGGTTTCAGTCAGCTTTCGCCGGCATCCTGGGCCAGGATGCAATATGCGCACGGCGCCGCACGGCCGCAATGAAGCGCGGAACAGATCGCGAAAGCCAGACGGGTACCTGCGGATGGCGGGCGGAGTCCGCGCGCGTCATTCATCCCGAGCGAGGTGAAGTGCTCTGCAGCGCCAGGATGCGACCGGGCGGCCTTTGCTCAGTGAATCCGCTCAGTGAATCCGAGGTCTGAGCTGCGAGCCGGCCCTGCGCATGCAGTCGCCAAGGCGTTCGTGGATCGCCTTGTCGACAGGTGGTGAGCAGTTCATGTTCATCCTGAGTGCCGCCGTGCTTTGCATGAATGTGCCTGGCAGCGGGCGCATGCTTGCAGATTGCATGAGTGATGCCGGCAGCAGCGTTACGGCAAGCCCAGCCTCGACCGCCGCCGCAAAGCGCGCAGAAGTTGAACAGATGGGGGCGGATCGTGTGATCGAGCGAGGTGTCAGCCTGCTCGATACGCTCGGACGCGACAGCCTTGATGGTCGTCATCGACCTGGTCGCCGGTGAGCAATGGCCCGAATTGCCGGATCTTCTGCGTCGGGGTGGCCGGTAAGCCGTGGCAGGTGCGATCGGTGGTCCGCTGCTTGTGCTCGACGTGCACACGCTGTATCTCAATCACCTGAGCTTCTTTGACTGCACCTCGCAGCCGCGTGAAGTGTTCGAAAACCTGGACGGCTACATCGAGCGGGGCGAGATCCGTCCGCTCGTTTCCCGAACCTATCCGCTTGCAGACATCGTGCGCGCGCAACAGGATTTCATGGACAAGAAGTCCGTCGGCAAACTGGTCCTGCTGCCGGCTGCATAGACCCGGAGCCCGAAAAAATGCGGCCACAGTGTTCTCTGTGACCGCATTTTTCATTGACCTGCCGAGTGAGCTCAGCCCGGCGTCGGGATCAGCCCCAGCGACAGCCACGGGACGAAGGCGATCAGCAGCCAGGAGATCACCAGTCCGGTCATGTACATCACGGCGAATCGTACGAGTTGCGAGTACGGAATGCCGGTGACGCCACTGGCAACGAACAGGTTCAGTCCGAAAGGTGGCGTGATGAAGCCGATGGCGGCACCGACAAGGAAGATCACCGAGAAGTGAACCGGATCGACACCGGTTGCAACCGCGATCGGGGCCAGGATCGGGGCAAAGATCACCGTGACGGGCAGGCTCTCGAGAATGCAGCCCGCAGCGAGCACGATGCCCATGCACACCAGCAGCACGACGGTTTCACCGTTGCCGAACCAGGCCACGAAGGCAGCGACCGTCTCTGCCGCACCGAGCAGTGCGAACACCTGCTGCATCACGATCGATACTGCGATCATGGGTGCCAGCATGCCCGTCAGCTGGCCTGAGCGCAGCAGGATGTCGGGCAGTGCTTTCCACTTGATCTCACGCGTCAGCAGCAGACCGGCAACGAGGCAGAAGCCCACGGTGATCGCGGCCGCTTCGGTCGGCGAGAAGATGCCCGAGTAGATGCCGAAGATGACGATGAAGATCGCGAAGAAGCCGAGGTAAGCCTGCCGTGCCGTGCGGAACACGCGCTTCATGTCGAGCGGCGTAACCGAGCCCCAGCCGTGCTTGCGACACATCCACCAGCACACCGCCTGCATCGCGATCACCATCAGCATGCCGGGCAGGATGCCGGCGACGAACAGGTCGGAGATCGACAGGTTCATCAGGAAGCCATACACGATGAAGATGATCGACGGCGGAATGATGATCCCGACCGTGCCGCCTGCTGCTGCAGTTGCTGCGGCAAACCGGCTGTCGTAGCCGTCGGCCTTGAGCAGCGGATGCATGATGCCGCCGATGGTCGCCGTGGTGGCCGAGTTCGAGCCCGAGATGGCCGCAAACAGCCCGCAGGAGCCGATCGTCGCCAGCCCCAGGCCGCCGCGCATCCAGCTCAGGCAGGCATGTGCAAAGTTGGCCAGGCGGGTGGCGATGCCGGCGGCAGCAATCAGGTCACCGGTGAGGATGAAGAGTGGCAGTGACAGCAGGCCGAAGAAGTTGAGCCCTTCGAACAGCGTGACGCCGATGTTGGCCAGCGTGAAATCGATTACCAGCGAGACACCGGTTACCCAGAGCGCGATGACGAGAAAGATCGGCACGCCGACCAGGAACAGGCCGATAACGCCAAGCGATACGAGCGTGATAAGTATTGAGTTGTCCATGCTTGCTCCTCAGTCTCCGCCGACGGTCTGGATGTCGACCAGGAAGGGTTCGCGGCGGCGAAAGCGGCCGATGTCCTGCATGAGATTCTGCAGCGCCCGAATCATCAGGATTCCCCAGCCGACGGGCGTGGCGAGGTAGAACCACCATTGCATGACGTTGTCCGTGCCCTGCACGATCGAAAAGTTGTCATAGGCGAGCTGAGTCTGTTCGATGGTGAACCAGGCAACGATGGAGCCGAAACCGATCCACAGGATGGTGTCGAGCCACATCATGGCGAACTGCATTCCGTAGGGCATGCGCAGGCGAAAGTCGTTGAAAACCAGATGTGTGCGTTTCTTGACGTTATAGGCACATCCAACCCACGCCACCCACAGGAACAGGTAGATCGGGATCGACGTGCTCCAGGGAATCTGGGTGCTGAAGACATAGCGTTCGAAGACCGCATACACGATGATCAGGGCCATGCTGGAGTATGCGATGAGGATGAGTGTGCGTTCGGCGTTGCGGTCCAGCCACCGAAGTAGCGCCATCAGGTACGACATGGGGATGTCTCCAAAAACATGACGGTGGGCGCCGACCCCGCGCGGAGCGGAGTCGGCCGTGTGCTAGTTGAAGGCTTGTGCCAATCAGGCGTTCTGCCACCAGCGGCGTGCCTTTACGTCGGCTACCGCGGTGTTCTTCGGGATCTCGCGCGCGATGTCGAAGATTTCCTTGTAAACATCCTGGCCACCCGACATCTTGGACAGACGCTCGCGCCACTCTTCCCACGGCTTGGGGTTGTACTCGGGGGAGCACATCTTTTCGGCCTTGAGAATTTCCGCATCGGAGAGCGTGGCCACACGCACCTTGTTCTTGCCGAACACGGTGTCCGGGCCGGGGTTGGGGACTGCACCAACGACGTCGATCAGTGCCTTTTCCTGCTCGCGCTGGGTGTATTGCTGGGCGGCGAACGAGGTTTCCATCACCACGTCCTGCAGGTTTGACGGCAGCTTTTCGAAGGTCTTGTTGTTCATTGCGGTGTGTTCCGTGCCGCAGAAGAACTTCAGATCCACCGCCTGCGACAGCACGGGCGCCATGTTGGCGTAGGCGGCTGCACCCATCCAGGTTTCTGCGCCATCGATCAGGCCTTGCTTGAGGCCGTCGAGGGTTTCTTCCCAGGAGATCGGTACCGGGTTGAGGTTCATCAGCTGCATCGCGATGCGCCCGAGCTGGGTGCCGGTGACGCGGTTCTTGGTGCCGGCGAGCTGCTCCACGCTGGTGATCAGCGGTGCGTCGGCGAATTTCTTGCCGAGCATGATGCCGCGCAGTTCGCAGTGGCTGTAAAGGAACTGGATGTTGTGACGCTTGCGCATCGGCTCGCGGAACAGCTTTTCGCTCTTCGGGTGATAGAGGAAGTAGTGCTGTGCGGCGCGCGACGGGAACATGTACGCGAAGTCGAGCACGTTGTAATACGGTGCCGCGCCAGCCGAGTTCTGCGTGCTGGCCGAGAACAGGTCGATGATGCCCTGCTGGGCCTTCTTGACGCAGTCGAGCTGGTTGCAGATGGCGTTGCTGCCGATGAAGTCGATCTTGAGCGCGCCGTTGCTGCGTTTCTCAAGTTCCTGCGCGAACCACAGCTGACCCGATTCCTGGATCTTCAGGTTTTCTTCGTTAAAGCCCGAAGCGCCGAACTTGAGCGTCATCAGCGGGGTGCTCGCGTTGCGAGCGTCAGCCGTGGCGGCGGCGGCCTGCGCAACGCCTTCAAGGGTGAGCGGGCCAACGATGCCGGTTGCGGCAAGCACGGTTGACGTCAATCCGTAACGACCTGCGATGCGCAGGAATCCGCGACGATCAAGAGGTGTCTGATTGGCCATTTGAGTGTCTCCTCTGGGTGGCATTTCGGGCTTCATTGCCCTTGTAAAAGTGGTGAGGCTGCTACTACGCTGGTTCAGCGTCTGTCTGCCTTGATCATGTCGGCCGCTTTCTCGGCAATCATGATCGTCGGGGCGTTGGTGTTGCCCGATACGAGCTCGGGCATGATCGAGGCATCGACCACGCGCAGTCCGTCGAGGCCGTGCACCTTCAGGCGGTCATCGACAACGGCGAGGGGGTCGTGCCCCATCTTGCAGGTGCCTGCAGGGTGGTAGATGGACTGGCTGTAGCGTCGGGCCGCATCGAGCAGTTCGGCATCGGTCTGGAACTGCTCGCCGGGGACGAATTCGGAAATGATGTGCGGCTTGAGCGAGGGGGCCTGTGCGATACGGCGGGCAACCTTGATGCCGCCGATCACGACCGGGTGGTCGCGTTCGTCCGACAGGTAGTTGGGATGGATCGCCGGGTACTCGAGCGGATCGTTGGACCTGATCTCGATGTGGCCGCGGCTGAAAGGACGCAGCTGGCACACCGACGCGGTAAAGGCCGAGAACGGATGCGCGCCTTCACCGGGCTTGTCGGCGCTGAGCGGCTGCATGTGAAACTGGATGTCGGGGCGCTCTGCCTCGGGGCCGGAGCGGGTGAAAATGGTGACCTGGCTGGCGGCCAGCGTCAGCGGGCCGGTGCGCGACATCATGTACTGCATGCCGATCCACAGCTTGTGGATGGGGCTGTTCACTTCATCGTTGAGGGTGCGCTCACGCGTCTTGAGTACGAGGCGTACCTGGAGGTGGTCCTGCAGGTTGCGGCCTACGCCGGGCAGTTCGTGATGGAGGGCTACGCCGGCCTTGTTCAGCACGTCGGCTGGGCCTACGCCCGAGTTCTGCAGGATCTGCGGCGAGCCGATCGCGCCTGCGGCGAGAATGACTTCAGCACGTGCGCGTGCCGTGCACAGTTTTCCGCCCTGCATGTATTCGATGCCTGCAGCGCGCTTGCCCTCGAACAGGATACGGGTGGTCTGGGCGTGGGTTTCGACGATCAGGTTCGGGCGCTTGCGTGCAGGGCGCAAAAAGCCCTTTGCCGTGCTCCAGCGGAAGCCCTTGTGTGCGGTCTGCTGGAAGTAGCCTACGCCTTCCTGACTGGCGCCGTTGTAGTCGTCGTTCAGGGGGATGCCGATATCCTGGGCGGCGGCAATGAAGTGGTCGGCAATCGGACGCCGCAGGCGAAGGTCGGATACCTTGAGCGGGCCGCCGACGCCGTGGTATTCGCTTGCGCCACGTTCCTGGTCTTCGGATTTCCGGAAGTAGGGCAGGACGTCCTTGAAACTCCAGCCCTTGTTGCCCAGCGCTTCCCAGCGATCGTAATCCTCGTGCTGGCCGCGCACATAGAGCAGACCGTTCAGTGAGCTGGAGCCGCCCAGTACCTTGCCGCGCGGCCATTGCAACTGGCGCCCGGCGAGACCTTCGTCGGCCTCGGTGCGGTAGCACCAGTCATAGCGCGGGTCATGCATGGTCTTGAAGTAACCGACCGGGATGTGAATCCAGGGGTTGTTGTCGGGGCCGCCCGCTTCGAGCAGCAGAACCTTGCTCCTCGAATCCTCGCTCAGGCGGTTGGCGAGCACGCAACCCGCCGAGCCTGCGCCAACAACGATGTAATCCACTTCGTGGGCCATGAACGGTGTCTCCTGATTGCTCCGTTCGACATAGAGGGTTTCAACTCTAGGTGTCGAAGCCTGTTTTTGAAAGTGAAACGCTGCGTTTCATAAAAGCTGTATAGTGACTATTGATCGAGGTATAAGAAAAACCAAGGCTAATCTGCAATGGAGACAGAAAATGAAACAGAATCGCGTTCATGCGGACCAGAATCGCACTGCAGCATTGCCTGATCCGGACGAATTCGATGAAACACTGTCCGAGCTCGACGGTGCCAATGAGGATGTGCGAAGACTGCGGCCACTCACCGTTCTGGAACTCCTCACCGAATCGACGCAACCGCTCACGCTGGCGCAACTTGCGGGCCTGATGCGCGTACCCAAGAGCACGCTGATGCGCTTGCTGCAGTCGATGGAGAAGCACGGTTACGTGCTGCACATGCCCGCCGAGAGAGGCTTCGTTACCGGGCCCCGTGCCAACACGCTGGCGCTGAAGACCTTGCGCGGAACCAACATGCGGCGGGCATGCAGGGCGGTGCTGCGCAACCTGGTCAACAGGCTTGGAGAAACCTGCAACCTGACGGTGCCGGACGCAGGCCGGGTGCTCTATGTCGAACGTGTAGAAACGAGTGAGCCGCTGCGCATGCACCTTCCCCTCGGCACCTGGGTCCCGATGCACTGCACGGCCAGCGGAAAGCTCTTTCTTGCGTCCATGACACTGCTCGAGCGCCAGAGCATCCTGTCGCGCCAGGTGCTCGCCCGGCATTCACCGCACACGATCATCGACCGCCAGGAGCTGGAGGCCGAGCTGGCGAAGAACATGAAGCGCGGCGTCGGGGTCGACAACGAGGAGTTCGTGCGCGGCATGATTGCCGTATCGGTTCCGGTTCACGGACCCGACGGCAAGGTGGTTGCAGCGATTGCCTGTCATGCGCCGACTGCACGCCTGTCGCTCGACAATCTGTTCGAGAACGTGCCCCAACTGAGGTCTGCTGCCACCGAGATGGGTGCCATCCTCTTTCCGGAAAGCTGATACCCCGGACCCCGGCACGGATCGATTCAGAATGCCAGTTCCGAGAGTGCCGACACCACCAGGCCTGCACCGATCAGGATCAGGATGCCGAAGGCAATGCGCCGCATCGTGACCTGTGCCAGCGGGGGCGGGTAGTGCCTGCCGGCCGCAGTGGCGAGTGCGACGAGCAGGGCGGCGATTGCGGCCAGGATCCAGATCTCGCGTGTAAGTTCGCCGTTGATCCCGAGATAGACCGTGCGTGTCGCCGACGTGAAGGCGAACACCAGCAGCAGCATGTGGCGCACGACAGCCAGATCCATCGGCTGGCGATAGAAGTGGAAGATCGCGGGGGGGCCGGCCATGCCGAAGAGACCGCCGAACAGGCCGGAGAACAGTCCACAGACGAAGAAGCCGCGGTCGGGCGAGCGTTCCGCGTGCTGCGTCGGGCGCAGGGCGAACACCACGCCGCTGTAGGTAATGACCGCGCCGAGCAGGAGTTTCAGAATGATTGATGCGGCGCTGTTCAGGTAGTTGAGCAACAGCACGCCGGCCACGATTGACGGGATGACGCCGAGCAGCACCGCTCCTGCCGCCCGCCAGTCGACAAGGTGCATGCGCCCTGGCAGCGCCACGGCACTGTTGACCAGGGTGATCAGGCTGACGACCGCGGCGACGACCGGAACCGGCGCCAGCTCGAATCCACTCGTCGCGCCCATCACGATCATGCCGAGACCGAAACCGGTCACGGTCTGGATATATGTCGCGATCGCAATCACAAACATGAGTGCGGTGAGGTGTTCGATACTCATTGTTTGTCCGCCCAGTTAGGTCAGACGCCCGGCGCGGTCCGGATGGGGCCGGTGCGGGCGTTCGGTGCCGACGCCTTATGCGGCAGCCGCCGATTTTGCTGTCAGTGCCTGCACCACGGTGACTGCGATGACGTGAAAGACGTCTTCGGCGCTGCAGCCGCGCGAGAGGTCGTTGGCGGGTTTGGCCAGGCCTTGCAGCAGAGGGCCGATGGCGACCGCACCCCCTACGCGCTCGGCCAGCTTGTAACCGATGTTGCCGGCTTCGAGGTTGGGGAAGATCAGGACGTTGGCCTTGCCCTTGACCTGGGATGCCGGCAGCTTGCGGTTGGCGATCTCGGCGACGATGGCGGCATCGAGCTGCACATCTTCGTCGATGGCCAGCCCGGGCCGCTGTGTCTTCACCAGGCGCGACGCCTCGACCACCTTGTCTACCGCGGCGTGGCGGGCGCTGCCGCTGGTGGAGAAGGACAGCATTGCAACGCGCGGTTCTTCCATCAGCAGGTTGCGTGCGCTGTCCGCAGCGGCCATGGCGATCTCGGACAGTTCGGTTGCGTTCGGATCGACGACCAGACCGCAGTCGGAGAAGATCAGTCCGCCCTTGAGCGTATGAAAGGGCTCGCACAGCATCATCAGGAAAAAGCTGGATACGAGCTTGAATGACGGGTTCACACCGATCACCTGGATCGCATTGCGCACGACATCCGCGGTGGTGCGGACTGCGCCCGATACGGTGCCGTCGGCGTAGCCGGTGCGTACCAGCAGGTTGGCGCAGACCAGCGGATCGCGTGCAGCAGTCTCTGCCTGCTCGGCGGTCATGCCTTTCTTGCTGCGCAACTCGAACAGGGTGCGGGCGAGCGCGGCCTGGTTGGGGGCGTCGGCCGGGTCGTGAAACTCGATGCCGTCTAGCGGCAGTCCATGCTCGGCTGCCAATGCGGTGCTGCGGTTGCGATCCCCGACCAGAATGATCCGGGCAATGCCTTCTCGGGTTGCACGTACGGCAGCCTCGAGTACGCGGGCGTCGTCACCTTCGGACAATGCAATCCGCGCGGGCGCGCTTTGCGCCTGCTCAATGATTCGGTTGAGCGCTTTCATCAGTCTCGTTCCTCACGAAGTCCGGCTGTGGGAGGTGCAGAAAAAAATGCGCCGGAAACCCTGGTTAAGGGGGACCAGGACTTCCGGCGAAAAACTCAATCCAAGGAGGGATGGGTCTGGATTGAGCGGTGCAGACAGGGTGCAGCAACGGAGACAATTGCCTGAGGGGTCAGCAATCGCCTCTGCATTTGCTCAGCAGGTCAGACGTAGTCCTTGTACTTGTCGAGGTGACGAACCGGCTTGGACAGTGCATCGCGGCGGAAGGGGTCGCCGAGCTCACGGGTACACATGATCTCGATGATGGTGGTCTTGCCTTCGTTCATCTGCATGTCGATGGCCTTCTTCAGCGCCGGGCCGACATCCTCGATTTTGTCGACGGTGATGCCCTCGGCGCCCATGGCGCGGGCGATCTCGGCGAAGGACTGGTTGTCGAGCTCACCGGCGACGAAGCGGCGGTTGTAGAAATCGACCTGGTTCTTCTTCTCCGCACCCCACTGACGGTTGTGGAACACCACCGCGGTGACCGGGATGTTGTGACGCACGCAGGTCATGGTCTCCATCAGGCTCATGCCCCAGGCACCGTCGCCGGCGTAGGACACGGCCGGACGATGGGGCGCGGCGACCTTGGCACCGATGATGGTGGGGAAGGCGTAACCGCAGTTGCCGAAGCTCATCGCCGCGAAGAAGGAGCGCGGCTTCTCGAAGCGCAGGTAGCTGTTGGCCACCGAGTTGATGTTGCCGATGTCGGTCGACACCATCACGTCCTCGGGCATCGCCTTCTCGAGCTCACGCAGCACCTGACGCGGATGCAGATAGTCGCCACCCTGGAAGGTCTTCTCCTTCGCGTTCTCCTCGATCATGTCGAGGCTGAAGGCATCCTTCTCGTGCGTCCACTCGTCGAGCTCCTTCTCCCACGCCGCCTTCTCGTCGGCGATCTTCTGCGCGCGGGCAGCCTTGTCGGCATCGCACGCCAGGGTCTTGCCTTCCAGACGACGGGTCAGCGCCACGGCGGCCGCCTTCGCATCGCCGCAGATCCCGACCGAGATCTTCTTCACCAGGCCGAGCATCTTGTTGTCGGCGTCGATCTGGATGATCTTTGCGTTCTTGGGCCAGTAGTCCATGCCGTGCTGGGGCAGGGTACCGAAGGGGCCCAGACGCGAACCCAGCGCCACCACCACGTCGGCCTGCGCCATCAGCTTCATCGCCGCCTTCGAACCCTGGTAGCCCAGCGGGCCGCACCACAGCGGATGGCTCGCGGGGAAGGAATCGTTGTGCAGGTAGCTATTGACCACCGGTGCGCCCAGGCGCTCGGCCAGGGCCTTGCACTCCTCGACCGCATCGGCCATCACCACGCCACCGCCGGAGATGATCACCGGGAACTTGGCCGTGGCCAGCAGCGCTGCGGCCTCGTCGAGCGACTGCTCGCCACCGGCGCCCCGGTCCAGACGGGCGGGCTTGGGAATCTCGCAGGTAATGTCACCGTAGAAATAGTCACGCGGAATGTTCAGCTGGGTCGGGCCCATCTCGCTCATGGCGCGATCGAAACAGCGGCCGGTGTACTCGGCCATGCGGGCCGGGTGGGTCACGTGGCCCTGGTACTTGGTGAACTCCTGGAACATCGGCAGCTGGTTGCACTCCTGGAAACCACCCAGCCCCATGCCCATGGTGCCCGTCTCCGGGGTCACGATCACCACCGGGCTGTGGGCCCAGAAGGCGGCGCCGATCGCGGTCACGCAGTTGGAGATGCCGGGGCCGTTCTGGCCGATCACCACGCCGTGGCGACCCGAGACGCGGGAGAAGCCATCGGCCATGTGGCCGGCGCCCTGCTCATGCACCACCGGGATCAGGCGGATGCCGGCCGGCGCGAAGATATCCATCGCATCCATGAAGGCCGAGCCCATGATGCCGAACATGTCGGTCACGCCGTTCGAGACCAGGGTCTCGACGAAGGCCTCGGAAGGGGTCATGCGGGTGGGACCGACGGGCACGGACCGGTTGGCTTGGCTGTTCTGATCGCTCATGATGCGCTGTCTCCTGTTAGGGAAGGTTTTATATCGAAACCGGTACGAAGAGTTCCGATAAGTGAGATTGAGACGAACTTTAGGCTGGCGAGAGATGGGAGTCAACGAAAAATTTCAAAAAACGATACGACTTGTATCGGAAAAAGAAACTGAACTATGATGGAACGGCCATGAACGACACCACACACACCTCGCATCAGAGCGCCACGCAGCCGGAGATCGCCCGCATCGACGGGGATACGCCGACGCTGCGCCTGTTTGCGCTGCTCGAAGTGATCGCGCAGAAGAACCAGTTCTTCTCGCTGCAATCGCTGGTGGAAGAGACGGGTCTCCCGAAGCCGACGCTGCACCGGATGCTGCAGCAGCTCGAGAGCGCGGGGATGCTGCAACGGGACGGCGACGGGCGTCACTACAGTACGGGGATGCGGCTGCGGCGCATGGCCGAGCAGCTGCTGCTGAACAACACGGTGCATGGTGCGCGGCGCGCGGTGCTGCGCCAGCTGGTCGATGAAGTGGGCGAGAGCTGCAACCTCACCGCGCTGTCGGGCAGCGAGGTGCTGTACCTGGACCGGGTGGAGACGCCGGCGCCGCTGCGCTTTTACCTGCACCCGGGCTCGAGGGTGCCGGCGCACTGTTCGGCCAGCGGGAAGCTGTTTCTGGGGCAGATGAGCCCGAGCCAGCGCAAACGCCTGCTCGAACACACGCCGCTGGAGAAATACACCGCACGCACGCTGACCACGTTCGAGGCGCTCGACGCGGAGGTGGAGCGGGTGAGCCGGGACGGGTACGCGTTTGACGACGAAGAGTTCCTGCCGGGGCTGTTCTGTCTGGCGGTGCTGGTGCCGAACCCGAACGGGCGCTCGAACACGGGGATCGCGATCCAGGCGCCGGTGATGCGGCTGAGCCACGACAAGGTGCTCAAGCTGCTGCCGGCCTTGCAGCGGGCGGCACAGGCCATGGCAAAGATCGAGGCCGATGCGATGCCGGAGAGCAGTCAGAGTAGCGCCTGAGTCGGGGTTTCGGCAGGGACTGCAGGCAAGGCGCCCACAACAAGCGGAGATGCATGATGAGAGTTGCGGTGCTGGGGGCCGGTGTGGTCGGCGTGGCGTCGGCCTGGTATCTGGCGCGAGCCGGTTTCGAGGTGACGGTGATCGACCGCCAGCCGGATACCGGGCTGGAAACGAGCTTCGCCAACGGCGGCCAGATTGCGGTGTCCCACGCCGAACCGTGGGCGAACCCGTCTACGCCGCTGAAAGCCCTGTCCTGGCTCGGCCGCGAAGATGCCCCCTTGCTCTTTCGTCTGCGTGCCGATCCGGCCTTGCTTGGCTGGACGCTGCGTTTCCTGCGCGAGTGCCTGCCGGGGCGCACGCGGCAGAACATCCGCCACATTCTGAATCTGGCCTCGTACAGCCGCCAGTGCCTCGGCAGCCTGCGGCGCGAACTTGCGGGTGAAGGCGGGCTGCACTACGACCATCTGGAGCGCGGGATTCTGCATTTCTATACCGATCCTGCGGAGTATCGGGCGGCGGTACATGCGGCTGGCATCATGCGTGAGTTCGGTTGCGACCGAAAACTGCTCAGCGTGGACGAATGCATTGCGCTCGAACCGGCGCTGGCTTCAAGTGCGTCCGCGCTCGTTGGTGGCGATTACACCCGTGAGGACGAGTCGGGCGATGCCCATGTCTTTACCCGGCAACTCGCAGCGCATTGCCGGCGGATCGGTGTGCGTTTCATGCTCGGCGACGGGGTCCGGGCGCTTGAGCGTAAAGACGAACGCGTAACCGCGGTGCTCACCGACACGGGCGGGCGCATCGAGGCCGACGCCTGTGTGGTCGCGCTGGGGAGCTACAGCCCGCTCTTGCTGCGCCCGCTCGGACTGCGTATTCCGGTGTATCCCGCCAAGGGCTATTCAGCAACGCTGGCCCTGGCGCCCGATTCCGTCGCACCCACCGTCAGTCTCACCGACGACGGCCACAAACTCGTGTTCTCCCGTCTGGGCAATCGCCTGCGGGTCGCGGGTACAGCGGAATTCAACGGCTACGACCTGTCGCTCAATCCTGCACGAAGCAATGCCTTGCTCGCGCGCACCCGCAGTCTTTTCCCTGATCTGCGCGAGACCAGCGAACCGGAACTGTGGTGCGGGCTGCGTCCGGTCACACCGTCCAGTGTGCCGCTGATCGGGCGCACGGCGCTGCCCAATCTCTGGCTCAACACAGGGCACGGCACGCTGGGCTGGACCATGGCCTGCGGCTCGGGCGCGGCGCTGGCTGATCTGCTGCGCTCAAGGGCGCCAGGCCTCGCTTTCCCGTTTGTCGGGCAGGATCACAGCGTGCGCGACGCGGCCGGAGAGCTGTCAGTCCAGCGCTGAGCGCAGGCTCGGTGGTCCGGCGGAAACAGCTTCATTCGGCTGCCGGCGCATCCCCCTGGGCCGGGAACAGTACGTCGGTATAGCCAAAACGGCTGAAATCACGAACCCGCATCGGGTACAGGGTGCCGATCAGGTGGTCGCACTCGTGCTGGACGACCCGCGCATGAAACCCGTCCACACAGCGGTCGATCGGTGTGCCGTCGGCATCGAAGCCCTGATAGCGCAGGCGGCGAAAACGCGGCACGATGCCGCGCAGGCCCGGCACCGACAGGCAGCCCTCCCAGTCCTCATCTTCTTCTGCGCCGAGCGGCGTGAGCACGGGATTGATCAGGATGGTGGGTGGAACTGCCGGTGCATCGGGGTAGCGCGCGCTGCGCTCGAAACCGAAAATCACCAGCTGCAATCCGACGCCGATCTGGGGCGCTGCGAGGCCGACGCCACCGGCCGCGGCCATGGTGTCGAACATGTCGGCAATCAGGGTGTTCAGCTCGCGCGTGCCGAAGGCCTTCACCGGGGCGGCGGGCTGGAGCAGGCGTGGGTCGCCCATTTTCAGGATGCTGCGGACGGTCATGGCGGTTTACTCGTGGTGGCGGTTATTCGTCATGGTGTGCGGGTTTGAGGATGGCTTATCGTTTCGAGTTCGCGCGCTTCGCCCGCGCTCAGGCGGCGACCCGGCAGCGGGAACAGGCCGGGGACCCTGGCCTGATACCGTACATAGGCTTCGCCATGGAAGCCGCGAAGCTTTCGTTCCTCGAACAGCGATCCGATCCAGAGGTAGAGCGAGATGAACACGGTGCTCAGCAGTCGCGCCTCGTCCATGTCGCGGGTCCAGAGAATGACAAGTCCGAGTGCGTACCACGGATGGCGGACGTAGCGGTGCAGCGGCGAGAGGCGAAAGCCGCCGAGATCCTCCACGGCATGTTCGCGGCTGCGCCATTGCGCGAGACCGGTGAAGCTGCCCATGTCGTAATAGCGGCTCGAGACCGCGAAGCCGGCAAGCGCAGCCAGCGCGAGGGCGTTGGCCAGCCACGCGTAGATACCGGTCCATGCCCACAGCAGGGGGCCGGACCAGCTGAAGGTGAGCCATAGCGGCGGGACCAGCAGTACGATGCCGAGCAGGTTGAACAGAATGCGGTAGGACGGCATCAGCGCGGGCGCGTGACGCGCCACCAGGGCCTTGAAGCCAAGCGCGGCCAGCAGCGAGTGGATAGCGCCATAGGCGATCCAGCTCAGGCTCAGAATGATGATCTGCAGCGGGTCCAGGTGCATCGGGAAGTAATCGTCCTGTTTCCGGGCCGGTTTGTAGGTCGCAAGGTGTGAGCCGGGCTCACAGCGGCGGTGTGCCGTGCTCACTATAACGCGCTGTCTCGGCTTGCAGCCACAGGCGGAACTCGGTGAGCGCCACCCGCTCTGCCTTGCGCTCGGGCACGATCAGATAATAGGCGCGTTCGCTGCGCGCGCTGTGCGGGCAGGGCATGATCAGCTCGCCAGCATCCAGCTCCTGCCGGATCAGGAAGGGCGGGATCAGCGCCACGCCGAGCTGGTGAATCGCGGCCTGCGCCAGCATCGAGAACAGTTCCAGTCGCGGTCCGCTCATGTCCTGCTCGACCCGCATGCCGAGCGACTCGAACCAGTGCCGCCAGCCGTAGGGGCGGGTGGTCTGCTGCAGCAGGGGGAGGGTGGAGATTTCCGCCGCGTTCATCACCGGCTTCACGCCCTTCAGCTTGGGGCTGCACACCGGCACCGGATTCTCGTGCATCAGAAAGTGGGCCTCGGTACCCGGCCATCCGGCGTCGCCAAAGTAGATTGCGGCGTCAAACTCGGTCTCGTCGAACAGGAAGGGGCGCGTGCGTGTGCTCATGTTGACGGTGCTGTCGGGGTGGCGGGCGAGGAAGTCCGGCAGCCGCGGCAGCAGCCAGCGTGTGGCAAAGGTCGGCACCACCGCAAGCTCCAGCTTGGCGCCGCGTCCATGGTGCGACATCACCGACAGCGTGTCGCGTTCGACCGCGTCGAGCCGGGCCGAAATCTGCCGGCTGTAGCTCTCTCCGGCCTCGGTCAGACGCACGCCGCGCCGCGTGCGGCGAAACAGGCTGACGCCGAGGAAGTCTTCCAGAGACGCAATCTGACGGCAGACTGCACTTTGCGTCAGGGCCAGTTCATCGGCCGCGAGGGTAAAGCTTTCGTGCCGTGCCGAGGCGTCAAACGCTAGCAAGGCGGCGGTGCTGGGGATTTTTCTGCGCATGGACGGTCTCTTTCCGGCGTGTCGTATTGAACCTGAGTCGGAATTACGGAGTGAATAGAACGCACAGCTTACTTCGAAATAGTCGTTTGCCGACAGCGCCGGGGAAGCCTAGTATCGATTCACCGGGCGGGGCAGACGATGCTGCCGCCAACAAACCACCAAGATTCGTTCAAGGAGATCCACATGGCTGCAGGCAAAACCGCGTTCGACTGGGCTGACCCCTTCTTTCTGGACGGCCAGCTGACCGAAACCGAACGTCTGGTGCGCGATGCTGCGCGCGCCTACTGCCAGGAAAAGCTGCTGCCGCGTGTGCAGGAAGCCTTCCGCCATGAGAAGACCGACCGCGAGATCTTCAACGAGATGGGCGAACTCGGCCTGCTCGGGCCGACCATCCCGGAGGAGTACGGTGGCGCCGGCATGAACTACGTGTGCTACGGCCTGATTGCGCGTGAAGTCGAGCGTGTGGATTCCGGCTACCGCTCGATGATGAGCGTGCAGAGCTCGCTGGTGATGGTGCCGATCAACGAATTCGGCAACGAAGCCACCAAGAAGAAGTATCTGCCCAAGCTCGCCACCGGCGAATGGGTGGGCTGCTTCGGCCTGACCGAGCCCAACCACGGCTCCGACCCCGGCAGCATGGTGACCCGTGCGCGCAAGGTCGACGGCGGCTATAGCCTGTCGGGCTCCAAGATGTGGATCACCAACAGCCCGATAGCGGACGTGTTCGTGGTGTGGGCCAAGGACGACGAAGGCCAGATCCGCGGCTTCGTGCTGGAGAAGGGCTGGAAAGGGCTGTCCGCACCCGCGATCCACGGCAAGGTCGGCCTGCGCGCCTCGATCACCGGTGAGATCGTCATGGACGAAGTGTTCTGCCCGGAAGAAAACGCCTTCCCGACGGTGCGCGGCCTCAAAGGCCCCTTCACCTGCCTGAACTCGGCGCGCTACGGCATCGCCTGGGGCGCACTCGGCGCGGCGGAAGCCTGCTACGAAACTGCGCGTCAATACACGATGGACCGCAATCAGTTCGGTCGTCCGCTTGCAGCCAACCAGCTGGTGCAGAAGAAGCTCGCCGACATGCTCACCGAGATCACGCTGGGTCTGCAGAGCTGCCTGCAGGTCGGTCGTCTGAAGGACGCTGGCAACGCACCGGTCGAGATCACCTCGATCATCAAGCGCAACAGCTGCGGCAAGTCGCTGGACATCGCCCGCATGGCGCGCGACATGCTTGGCGGCAACGGCATCTCGGACGAGTTCTGCGTAGCCCGCCACCTGGTGAACCTGGAAGTGGTGAACACCTACGAAGGCACGCACGACGTGCATGCGCTGATCCTCGGCCGCGCCATCACCGGCATCGCTGCGTTCAGCAACTGATATGGGCGCCCTCTCGCACATTCGCGTTCTCGATCTGTCGCGCATTCTGGCCGGCCCCTGGGCCGGACAGATGCTGGCAGACCTGGGGGCAGACGTGATCAAGGTCGAACGCCCCGGTGCGGGTGACGATACCCGTAGCTGGGGGCCGCCGTACCTCAAGGATGAGGCTGGTGAGAACACCTCGGTGGCGGCCTACTACCTGTGCGCCAACCGCAACAAGCGCTCGATCACCATCGACATCACCTGTGCCGAGGGACAGGCGCTGGTGAAGAAGCTTGCGGCCGAGTCCGACGTGGTCATCGAGAACTTCAAGCTTGGCGGTCTGGCGCAGTACGGGCTGGACTATGCATCACTGAAGGTGGTCAATCCGCGTCTGGTGTATTGCTCCATCACCGGCTTCGGTCAGGATGGTCCTTACGCGCCGCGTGCGGGCTACGATTTCCTGATCCAGGGCCTTGGTGGTCTGATGAGCCTCACCGGGCATCCGGATGGCGAAGAGGGCGGCGGTCCGATGAAGGTCGGTGTGGCACTGACCGACATCCTCACCGGGCTGTATGCCACCAACGCGATTCAGGCTGCGCTGGCCTGGCGTGAGCGGAGCGGCGAAGGTCAGTTCATCGACATGGCCCTGCTCGATGTGCAGGTGGCCTGCCTTGCCAATCAGGCGATGAATTACCTGACCACCGGCAACAATCCGAAGCGGCTCGGCAATGCGCATCCGAACATCGTGCCCTATCAGGATTTTCCGACTGCGGATGGCTACATGATTCTCGCCATCGGCAATGACGGGCAGTTTGCGCGTTTCTGCGCCGAGGCCGGTCAGCCCGAGCTTGCTGCAGATGCACGGTATGCGACCAACAGGGCGCGTGTCGAGAATCGCGCAAGCCTGATTCCAGCGCTCAAGCGCCTGACCATCGAGCGCAGCACGGCCGACTGGATTGCGGCACTGGAGGCAAAAGCGGTACCCTGCGGACCGATCAACACCCTTGCGGACGTGTTTGCAGATCCTCAGGTGCAGGCGCGTGGGCTCAAGGTTGACATGCCGCACCCGGTCGCCGGGTCGGTTTCGCTGGTGGCAAATCCGATGCGCTTTTCGGCAACGCCGGTCGAGTACCGCTCGGCGCCGCCCGCACTCGGTGAGCATACCGGGCAGATCCTGCAGGAAACACTTGGACTGAGTGGCGCCGAAATCGACGGCTTGCGGAGTGCCGGCGTCATCTGAATGCGACCGCAACGGTCTTGCTGGTCATTGCTTAACGGTCGAGCTGGCGCAGTGGGCTTTGCCTGTCTGCGCCAGATCATTTTGTGCGAAGACCCGTTCAAACAAGAACGATGGAGATTGAGTATGAAGATTCTGGTCCCGGTCAAACGCGTTGTTGATTACAACGTGAAGGTCCGCGTCAAGGCGGACGGCAGCGGTGTGGACATCGCCAACGTCAAGATGAGCATGAACCCGTTCGACGAGATCGCGGTTGAAGAGGCGGTGCGTCTGAAGGAAGCGGGCGTGGCCACCGAGGTGGTGGCGGTATCGTGCGGCGTGACCGCCTGCCAGGAGACGCTGCGCGCAGCGATGGCGATCGGGGCGGACCGCGGCATTCTGGTCGAGACCGATGTCGAGCTGCAGCCGCTGGCCGTGGCCAAGCTGCTCAAGGCGGTGTGCGACAAGGAAGGCCCGACGCTGGTGATCTGCGGCAAGCAGGCGATCGACGACGACGCCAACCAGACCGGCCAGATGCTGGCCGCGCTCAACGGCTGGCCGCAGGCGACCTTCGCCTCCAAGCTGACCCTGGCCGACGGCAAGGCCAGCGTGATGCGTGAAATCGACGGCGGTCTGGAGACCCTGGCGATCTCGCTGCCGGCGGTGGTGACCACCGACCTGCGCCTGAACGAACCGCGCTACGCCACGCTGCCCAACATCATGAAGGCGAAGAAGAAGCCGCTCGAGACGGTGAAGCCGGACGCGCTCGGCGTCGACGTCGCCCCGCGCCTGACCACGCTCAAGGTCTCCGAGCCGCCCAAGCGCAGCGCCGGTGTGCGCGTGGCCGACGTGGCCCAGCTGGTCGAGAAACTCAAGAACGAAGCGAAGGTGATCTGACATGTCCATTCTTGTAATTGCCGAACACGACAATCAGGCCATCAAGGCAGCCACCCTCAACACCGTCACTGCCGCCGCAGCGCTCGGCAGCGACGTGCATGTGCTGGTCGCCGGCAGTGCCTGCGGCGCAGCGGCCGAAGCCGCGGCGAAGATCGCCGGTGTGGCCAAGGTGCTGGTGGCCGATGCCGCTCACCTCGAAGCGCAGACCGCCGAGAACGTTGCCGAACTGGTGAAGGGTCTGGCTTCGGGTTACAGCCACATCCTGGTTCCGGCCAGCAGCGCGGGCAAGAACATGCTGCCGCGCGTGGCAGCACAGCTGGACGTGGCCCAGATCAGCGACATCGTCGCCATCGAAGACGCCGACACCTTCGTGCGCCCGATCTACGCCGGCAACGCGCTGGCCACGGTCAAGAGTGCGGACGCGATCAAGCTCATCACCGTGCGCACCACCGCGTTTGAAGCGGCGGGCGAGGGCGGTGCGGCCGCCATCGAAGCCGTCACCGCGCCGGCCGACCTC
This sequence comes from Parazoarcus communis, assembly GCF_003111645.1. Lineage (NCBI taxonomy): Bacteria > Pseudomonadati > Pseudomonadota > Betaproteobacteria > Rhodocyclales > Zoogloeaceae > Parazoarcus > Parazoarcus communis. The sequence continues at coordinate 730,760 of NZ_CP022187.1, forward strand.
GGCATGGCCACGCTGGTGAGCCGCGAGATCGTCAAGAGCGCCCGTCCGGAACTGGGCGCGGCCAAGGTGATCGTCTCCGGTGGTCGCGGTGTGGGCAGCGGCGAGAACTACCACGCCATGCTCGAGCCACTGGCCGACAAGCTCGGTGCCGCCCTCGGCGCGAGCCGTGCCGCGGTCGACGCCGGCTACGTGCCCAACGACTACCAGGTCGGCCAGACCGGCAAGATCGTCGCCCCGCAGCTCTATATCGCGGTGGGCATCTCGGGTGCGATCCAGCACCTGGCTGGGATGAAGGACTCCAAGGTGATCGTGGCGATCAACAAGGATCCGGAAGCGCCGATCTTCCAGGTGGCCGACTACGGTCTGGTGGGCGATCTGTTCAGCGTCATTCCCGAACTGACGAAGGCCGTCTAAGCGGCTTCAACCCCCTTCGGCGGGCAAGCCTCCCTCCCTCTCCCGCTTGTCCGCTGTGTTTCGCGTCTGCCCTGACCGGTTTCCGGTCGGTGCAGACGCGTTTTTTTGTTCACGGGACGGATGCGAAATCGCTGAAACATCAGAATGGAGTAATGGCGCTCGGTTTGTGCATGTCGTGGTCCGGTTGCGGCATTTGACGGCTGATCAGCCTGCGGCTGCGAGTGCGAACGCTTCGCGCTGCGATGCGCGGACGGTGTTCGACGGGGTCGTTGCAGCTGTCGTGAGTGCACGGGATGCCATTTTTCTGATGTTCTCCCGCTGCGGATCTCCACAGGCGCGCGGCTGAGTGCTTTAACGTTAAAGTTACGTCCCACGTGGTCGTTAGCAGACTACGCGAAAAATAACAGAGCACTCAGGAGACCAGATTATGCAGTTCCTCTTTGCGCCGGCCGTGCGCATGATGAACAGTTTGCGCTTTGCGACGCGCTTCATTCTCATCGGCGCTGCCGGGGGCATTCTCGTTGCCGGCTTGATGTTCCAGTTCCTGCAGTCAGTTGGCGAAAGGCTGCGGACGACGGTGGCGGAGCAAACGGGCGTGGAGCACGTCGTTGCCCTGCGCGAGACCAGCCAGCTGCTGGATCAGCACCTGCTGGCCTCATCACTGTTCTCTCTCGGCGAGTCTGCCTCGGAGAAGGATGCTGCTGCCTTGCGCGAGCGCATCGGCGTCGCGCTTTCCGCTGCGCGCAAGACCGGACTCGAAGGTGCAGGGCCGGATCTTGAGCAAGCGTGGCTGGCGCTCGAAAAGGAGTGGGACGTCTTCAAGTCGGTGATCGGTGCTTCGTCCACGCCGGAGATCCGCGAACTGCACCAGCGTTTCGGTGACCGACTTGCCGCCCAGGCGCGCCTGATTGCTGATCATGCGGGCTTGCCGCTCGACCCTGAGGTCGATACGAATTACCTCTACGACACCCTCGTCAACCGTCTGCCGCAACTCTTCGACGCGCTTGGACAGATCCGCCTCAAGGCCTCGAGCATTGCCAGCATTCAGATGATCGATGCTGCTGATATCGGGCGCCTGGAACGCCTGACCGCCGATGCCATTGCACAGCTCGCCCGCATTCGCGAGAACACCGAGAAGATCGGCAAGGCGGCGCCCGCGTTCAAGCCGGCGCTGGACAAGGGCCTGGACGACATCCAGGCGGGGCTCGACCGCATGCGACGTGTGATCGACGGGAGCCTCGTCAACGTTGCCGACATCAACATCCCGGTGGCAGAGGCACTGAGCAAGACCGATGCGCCCCGTCAGGCTGCGGCGGATCTCGAGAAAACCGTTATCGCTGCGCTCACGGAGCGCCTCGCGGAGCGGGCCGGCGCGCTCTCGGATCAACGCTCGGTCAATCTGGGTCTTGTTGCACTCGGGCTCGCGCTTGCCGGATATCTGTCGATGGGCTCCTATCTCAGCCTGCAACAGGGGACCGCGCACCTGCTTGAAGGCGGACGGCGCCTTGCTGACGGCGAGCTTGCCTATCGGATCGACGTCGGCAGCCGGGATGAGTTTGCGGATATCGCCGACAGCTTCAACCGCATGGCAGGGTCCTTCGGCGAAGTGATCAATACGCTGAAATCGAGCGCCGACAACCTGAGCAGGACGGCCGGCGCAATGAATGAGGCGACGCGTCAGGTTGCCGGCGGATCGGCCGAGCAAAGTCGCCTGACCCAGGAAACGGCGAGCTCGGCCAACGCGATGTCGGACAGCATCGGCGAGGTGGCGAGCAACGCCGGCGAGGTGGATCAGATTGCGCGCGACGGACGCACCAAGACCGACGAGGGTTACAAGGGGCTCACCCGGATGCAGGGTGAGATCGGCATCGTGCGCACGGCGGTGGAGCAGATTACGTCATCGGTGTCGGAGTTCGTGCGCACCACGCTCGAAATTCGCGGCATGACGGGGCAGGTTCGCGATATCGCCGAACAGACCAATCTGCTCGCGCTCAACGCTGCAATCGAGGCCGCACGTGCCGGAGAGCAGGGCCGGGGATTTGCGGTGGTGGCCGACGAGGTACGCAAGCTGGCGGAGAAGTCGGCCAGCTCCGCGAGCGAGATCGACCGTCTGACTCAGGCGATCAACAGCCGGTCCAACGATGTCAGCGGTGCCATCCAGCGCGGGCAGGAGTCTCTGGCTGCCAGCGAGGGATTCCTGCAAGCCGTTTCGAGCCAGCTATCGTCGGCGAGCGAGTCGGTGGCGAAGACATCGGAGGGCGTGGACCTGATTACGGCTGCGATGCGTACCCAGGCCGATTCGGTGCGCAGCATCAGCGGCTACGTCGCGCGGATTGCCGACATGGCCGGGCAGAACGACGCTGCGGTGGCCAGTGCCGCGAGCGAGGCCGAGCGCCTGGAGCGGATGTCGGCCGAGCTGCGTAACCTGATCGCGCGCTTCAGGGTCTGATGCAGGGTCAGCCTCGCGGGTTCAGATCAGGTCGAGGGCCATTGCCAGGTAGTCGAAGAAGACGCTGTAGAGCACGATTGGCAGTGGCAAGCCCGCCAGCAGTCCCAGCACGTAATGACCCAGTCCCACGCCCGACAGCGCCAGCGCGTAGTTCAGCGCAGGTGCAGTCTGGAACAGGGTGCGCAGCAGGAACTGGCTGCGGATGGGTTGTTTATCGAGACGCGTCAGCAGGCTGCGTGCGAGACGGTTGTCGATCTTGCGCAGGGCGCTGCCGCCCAAGCACCGGATGAGCACGAAAACGAGGGTGCAGGAGAGGACGGCTGCGACATAGGTAACGGCGGCGCCCCAGACCTGACCAAGCGACAGCACCGCGGCAGCGAGAAAGATCCAGCCCGGAATCTGAATCAGGTTGCCGAGCGCAAACAGCAGCACGAATGTTGCCGTGCCGCTTATCAGATGGCTCTCGAATTGCGCGCGGATGACATCCAGCCCGAAGTGTTCGCGAATGCCGGTGATGTGCACAACGAGCAGGATCGTGGCGGTGAAGCTCAGCACGGCCAGCAGGCGGGCATGGCGTTTCAGCCATTGCATCGCGCCGTGAGCATGTGTGACCAGCGTGTGGGGTTCGGGAAGCGGTGCGCTGCCACGGCTGTTCATTTCGTCACCGCTCAGTCATCCGCCGAGGCATTGTCACCGCTTCGCCTGTGGCAACAGCGCTGATCAGTCCCTCGCTCAGCCAGCGTTGCAACCAGGGGCCAATGAAGCCGGCCGCATCCGGATGGCGTTCGGCGAGCATGCTGCAACTCATCGCATAGCCATTGCCCGCGAGCAGCATGTCGAGCATGAAGTGCTCGGCTGCAGACAGCGAGCGGAAGCTGCTTTGTTTGTCATGGCGCCAGAACAGACAGGGCAATGCGTGTGGCAGGGCGCGGGCGGGCGGCGGTGTGCGCTGCTGGTCGAGGGCATGCCACACCTCGATCGTGTTCCACGCAAATGTGGCAAGCGCGGTGCCGGGCGTGAAAATGAATTTCGCGTGCTCCCAGTCAGTGTCAGAGAGTTGCGTCAGCGGCGTCAGCGCGTCGGGCTGCAGGCGCGGGCGGTCGGGCGCATCGAAAGCGTCATGGAGCAGCCAGTCCATTCGCGCCAGTTCGCTCACTTCCGGATCGGCCGGCATCGAGCCCGCCAGGTCATCCGGAAAGCGGTGACCATAGTCGCGCAGGTTCGGGCTGAGCGACGGTGTCCGCTCGATGTAGCGCTCCGCCTCCCGTCCGAACTCGTCGTCGCCGAGATACATCCAGGTGCGTTCGAACACCGTTCCGAGTGCATCGCGCAGCCGTGCGCGATAGGCGCGATGATAGACCGCCAGCCTTGCATCCCGCGCGAGGCCGAAACTGCCATCGAGCAGGGGCAGCACGGGCGCCGTGTCCTTGCTGGTGTCGAGAATGTAGGCCTTCAGCCTGGCCTGGGTTTCCGCAAGGCTCATGTCGGACATGGTGCGGGCTCCGGCGTGCTTGCGTCCGGCCTGCGGGCGCATGAGGCCGCAATGCGGCGCACGTGCGAAAGTTCCGTCAGCAAGTCTGGCAGCGGCGGAATGTCGTCGTCGCGTTCGATCATGCTGCTGACCGCACCGAATCGTCGCCATGCGGCTGCATAGAGATCGAAAACGGGATCGATGATCGCCGCGTCATGGGTGTCGATGATGAACCCGTCGACGTTCGAATGTCCGGCAAGATGGATCTGCTGCACCCGGTGGGCGGGCACCCCGTTGATGAACTGCATGGGGTCGAAACCGTGATTCACGCTGCTGACGTAGATGTTGTTCACGTCGAGCAGGAGGTGGCAGTCTGCCTCGTTGGCGATGGCGGTGAGAAACGCCCATTCGCTCATCGATGAGTCTGCATAGCTGAGATAGCTGGAGACGTTCTCGATCACCATTCTGCGTTCGAGCATGTCCTGTACCTGGCGGATACGCGTGACGACGTGCCGGATCGCCTCTTCGGTGTAGGGGAGCGGGTAGAGGTCGTGCAGGTTCACACCGTGCGCGCCTGTCCAGCACAGATGATCCGAAATCCATGCCGGCTCGATGCGTCTGGCAAGCGCCTTCAGGTCGCTCAGATATTGCCGGTTCAAGGGCTCTGTCGAGCCAATCGACATCGATACGCCATGCATCACCAGCGGATAGTCACGACGGATCGCGTCGAGCATGGCAAGCGGCTTTCCGCCTTGCACCATGTAGTTCTCGGAGATGATCTCCAGCCAGTCGACGGCCTGCGGTGCGCTGAGGAATTCGGCGTAATGCACCGGGCGCAAGCCCAGCCCAAAACCCAGCGTGGGGACGCGCCGGTCTGTCTCAAGGGCAGGCAGCGACTGCGTGTTCATTTTCTGATCACCTGTGGGTTCGTGCATGGCGTCGGGTGTCAGGGGGCGTGTCATCCCCCTGGCACCCGGGCGGGCATTACTTGATGTCGCCAATCGTGCCCTTGGCGTCCAGGCACTCTGCGGCCTTCATGCCCTTGAACCCGTGCCCCTTGCACGAATTCATGCCCTTGCAATCGTGCTGGGCTGTCTTGCAGTCTGCCTGGCCCTTGCATGCGTTGATGCCGTAGCAATGCACAGTGTCGTTCGCTGCAATCGCTGCACCGCTTGAGCCTGCCGGTGCGTCGGCGGCAAATGCGACGGAGGATGCGGCAAAGGCTGCGGCCATGGCTGCCATGCGGGCGCCGTTGATCATGTTGGACATAGGTGTCTCCTCGGTATCGATTGGATTTGAATGGCCCCGGAACTCAGCGCTTCCTGGCTGAAATCGGCCGGGCACTGATTGGTCGACAGTCGGGGGCGAAACCTTACGGGCGATGCCGAAAAAAACCTCCGCCGCACGTTCTGGCTGTGGTCGTCAATGCGCCAATCGCGAGACATACATGAGCGGGAAGGGGGGACGGATGGCTGAGCGGGTTCGCAAGGAAACCGCCCATGCATCCGTCCGTGGCTGTTCCGCAAGCCTGGAACAGCCCAGGGAAAACCGTCAGCGCGCAGCCATGCCAGCGAATGGAAGCGTGTGCAGCCACGCCTGAATGTCCTGCAACTCGTCCATGGTTACGGTGTGATCGGCAGGGTAGTCGTGCCACGCGACTGCGAGACGGTGGCTGCGCAGCAGGTCGCAGGACTTGCGCCCGAAATCGCAGGGGATCACGTTGTCGTCGCGGCCATGGGCCATGAACACCGGTGTGCTCCGGCTGGCCTCCTCAAGTTCGTCGGCCAGCGTATCGGCCAAGGGGACGTAGGTGGACAAGGCCATGATGCCGGCGAGCGGTGACTTGCGGCGCAGACCGACATGCAGCGCAATGGCGCCGCCTTGCGAAAATCCGGCGAGCACAATGTTGCTGTCCGGGACACCACGGGCGTTCTCGCGCGCAATGAGCGCTTCGATCTGGGCCGCCGATTCGTGCACGCCCCTGGGGTCTTCGCGGCGCTGAGAAAAGTCCGCCGACACGATGTCATACCAGGCTCGCATCACGTACCCGCCATTGATCGTCACCGGTCGCGGTGGCGCGTGCGGAAACACGAAACGGATGGCGGGCAGGTCGTGGAGGTCGAGCGCGCCGACGACGGGTTCGAAGTCATGTCCATCGGCACCGAGTCCGTGGAGCCAGATGACCGTAGTGACCGGGTTCGGGCCGGTTTCGATTTCGACTGCAGGTAGCAGGGGTACTTGCCCCGAGGGGCTCGGTGGTACGGCGTTCATTGCCTTGCTCCAGTTGAGATTACGGTGTCAGGCCGTGTCGAGGAAGTGCCTATCTCGGGAAGCTCGAATTGCACTGTGCGATACAGCGCGAGTACGCCGCATCACAAGCCGCATCGCTGCGACCGGCGACACCACCCTGACAGGACAGCGAGGCGTCTGCACAGCGACGGGTACAGGTATTCCAGTCGTCCTGGCCCGGGCCGGGCACATGCAGGGAGGGCGACAGGTGGCGCGGGCAGGAGCGCAGGTCGATGCGGCGGATCGGGCCCGGCAGTCGGGACCACTCGTCGGCGCTGAAATCGAGCGCGTCCTGCAGCGGACCGAGGTCTTCAGGCTGGATCAGCCCCGAGCGCAGCAGCGTGCTTGCAGCCCAGCAGTCGGCCCTGCGTGCGCCAGCGGGCGTGCGTTGCGCGCTGGCGGGCAGGCCGAGGTTGAGGCGGGAGCATTCGTGGGCGAACAGAAACAGCTGGCCGCGTTCATCCAGGCGCGGAATGGCCGCATGGTTGTAGCGGATGACCGGTCGTCCGCCCTCGATCCGCGTGCTGACGGCTGACGGCAGGGTCGGATCGGGGACTGCGACGACCATGCGGCCCTTCGCATCCACACATCCGCCGTAGAGCGTCTGATCCTGCGCGTGGCTTGCGTTGCCCAGAAGAGCGCTACACCATAGCGCCATGATCAATAGCAGTCTGCCCATTGTTGTCGTATCCCTTGCGCATGTGGCCTGGAACAGGCTCGCATGTTCGAGGATACGCCAGCATCCGCCCGGAATGAAGCCGGTGAAGCGGGAAGGGCAGGGGGAGAATTCATCGATGAGTGATCTGCAGGGCGCGAAATGTGGCTTCGGCTGTACATCGCATGCGGGGACAAGGGGCGTGACGCGAGGCGCCGGCGGATGCGGCCGATGAACGGTATTCGTTATCGGAACATGGTTTCGGGCGATCTCTCCGCAGTCATGGCCGTGCAGACCGAAGCCTACGGAGACGGCTTCATCGAGGGTGTCGAGGTGATTGCAGCGCGTCTCGAAGCGGCACCCGAGACCGCCTGGGTGGCCGAGGATGGCTACGGTGTCTGTGCATATCTGGTGGGCTACCCTTCGATGGAGGGTCGGATGACTTCGCTGGGGGGCTTGTTCCGCGTAGCGCCCGTGGCGGACTGCCTTTATCTGCACGATCTGGCCGTCTCGCCGCGGGCCGCCGGGCGCCGCGTCGGTCCCTCGCTGGTGCGCAAGGCGCTCGGCTTTGCCCAGGATGCGAGACTGAAGTCATCCACGCTGGTTTCGGTGCAGGCGTCGAGGGCATTCTGGTTGCGTCAGGGGTTTTGCGTTGCCATGCCGGATGCAGAGGAGTCGGCAAAGCTGGACAGCTATCCCGGCGATGCAGTGTACATGGCGAGGCGACTCGGGCCATGATCGCAAGCGCGGGTGGGCCGGCGCCGCCCGAAGCGGATGCCCGCGCAGCCGCATGTGGGGACTGCAATCCGGATGCTGTGACACGTACTGTTTCTGTCCTGGGGGTGGATGAATGGAATCGCGTTTTCTCAACGATCTCTCGCCGGGCGACCGCTTTGTCTGTGGCGGCGTCACGCTTACCGAGGCCGAGATCATCGGTTTCGCCCTGCACTACGACCCGCAGCCATTTCACCTCGATGCCGGGGTCGCTGCAGATTCCATCTATGGCGGATTGATCGCAAGTGGTTTTCAGGTGGTGTCGCTGTGCTTTCGTATGTTCATACAGCAGGGGGTCCTCGCCGAATCGAGCATGGGTTCGCCCGGGATCGACGAACTGCGGTGGCTGGCACCGGTGCGGCCCGGCGACACGATTCGCACCGAGGTCGAAGTCGTCGAGTTGCGCCCCTCGCGTTCCAAGCCGGACCGGGGCATTGCGCGACTGGCGTACCGGGCGCTCAATCAGCGCGATGAAGTGGTCTCGAGCTTTTTCGTGAATCACCTGCTGCGGACCCGCAGCGAAGCGGAGTAGACCGTAAAACAGGGCGGGAGCCGGGCAGGCGATTGACCGGGGTCATTTTTGTTCGCGCCGGGGTGAGGTGTAATCGGGCATCAAGACACCACTCCCGCAGAGATCATCATGGCCCTGATTCCCCTCGAAGAGCCGACTACCCGGCGTATTCCCGCCGACACTTTCTCGCTTTTCGCACTCGCCTTTCGCCCCTTCTACCTGCTGGCGGCAACGCTGGCCGTGGTCGCGATTCCGCTGTGGGTGCTCGTTTTTCTGGGGGTGCTCTCGACGCCGATACCCGGTATCTGGTGGCATGCACACGAGATGATCTTCGGGTTCGCTGCAGCGGTGATCGTCGGCTTTCTGTTCACCGCCGGCCGCAACTGGACAGGCATCGACACCCCGGCAGGCGGTCAGCTTGCCGGCCTCGCCGGGCTGTGGCTTGCAGGCCGGTTGGCAATGGCCTTCGGCAGCGGCTGGTGGGTGGCCGTCGTTGATGTGGCTTTTCTGCCGGTCGCAGCGGCGCTGCTGCTGCGTGTGCTGATCAAGGCCAGAAGCTGGCGCAATTATTTTCCCGGCGTCCTGCCCCTGCTGCTCGGTGCGGCCAATCTGCTGTTTCACCTTACCGTGAATGGCGCGGTGGCCATCGAACCGCTGATGGGGATTCACATCGCGCTTGGGCTGGTGGTGGTGCTTGAGATCGTCATCGGCGGGCGTGTGATTCCGATGTTCACCTTCAACTCGATGCGTGGCATCCGTCAGTGGCGCAATGCGCGCTTTGATCTGGTTGCGGCGCTGGTTGCCGGGCTCGCGCTGATGTTGTGGGCAACGGGTGCGACTGGCTGGGCGGGCGGCATCTCCCTGATCGCGGCGCTGCTGCAACTGGTGCGCTGGGGCGGCTGGAATCCCTGGGCAACGCGCAATACGCCCTTGCTGTGGATCCTGCACGCTTCCTACCTGTGGATTCCGCTCGGTCTGGCGCTGCTTGCCGCTTCGCAGTGGGGGCTGGTGGCACGGTCAGCCGGGGTTCATGCACTGGCGATCGGTGCCACGGGCGGCCTGATCATCGGCATGATGACCCGCACGGCGCTTGGGCACACCGGGCGCATGCTGGTCGCCGGACGGCTGGAGGCGTTTGCCTATGGCCTGGTGCAAGTGGCCGCTGTCGCGCGGGTGCTGACCGTGGCCTTCATTCCGGCGGCTGCGATCGGTGGCATCCACCTCGCTGCCACGACCTGGGCGCTGGCGTTTGCGCTCTACCTGTGGCGCTACACGCCGTTTCTGCTCTACGCGCGGGTGGACGGTCGGGCCGGGTGAGCTTGGCGCAATCGCACTGCCCGCCCTGCATCGCGCCACACCGGGGGTCAGGGCGTGCCGCTGTCCAGCGATGTGAGGTGGCGCTTCAGGCGGTTCAACAATTCGAGGAGTTGCGTCTTTTCAGCGTGGTCGAGCCCGCTGAACAGCTCGACGACCCAGCCTTCGTGTGACTTCGCCATCTGGCGGAAAGCCTTCTTGCCGGCCGGGGTCAGATGGACGGAGTAAGCGCGGCGATCGCGCGGGTCGTCGCGGCGCTCGACGAGGCCTTCTTCGACCAGCTTGTCGGTCAGGCCGGTGACGTTGCCACCGGTCACCATCAGCCGGCGAGACAGTTCGCGCATCTTCAGACCATCCGGGTTACGGTCCAGCTGGGCCATCAGGTCGAAGCGGGGGAGTGTCGACTCGAAGCCCGTGCGCAACTGATTGCGCAGGCGGGACTCGACGATGTTGGTGCAGGTCAGCAGGCGCAACCACACCCTCAGTGCCTCATGATCATCGTCGGTCGCACGTGTCTCATGGTCGATGGTTTCCGGATCCTGGTCGGCGGAAAGGTCGTGTTGGGCTAGCGTCATGGTGGTACCTGCTTGAAATGCAACAAACGGCCAGGGGCAGCCGGGTGATGGCGTATTTTACTCCTTGAAACCGGCTAAATCATTTACGCCTAAATTTATGATGAAAAAGTTTGTTTGCGGCTGAAGGCCTTTCCGCGATTCAGTCCGACAGTCCGTCGAACAGCTCGATTGTCGCTTCGAAGAGCGCCGAGTCGGGCCGGCCGAAGGCGTCGCACAGGGTGAGATGGTCATCTTCGGGCATCGCAACCGCACCTTTCCACACGGCTGCCCAGCCATTCTCAAGCAGGGCGAGCTGGCGCCGGAATTCGGCACTCTCCTTGCCGCCAACCGCGCCCAGCAGGGGTGCATCCGTCGCAGGCTGAAGCAGGATGGGGCTCAGCGTGGCGACACGCTCGGGGTTGAAGTCGAGATCGGCGTCGAGCACCGGCACCGACGCCAGCGGCGCGAGATCGACGACCGGGCTGAGCGCAATGCCCGCTGCGACGAGGTGCTGCGGGAGGTCGGGGGCGAGCGCGGGCCAGTCGGTTGCCATGGCCATGCAGGTGAGATGTCCGCCCGCGGAGTGGCCCGATACCACGATGCGCCTGGCGTCGATGCCGTAGTGCGCTGCCTTGCGATACAGCCAGGCGATGCTGCGCCGGGTTTGCGCGGTGATTTCGTCCAGTGTGGTGGCCGGTGCGAGTCCGTAGTTCACTACCGCGACGGCGATACCGCGCTCAATGAAGGGCGGTGCGATCCACGAGAAATCGTCCTTGTGCAGACGCTTCCAGAATCCGCCGTGAATGAACACCAGCAAGGGGTGCGGGCCCTCGCCGTGCGCCGGCAGGAAGAGGTCGAGGGTCTCGGCTGCGGCCGGACCGTAGCGCAGGTCGAGTTCGGCGGGATGGGCTGCACGCGCTTCCTTGCCGCGCACACCCCAGGCGGCGAGGCTGCCGGCAAAATCGGGCACGCGAATACTGACGTCGTATTCGCGCGCGAAATCGGTGCCGGGTGGGGGCTGCAGCCGATCGGGCAGCGAGGTGGGGTCAGACGCCAAGGTAACGCTCCCAGAGTTCAGGTTCGGCCGCGAGTGCGTCGTTGTCGCCGCTCCAGGGGCTGCGGCCCTTTTCGATGAAGGCATGGTGATCGGCAACCCGCATCAGTTCGTTGAGGTATTTGTCGATCACCAGAATGGCCTGTCCGCTGCGCTTCAGGCGTCCCAGCACTTGCCAGATCTCGCGCCGGATCAGCGGTGATATTCCCTCGGTGGCTTCGTCAAGGATGAGCAGGTGCGGATTCGTCATCAGCGCGCGGCCGATTGCGAGCATCTGCTGTTCGCCACCGGAGAGCTGGTTGCCCATGTTCTGAGCCCGCTCGGCGAGCCGGGGGAAGAGGGCGTGGATACTCTCCAGTGTCCATGGATCGGCGCGGCCGCTGCGGTTGGCGGCGAAGGCCAGCAGGTTCTCCTTGACCGTAAGGTTCGGGAAGATCTGCCGCCCCTCGGGTACCAGTGCCAGCCCCATCTGCGCAATGCGCTCGGTGGGCTGGCCGTCGATGCGCTCACCGAGGAAACGGATCTCGCCCGACCACGCCGGCAACTGGCCGAACACCGCGCGCAAGGTCGTGGTCTTGCCCATGCCATTGCGCCCAAGCAGCGTGGCCGCCTCGCCCGGCTGTACCTCGAGGTTCATGCCGAACAGTACCTGGCTGGCGCCGTAGCCGGTTTCGAGGTTCTCGATCGATAGCAGGCTGCTCATTGCACGGCCTCCGTTTCGGCTGACTCATCGTCGCCCAGGTAGGCGGAAATGACCTGGGGATCGTTGCGGATCTGCTCGGGTGTGCCGCTGGCGATGACCGCGCCCGCGACCAGCACCGACACGCGGTCGGCGAGGCGGAAGACGGCATCCATGTCGTGCTCGACGAGGATCAGGGTATGGTCCTCGCGCAGGCTGTGGATCAGTTCGCCCATGCGTTTCGATTCTTCCGGGTCGGTGCCGGCCATCGGCTCGTCGAGCAACAGCAGACGCGGTTTGCACGCGAGCGCCATGCCGAGTTCGAGCGCGCGCTGTTTGCCGTGCGACAGGGTGCCGACGATCTGCTCCATGACGTCAATCAGTCCGACGCGGCGTGCGGCGTCCTCGGCGCCTTCATCAAGGTCGGACTCGTCCGCCACCGTGCCAAGAAAGTCGAACGAGTGTCCTGTGCGCGCCTGCACGGCGAGCGCCAGGTTCTCGCGCACCGTGAGCCTGGGCAGCAGGGTGGTGATCTGGAACGAGCGCACGATGCCGGCGCTTACCCGCTTGTGGATCGGCAGACGGGTGATGTCGCGCCCTTCGAACAGGATGCGGCCACTGTCAGGGGCGAGCTCGCCGCACAGCTGTGCCAGCAGGGTCGTCTTGCCCGCGCCGTTCGGCCCGATCAGCGCATGGATCTCGCCGGTGCGGATCTCGAGATTGCAGTGATCGGTCGCCACCAGGCCACCGAAGCGTTTGACGAGTTCCTGCACTTGCAGAATCGTGTGGCTCATCGCGCATTCTCCTCGCCAGCGGATTTCCCGGGCACGGCAGCGGGCGCTCGTCGCGCTGCCAGGATGCGTTCGCGCAGGCTCATGACCCCGTTTGGCGCAACCAGCACGATGAACAGCAGCAGGGCGCCCAGGATCAGGTTCCAGTGTTCGGTGTGAGTCGAGATCGTTTCTTCCAGCAGCAGGAAGATGGCCGCGCCGGTGATCCCGCCCCAGAAATAGCCCGACCCGCCAATGATCACCATCACCATCAACAGGCCGGACTGATGCCAGGTCAGTGTGTGCGGCGTCACCCCCATGCTGAGGTTCGCCAGTAGTGCGCCGGCCAGGCCGGCCAGACCGCCCGACAGCACGAAGGCCATCAGCTTGAGGCGGAAGACCGGGTAGCCGATGGCGGCCATGCGGCGCTCGTTCTCGCGGATCGCCACCAGGGCGCGGCCAAAACGCGAGGCCACGAGGCGGTAGAGGAGAACGAAGGCGAGACCCGCGGTAAACAGTACGAAGTAGTAGAAGGCGAGATCGCTTTCGAGTGACAGGCCGGGAATCTCCGAGCGCGCACTCAGTGGCAGTCCGTCGTCACCGCCGAATTCGGGCAGGGACACCGCCAGGTAATAGAACAGCTGGGCGAAGGCCAGCGTGATCATGATGAAGTACACGCCGCGGGTACGCAGGCTGATGACGCCGATCACCAGCGCGGCGAATGCCGCCAGCCCGACTGCAGCCGGAATCGCGACCCAGGCGGCGACCACGCCGTACTTGGCGAGAATGGCCACCCCATAGCCCCCTGCGCCCAGAAAGGCAGCGTGACCGAGGCTGATCATGCCGCCGTAGCCGAGAGCGAGATTGAGCGCACTGGCCGCCAGCGCCAGGATGAGCACACGGCTGCCGATACTGATGTAGAAGGGCTCGCCCAGCGAACTCATGATCAGCGGGTAGATGGCAAGGGCGAGGACCACGGCGATGGCCGTCCACGGGCCAGGCAGTCCGGCCAGCAGCGGCGTTTCGGGTGTGCGAAGGTGTGCGGATGTCGGGTTCATGTCGGTCAGCCTCGCGCAGGGAACAGGCCCTGAGGCCGGAAGAAGAGGACGCATACCATCAGCAGGCTCACCATCATCGACGCCAGCGTGGGCCCAAGCGTGGCGGCCGTGGCGGAGTCGACGACGAGCTTGAGGCCGAAGGTGAGCAGAAGCCGGCCGAGGGTGTCGATCATGCCGACCAGCAGCGAGCCGACAAGCGCGCCGCGCATGGAGCCGATGCCGCCGATCACGATCACCTCGAATGCCGGAATCAGGATCGATTCACCCATGCCGACCGAGACCGCCAGCAAGGGGCCGAGCAGCGCGCCTGCAAGTGCGCACAGTGCGGCGCCGAGCGCAAAGACGAAGGTGAACAGGGGCTTGATCCGGACGCCCATCACTGCGGCCATCTCCGGATTGGAGGCCCCGGCACGCATCCACATGCCGATACGGGTGCGGTTGACCAGCAGGTAGAGCCCGAGCGCGACGATCAGGCCGACGACGATGATGAGCATGCGGTAGGCCGGGTAGTACAGCTCGTCGGCCACCAGTTCGAGCGGGCCGGACAGGCTCTCGGGCATGCCGATCATCAGGGGCTGAGCGCCAAAAATGATCTTGATCGTTTCGTTCGCGATCAGGATCAGCGCGAACGTGGCCAGCACCTGCGACAGGTGACTCATCCGCTGCAAACGCCGGTAAAGCACCCGTTCGAGAATGGCGCCGATCAGCGCAGTGGCGATGATGGCCAGCAGCAGGGCCGGGAAGAAGCTCTGGAACGCCTGGTAGAAGGCTGCGGCGAGGAAGGCGCCGATCATGTAAAGCGAACCGTGGGCCAGGTTGATGAGGTCCATGATGCCGAACACCAGCGTCAGCCCGGCGGCCAGGAGGAACAGCATCAGCCCGTACTGCAGGCCGTTGAGCGCTTGTTCGAGAATCAGGTAGAGCATGGATGACCTGCCGGAAGTCAGGAGGCACGCTCAGATACACCATGGCCCGTGCGGGCGCTGGCGGGTCTGTTCAGTGCTGTGGTGAGAGAAAGCCGGTAAGGCAGGCCAAGGGCGATGATGGAGAACGATCCGCCCTCCGCCTGCGCGTACATGGCCGCCACGATGATGGTCCACAAGCCGCGCGGACGCTGCAGACAGGGTGCGCCGCCCTCGCGGGGGCGCACCGCAGCCGCATTACATCTTGCACTCTTTGGCGTAGGCGTCGGTGTGCTTGTCCATGACCTTGCCGACGTACTTGTTGCTGACCGATCCGTCGGCGTTCTTCACCACTTCACGCAGGTAGTAGTTCTGCACCGGATAGTGGTTGTTGCCGAAATGGTATTCGCCGCGTGTGCTAGACGCCTTCACCGTTTCCAGTGCCTTGCGGAAGGCGGCCTTGTCCTCGATCTTGCCGCCGACGGACTTCACCGCGGCATCGA
The DNA here is from genome assembly GCF_003111645.1 of Parazoarcus communis. Taxonomy (NCBI): domain Bacteria; kingdom Pseudomonadati; phylum Pseudomonadota; class Betaproteobacteria; order Rhodocyclales; family Zoogloeaceae; genus Parazoarcus; species Parazoarcus communis. The sequence continues at coordinate 746,157 of NZ_CP022187.1, forward strand.
TCAGCAGCGCTGCGTCGTAGCCCTGCGATGCGTAGAGCGTGGGCAGGCGGCCGGTGTCCTTCTGGAAATCGGCAACGAAACGCTGATTGACCGGATTGTCCATCTCGCGATACCAGTGGCTGGTGTTGAACACGCCTTCCATTGCGGGGCCGACCGCTTTCACCACGTCCTCGTCGCCGGAGAAGCCGGGCGCGAACAGCGGGGTCTTCTTCAGCATGCCCGACTGCGAGTACTGCTTGATGAAGTTGATCCCCATGCCGCCCGGCAGGAAGATGTAGAGCGCGTCCGCACCCGAGGCGCGAATCTGTGCAATCTCGGCGGCATAGTCGAGCTGGCCGAGCTTGGTATAGACCTCGTCGGCGACCTCGCCCTTGTAGAAGCGCTTGAAGCCGGTCAGCGCATCCTTGCCCGCCGGGTAGTTGGGGGCGACCATCGCCACCTTCTTGAAGCCCTTGTCCTGCACATGCTTGCCCATGGCTTCGTGCAGGTTGTCGTTCTGCCAGGCCACGTTGAAGAAGTAGGGGTTGCACTCGGCGCCGGCGTACTGACTCGGCCCGGCGTTGGCGCTGATGTAGAAGGTTTCGGCGGCGAAGAAGGCAGGTCCGACGGCGAGCATGATGTTGGAGAACACCACGCCGGTGGCGATATCAACCTGGTCGCGCTTGATGAAGCGCTCGGTGATCTGTTTGGCAGTCTCGGGGTTCTGCGCATCGTCGGCGACGATCACTTCGGTGGTGATGCCGCCGAGCTTGCCGCCGAGGTGCTTGACTGCAAGCTCGAAGCCGTCGCGGATGTCGATGCCGAGGCCGGCGCCGGGGCCGGACAGGGTGGTCATCATGCCGACCTTCATGCTGTCGGCAGCCATGACGGCGCCGCTGGCGAGCAAGGTGGAGCAGGCGAGGGCAACGCAGGTCTTCTTCATCATTGTATTTATCTCCAGAGGGATGACGGCTTGCAGGCGGAATCTTCTCATGACGGGCACACAGGCGGCGATCCGTCATTGACGGCGTTCGCCCGGAGACCGCCGGATCGCTCAGCTTTGTGACTTCAACCGGAAGCGCTGCAGCTTGCCGGTTTCGGTGCGCGGCAGGGAATCGACGTAACTGATCGCGCGCGGGTACTTGTAGGGCGCGACGGTCTGCTTGACGAAATCCTGCAGGGTCCTGCTCATGCTCTCGTCCGGGCTGAACCCGGGTTTGAGTACAACGAAAGCCTTGATCAACTGGCCACGGTCGGCGTCGGGCACGCCGATGACGCCACATTCAGCCACGGCGGGGTGCGCCATGAGCGCCCACTCGACTTCCGGGCTGGAGACGTTGTAGCCCGAGGTGACGATGATGTCGTCGATCCTGGCGTGATAGTAGAAGTAGCCGTCCTCATCCATGTGAAAGGCGTCGCCCGGCAGGTTCCAGCCCTTGCACACGTAGTCCTTCTGGCGTTCGTCTGCCAGATAGCGGCAGCCGGTCGGACCCTTGATCGCGAGCTTGCCGACCTCCCCGGGCGGCAGGGGGTTCATCTCGTCGTCGACGATCATGCCGCGGTAGCCGGGAAGCAGCTTGCCGAGTGCACCGGCGCGGTAATCCTCGGGTCCGGAGGCGATGTAGATGTGGATCATCTCGGTGCCGCCGATGCCGTCGTGGATCTGGATGCCGCTTGCCTCGCGCCATTTGTCGCGCGTGTCGGTCGGCAAGGCCTCGCCGGCGGACACGCATTTCTTCAGGCTTGAAATATCGTAGGTGCCGACCAGGCCGGTCATCTGACGGTAGGCCGTGGGCGAGGTGAAGCAGATCGTGGCCTTGTAGTCCTGGATCGCCTTCATCAGGGGCTCGGGCGCGAGCTTTTCGAGCAACACCGTGCTGGCGCGCGCCCACAAGGGGAAGCACAGCAGGCCACCGAGGCCGAAAGTGAAGGCCAGGGGCGGGGTGCCGATGAAGACGTCGTCGCTGCCGGGCTTGAGGCAGTGACGGGGAAAGACCTCGCACATCGCCATCACGTCGCGATGAAAATGAATGGTGCCTTTGGGGATGCCGGTCGTGCCTGAGGTGAAGCCGATCAGTGCCGGGTCGTCGGCTGCCGTATCGACGGCAGCGAAGTGGTCCAGCTTGGCTTCCATCAGCGATTCGAGCGTGCCACCGGTGCCGAACAGCACGGTATGCCGCAGGCCGGGGCAGGCCGCGCCGGCAAGCTGCAGCTCTTCGGCAAGACTGGCATCGCACAAGGCATGGCTGACTTGCGCCAGTTTCAGGATCTCGCCGATTTCCTTTGCACGCAGCAGCGGCATGGTGCCGACTGCCACACCGCCAGCCTTCCACACCGCCAGCCAGCAGGCAGCGAGCCAGGGTGTGTTGGCACCGCGCAGCAGGACCCGGTTGCCAGGCACGAGCCCCATGTCTTCCACCAGCACGTGGGCCAGGCGATTGACCTGTTGCTGGAGCTGGCGATAGGTCCAGCGGATGCCCTTGCCGAGGATTGCAGGGCGATCGCCATGGCCTTCGGTGATCGCGGAATCGACGAGTTCGACGCTCGCATTGAGCTGTTCGGCGAACTCGAGTTCGGGACGTTCGAATACCAGTTCCGGCCAGGTATCGGCAGGCGGCAGGTTGTCGATGACAAACCGGTCGAGATGAGCGCTTCTACTCATGTTGGGTCCTCTGCTTTCTGGGCTGGGGTCCGCACTCAAGGCCACAGGATGATGGTCTGCGGCCCCAATGAGCGCGGTGAGCTCGTTTTTGTGAGACAAGTTTTTGCCAAACAGAGAGGCAAGTCAAGCGCTAAACAATAGTTTGCTAAATAATTGATAGATGAACTATAGGAAATGGAATGGAAGTGTTTTAACGCATTGTAAATAGTGGACTTATTTTGACTTGCTCCCGGTCGCTGCACCGTTGTGCAGCGACGCCGGGCGCGCTGTCACCAGAGCGCGCCCCGTGCAGCATGCATCTTTCGGACCATCGCATCGAAGAATTTCGTCGCAAATCCGCTGTCGCGAATCAGCATCTGTGTGAGGTCGGCGCACTTCTGCCCGATTGCATCTTCGAGCGGCGTGTCCTCACCGGGGATCATGCCCGCATGGCACTGGATTTCGGCCGCGCGCTGCACGGTCCACAGCAGGAAGAAGGTCTTGGCAATGTCCTGCTCGCCGACTGCGACACCGTGGTTGCGCAACACCAGAATGTGCTTGTCGCCGAGGCTGCCGAGCATCCGCGTCTTCTCGTCCGCGAACAGCGTGATGCCCTCGAAGGCGTGGTAGCCAACACGACCGAAGAGTTGGGCGCCGTAGAAGTTGTCGTGGGAGAAACCGGCCTTCTTCTGCGCGACTGCCGACACCGGATTGGTGTGGGTGTGAATCACGCAGTGAATGTCGTCGCGAGCGCCGTGAATCGCGCTGTGCAGGGCGAAACCCGCCGGGTTGGCATCGTAGGGCGAGGGCTCCACCTTGTTGCCGTCGAGGTCGACCTTGAGCAGGTTGGCCGGCGTCACTTCGGTGTAGTTCAGCCCGAAGGGATTGACGAGGTAGTAATTGCCCGGCCCTGGCAGCCGTGCCGAAATGTGGTTGAAGATGGTTTCGGTCCAGCCGAAGAAATCCACCAGGTGGTAGCACTCGGCGAGCTGGACGCGCAGCGCCCACTCCTCATCACTGCAATGTGCGGGTTTGACGACTTCTGTGTGCGTGCTCATGTTCTGTCCTTGAATGATCTATTCGGGAACTCAATGCTTAGCGTTGCAGCGTTGTTCGCCGCGGAAGCGGGCGAGGGCAATGATCTTGCGCGTGACCGGCATCGGCAGATTAAAGCGGGCGGCCAGTTCCAGCACCGAATCGCCAATCGCTGCGAGTTCGAGCGGGCGGCCCTTGTCGTAGTCCTGCAGCATCGAGGTGCGGATCGCGCCCATCGAGGCGCCGAGCTCGAGAAAGGTCAGCGGATCGATCTCGACCCGCGCGCCGTAGCTCGCGGCAACCAGCAACACCTCGCGTTTGATCGCGATCACCGTGTCCTGCAACTCACCCGGGCGGTAGAGCTCTTCCAGCGTCGCGCCGGTGATCACCGACAGCGGGTTGGTGCTGGTGTTGGCGATGATCTTGGTCCACAGCTTGTCGCGGATGCGCTCCAGCGGCCGTGCCTCGATGCCGCCGGCGGCAACAGCGTCGCACAGGTCCAGCAGGCGCGGGCTCATGCTGTTGTCGGGCTCGCCGAACATGATCAGGTGAGGGTTTCGTGCCAGCACATGGCCGGGGCTTTCGACCTCGGCGGTGACGAACACCACGCAGCCGATGATGTGCTTCAGGGGCAGCAAGGCCGCAAGACGAGCGTCCGGGTCGACCGCGTGGACGGCGTCGCCTGCAAAGCGTCCGCCTTCGCCATGGAAGTACCACCAGGGGACGCCGTTAACCGTTGGGATGACGATGGTGTGGTCGCCGATCAACGGCTGCAGCGTCGGCAGCAGGGTTGCGATGTCCTGGGCCTTGGCGCACAGAAAGATGATGTCCTGAACGCCGAAGTCGGCCTTGTCGCTCGCCTGCACCTCGACCCGGTGCTTGCCTTCGAGATCGGTCAGGGTGATGCCGTCGTTGCGAATGGCTTCGAGCGTGGCGCCGCGTGCAAGCACACTGACCGCGTGCCCGGCCATCGCAAGGCGAGCGGCGATGGTGCAACCGATGGCGCCGGCCCCGGCGATGCAGATTCGTTTTGAGGTTTGGGTTTGCATATGCTGAGTTCCGCTGGCCTCAGGTGGCCAGCATCGCCTGATGCTTGCCGCCGAGTCCGAGGTAGGCCTCGATCACACGGGGGTCGTCGCGCAGCTGCACGGCCGGCCCTTCCATGGCGATCGCGCCGGTCTCGAGCACGTAGGCGTAGTCGGCCACCTGCAGCGCGGCGCGTGCGTTCTGCTCCACCAGCAGGATCGACACCCCGCGCTTGCGCAGCTCGGCGATGATGCGAAAGATCTCGCGCACGATCAGCGGCGCCAGCCCGAGGCTGGGCTCGTCGAGCATCAGCAGTTTGGGCTTGGCCATCAGCGCGCGGCCCACCGCCAGCATCTGGCGCTCGCCGCCCGACAGCGTGCCGGCGAGCTGGCTTCTTCTTTCTTTCAGGCGCGGGAACAGGGTGTAGACCTCTTCCATCGTCTTCGCCTGATCGCGGTGCCCCATGCGGTAGCGCTGGAAGGCGCCCAGCGTGAGGTTGTCTTCCACCGTCATCTCGCCGAAGAGCTCGCGCTTCTCGGGCACCAGGTTCATGCCGCGCGCGACCATGCGCTCGACCTCGGGCACCGACTCGATGCTGCCGTCGAACTGCACCTGACCCCTGGAGCCGAGCACGCCCATGATGGCCGACAGCATCGTGGTCTTGCCCGCGCCGTTGGGGCCGATCACGGTCACGATCTGGCCTTCGCCCACCACCAGATTGGCGTTGGAGAGCGCCTCGACCTTGCCGTAGGACACGCACAGGTCCTGGATCTCGAGCACCTTGTTCTTCGGGGTGTTCGCGGCGCTTGCCGCGTCGTTCGGTGTGTTTGCCATGTTGGTTTCCATCACTCCACCCCACCCAGATAGGCTTCAAGCACTGCGGGGTCTTTCTGCACGTCTTCGGGCAGGCCTTCGGCGATCTTCTCGCCAAACTCCATCACCACCACCCGGTCGACCAGGCCCATGACGAAGTCCATGTCGTGTTCGACCAGCAGCGTGGCCATGCCTTCGGCCTTGAGTTTCTTCAGCAGCTCGCCGAGCGCCTGCTTCTCCTTGAAGCGCAGGCCGGCTGCCGGTTCGTCGAGCAGCAGCAGGCAGGGGTCGGAGCACAGCGCGCGGGCGATCTCCATGATGCGCTGCTGACCGAGCGCGAGGCTGCCGGCTTCGTCGAACATGTGGTCCGCGAGGCCCACGCGTTCGATCTGACGCGCGGCTTCGGCCAGCAGGCGGGCCTCTTCCTCGCGGTCCATGCGCCAGGCCGAGCTGATCACGCCCTTGTCGCCGCGCAGGTGCGCGCCGATGGCGACGTTCTCGAGCACGGTCATGGTTGGCAGCAGCTTCACATGCTGAAAGGTGCGGCTCATGCCCATCTGCGCGATCTCGCGCGAGTTGTGGCCGGCCACCGGCTTGCCCATGAACAGCACCTCGCCCGAGGTCGGGGTATCGACGCCCGAGATCTGGTTGAACATCGTGCTCTTGCCCGCACCGTTGGGGCCGATGAGCGCGAGGATCTCGCCTGCGCGCACCTCGAGGCTCATGTTGTTGTTGGCCACCAGCCCGCCAAACTTTCGCGTCACCGCCTTGGCTTCGAGGATGCGCTCGCCCACCTTGGGCAGGGTGCGCCGTGGCAGGGCGACCGCACTGGGGTCGATGGTCTTCTGCTTCGCCTTCACCGGCACGAAGCGGGTGAGGATGGGCCACAGGCCGTCGCGGGCACGCTGCAGCACGAGCACCATCATCAGGCCGAACACGATCACCTCGAAGTTGCCGCTGGCCCCGAAGATGCGCGGCAGCAGATCCTGCAGCCACTGCTTGAGGATGGTGATCACACCGGCCCCGACCAGCGCACCCCACACGTGACCCGCCCCGCCGACCACGGCCATGAACAGGTACTCGATGCCGATGTGCAGCCCGAACGGGGTCGGGTTCACGAAGCGCTGCATGTGCGCATACAGCCAGCCCGAGGCGCAGGCGTGCAGCGCGGCGATGACGAAGATGATCATTCGCGAGCGCGAGGTGTTCACCCCCATCGCTTCGGCCATCACCATGCCGCCCTTCAGGGCGCGGATCGCACGGCCTTCGCGCGAGTCGAGCAGGTTCTGCGTGGTGAGCACGGCCGACAGCAGGAAGGCCCAGATCAGGTAGAAGATCTCCTCGCCCTGATCGAGCTCCCAGCCGAAGATCGAGATCGGCGGGATGCCGGTGAGACCGGTGTGGCCGCCCAGCGTCTCCATGGTGCCGAACAGGAAATACAGCGAGATGCCCCAGGCGATCGTGCCCAGCGGCAGGAAGTGGCCGGAGAGCTTGAGCGTGAGCGAGCCGAGCACGATGGCCACGGTCGCGGTAAATACCAGCCCGACCACCAGCGCCAGCCACGGCGAGCCGCCCAGCCACGACAGCCAGCCCGGCAGTTCGGTCGCGGTGGTGAGCACCCCGGTGGTGTAGGCCCCGAGGCCAACGAAGGCCGCCTGGCCGAAGCTGGTGAGTCCGCCCACGCCGGTGAGCAGCACCAGCCCGAGCGCGACCATCGCGTACAGGCCGATGTAGTTGAGCAGCGTGACGTAGAACGGCGACAGCACCAGCGGCGCCACGAGCAGGATGCCGAGGAAGGCGACCAGCATCACGCGCGGGGACAGGACGGAGGTGGCACTCGCGTTCGCGGGTGTCTGCGGCTCGATTGGGAGACGGGCGGTCATTCTTCTTCCTCCACATGACGGACGGTCAGTGAGCGCCACAGCAGGAAGGGGATGATCAGGGTGAACACGATGACTTCCTTGTAGGTACTGGCCCAGAAGGCTGAAAACGCTTCAATCATCCCGACCAGCAGTGCGCCGAGGGCGGCCACCGGGTAGCTCACCAGCCCACCGATGATCGAGCCGATGAAGCCCTTGAGGCTGATGAGAAAGCCCGAGTCGTAGTAGATGGTGGTGATCGGTGCGATCAGGATGCCGGACAGGGTGCCGATGAAGGCTGCGAGGAAGAAGCTCGCCTTGCCGGCAAAGATCGGGGAGATCCCCATCAGGCGGGCGCCGGCGCGGTTGATCGCAGTGGCACGCAGGGCCTTGCCGTAGATCGTGCGCTCAAAGAACTGATAGAGCGCAATGATCAGGGCAAGCGAGGCGGCGATGACCCACAGCGTCTGGCTGTTGAGGGTGATCGGGCCGAGCGGGAAGCTTGCATCGGTGAAGGGGAGCGTCTTGGCACCGCTCGGTCCGAAGATCAGCAGGCCGATACCCACCATCGCCACATGGACCGCGATCGACACGATCAGCAGCACCAGCACTGGCGCATTGGCGACCGGTTGATAGAACAGGCGATAGAACAGCGGGCCCAGCGGCACGATGAGCGCGAAGGTCAGCACGGCCTGAATCGCCATCGGCAGTGTTGCCAGTGGCAGCTGGTAAAGCACCAGCGCAAGCGCGAATGGGTAGGCGAGCTTGAGAAAGCCGAGTATGTCGATACTGAATCGCCCCTGGCTGCGAAACCGGTGCAGGATATCAAGCGTCGCTTCGACCACCGCCATGCCGGCCAGCAGCCAGACGACTGCTGTCGCCTGACCGGCCTGGATTGCGGCCATGGTCAGCGCGCCGAAGGCGACGAACTCGCCCTGCGGTATGAACAGCACACGGGTCACCGTGAATACCAGCAGGATGGATAGCGCCAGCAGCGCATAGATTGCGCCATTGGTCACCCCGTCCTGCCCGAGGAACATTGCGATCTGAAAATTCATGATGCGTCCTGATGTCGGGGGCCGCCGTCGTGCGTCGAGGCATGACGTTCGGCAGGGCAGCGCGTTTGGCGCCATGTATCCCGGTGTGACTGGAAACGCGGGATGAGCGATTCCACCCGACACACGGGCGACGCAGGGATCATCCTGCAGCCGCCCGGCTGGCCCGGGATCTCAGGGCTTCGAGACCACCGGATGGTGGCCGCTCTGCCTCGTTGCCGCGACGTCCGGAGACGTGCGGCCTGTCAACAATGTTGCTGGGGCGTCCGGCTTACTTGAGCAGGGTCCAGTTGCCTTCCTTCACCGTGATCATCACCCGGCCGCGATCGTCGAAGCCGCTGTGGTCGGCGGGGCTCATGTTGTACACGCCCTGGGTGCCGACCAGTTCCTTGGTCTGCTCCAGCGCGTCACGCAGTGCCGAGCGGAACTCCGGCGTACCCGGCTTGCCCTTGAGTGCGGCAAGCGGAATCGCCTGCTTCAGCAGCAGACCGGCGTCGTAGACGTTGGCGCCGAAGGTGGCCGGCTTATTGCCATGCATCTTCTCGTAGGCCGCAATGTAGTCGGCAGCGACTTTCTTCGATGGGTTGCTGTCGGCGATCTCGGGCAGCACCAGCATCAGGCTCGCAGCGAGGATGGTGCCTTCGACCTTCTTGCCACCGAGCTTGAGGAAGTCGGGCAGCGCGGCACCGTGAGTCTGGTACATCTGGCCCTTGTAGCCCATGTCGAACAGGGTGGTTTGCGGCAGCACCGAGGGGCCGCCCGGCGCGGTGACGAGTACTGCATCGGGCTTGGCGCCGAGAATCTTCAATGCCTGTCCGGTGACGGAACTGTCGGAGCGCTGAAACTTCTCGCTGGCAACGATCTTGATGCCGTTGGCTTCAGCAAGGCCACCCATGACCTTTTCCCAGTTTTCGCCATAGGGGTCTGCCGTGCCAATCAGTCCAAGCGTCTTCACGCCGGCCTTCACCATGTGTTCGGTCAGCGCCTTGGCGATGATGTCGTCGTTCTGAGTGGTCTTGAACACCCACTTCTTCTGTTCATTCATCGGCAGCACGACGGCAGCCGTACCTACCGGCGCAAGCATCGGAACACCGGCTTCGGCGACGAACTGAATGGCGCCCATTGCGTTGGGCGAGCCCGAGGGTCCGATGATGGCGTCGACCTTGTCTTCGCTCAGCAGCTTCTTGACTGCCTTCACCGACGCCGTGGAGTCGGATGCGTCGTCGAGCGCAATGTATTCGACGGTGAGATCACCGACCTTGGTCGGCAGCAGCGGTACGCTGTTCTTCTGCGGGATGCCGACCAGTGCGGTCGGGCCGGTAGCGGACGAAATGACGCCAACCTTGACCTGTGCGAGCGCGCTGCCGGCAAAGGTGGCAAGGCTTGCAAGTGCGATGGCAGCGGGGATTTTCTTCAACATCATGGCGGTTTTCTCCGTGGGTGGGGCGTACTGCGGATGAAGGATTATTTGAATGCTGCGTGGTTCAGATGGTGATGCTTCCTACACTTGCGCCGCCGCAGACGTACAGCGTCTGCCCGGTGACGAAACTGTTATCCGGATCGGCGAAGAACATCACCGCGCGGGTGACATCGTCTGCGCGGCCAACGCGGCGGACCGGAATGCTGGCCGCCAGCGCCTTGTCACGCTCGCTGCCGGCTTCGATGACCGCGTAGTACATGTCGGTCTGGATCGGACCGGGCGCGACGACGTTGACCGTGATGCCCTTGGGCGCGAGTTCCAGCGCCCAGGTCCGGGCCATGCCGATCATGCCGGCCTTGGTTGCGGAGTAGGCGGTACGCGTCGGCAGTCCGAGTGCGCCGCGTGAGGACATCAGAACAACGCGTCCGAACTGGCGCGCTTCCATGCCGGGCAGCACTGCCTGCATCAGGCTGATGGCGGCGCCGAGGTGAATCTGGGTGAGGCCCTGCAACTCGTCGAGCTTCACCTCGCCCAGCAGCTTGGGCCAGATCACGCCGGCGTTGTGGATCAAGTGGCTGACCGGGTAGTTCGCTGCAATCTCCTGCGCAGCCTGCTCGGTGGCGGTGGCGTCGAGCAGATCGACCTGCACCGTGGTGAGGCGCGGGTGCGTCCACTCTGGTGCGCGACGTGCCATCGACACGACCTGATACCCATCGTCGAGCATGCGCTTGCAGATGTCGGCGCCAATGCCTGCACTGCCACCAGTGACGACTGCGATCCTGTCTTCGTTCATGATCCGGCCCTCACGCGCTCGGTGCCAGCGCCAGCACCCGCAGCGGGCTGCCGGAACCGTTACGGATCTTGAGCGGGGCGGCAAAAATCAGTGTGCCCTGGGGCGGGAGCTGGTCGAGGTTGGTGAGGCATTGCAGCCCGTAGCGGTTATTGCCGTGCATGTAGTAGTGGCAGGGATAGGGCGGATTGAGGTGATGGGCCTGGCCGGCGTCGGTGCCGACAGATTCGGTACCAAAGCCATGCACGTTTCGTTCCCGGATGAGCCATGGCACCACTTCGGCGTCGGGGCCGGGCGAATGCGCACCATCTTCAGCCATGTTCAGGTATTCCCTGGGCGTGGTGCGCTTGGACCAGTCGGTGCGAAGCAGCACCCAGGCACGCTCCGGAATCCGGCCGTGCTTTTCTTCCCAGGCCTTGACGAAGTCGATGGTGAGCAGGAAGTCCGGGTTCTCGGCGCTCTCGGCCGAGACGTCGATCACGCAGGCGGTGGCAATGAAGTTCTCGGTTGGAATCGAATCGACCGTGTTGTCAGGCTGATCCTTGCCGCTGACCCAGTGTGCGGGCGCATCGAAGTGGGTGCCGGTGTGCTCGGACATGGAGAAGTTGTTCCAGTACCAGGCCGGACCGCGCTCGTCGTAGCGCGAGATCTCCTCGATGCGGAACGGCCAGGCCTGCCCAAACTCTGGCGGCAGCACGATGGTGGGGAAATCGGGCGCGAGCGTCTGCGTAAGGTCGACCAGTTTCAGCCGGCCGCTCAGCAACTCGTTCATGAACTGGGCGAGGATGGGGTTGCTCATTCTGTGTGCTCCTTGGGGGCTGGGGCGCTTACTGGCCGAGTTCTCGTTCGACGGCCTTGTAGTTCTCGCGCAGGCGTTCGCGGATTTCTTCCGCAATATCGCCGACGTAGGCATCCTCGATGCCGTCCTGCAGGCCCTTGACGATGGCCTTGGCGATGGCAGCCGGCGCGAGCTTGGGCGGGGGCGTGAGCTGTTCCCATTCCTCGTCGATCGGGCCAGGAAAAACGTTGAGCACGCGCACGCCGGCACCGCTCAGTTCGGCACGCAGGGTCTGCGCTGCCGACAGCGCCGCAGCCATCGAGGCTGACCAAGCACCCCGTGCGGGAAGTGCGGCAAAAGCATGGATGGAGAGAATATTGACCCAGGCCACGGCGTTGTTGGTGCCGTCTGCCGCGCGGAAGCACATGCCGGGGCCGAAGGCCTGGGCGAGTCGCATCAGGCCGAGCACGTTTACCTCCATCGCATCGCGGGCGAGGATCACATCCTTGCGTCCGAGGATGCCGCCGTCGCGCAGGTAGGACGCGGTATTCACTAGGATCTCGACCTTGCCGCCGATCGAGGCCGCGAGGCGGTCGACCGAGTCGGTGTCCGTGACGTCGATATCGACCACCTGCACACGCGGATCGGTGGCGAGCTTGTCGAAGGCCGCATTTGCTTTCCAGCTCGTCGGGTCGCCGAGGAAGACCGCGTTGGCGCCGGCATCGAGCATGGCCTTTGCAACCGCCAGACCCATGGCCGATTTGCCGTCAGTGACGAGTACGCGGCGAAACTTCGGGTCGCAGGTGGATTCGCGCATCTGCGGGGCATCGTTCATGTTCGGAGTGTCCTTTTCAGGAAGCGCATGGAGTACGGCCTGACCGCTGCGGTCGAGCTTGAGCGTGAGACGCACTGGGCCGTCGGCGACACAGTCTTCATGAACGTGGGCGACCACGACCGGACCGGCGGCCATCTTCACCGTGCCGACGCGCCACGGCAGGCGCTCGCGAAAATACAGGTCGTTGCTGTGACGCAGCGTGGTGGTGGCGATCAGTTCGCCGCGGTTATCCACCGGCTTCCACTGCAGGTGCTCTGACAGGCAGTTGCAGCAGACCTCGCGTGCGGGGTACTGAACGGTGTTGCACTCGGCACACACCTGCAGTTCGAAACTGCCCTCGGCGGCCGCACGGGTGAGCCCTTGCGCGCTGCGGCTGCGTGGCGCGGGCGGGCGCGTGGCCAGACGGGTGCGTTCGACCGGATTCTTCTTTTTCGGTTTGACGAGAGGCGCGGTCATGCGGCAGTTCCTCGTTCGAGCAGCGCTGCGCCGGAGCACAGGCCGCGGTCGTAGTTGATCATGCCGAATCCCGACACCAGTCCGAGCTTCGCGCCCTCCACCTGGGTCTTTCCGGCACTGCCGGTGAGCTGGCGCAAGGCCTGCACGAAGCCGAGGTAGCCGCCTGCCGCGCCGGCCTGACCGACCGAGAGCTGACCGCCCGAGGTGTTGAAGGGAAAGTCGCCGTCGATGGTGAAGCTGTGCTTGCGAACGAATGTCGAGGCTTCGCCCTTGGCGCAGAATCCGAGATCCTCGAACTGCATCATGTTGATCACCGGGTAATCGTCGTAGGTTTCGAGGAAGTCGACATCTTCCGGTGCGGCGCCTGCATGTTCGTACAGCGCGTCCTTGTCCATCGCCCAGCCGCCACGGAACTGGATCGGATCTTCCGGGAAGGCGTTGTGGCGTTCGATGGTGGAGCGGATGCGCACGAAGGGCAGCTTGAGCGCCTTGGCGCGTTCTTCGGTCATCACCAGATAGCCTTCGGCGCCGGCACACGGCATGACGCAGTCGAAGAGGTGGATCGGGTCGGTGATCGGACGGGCGTCGATGTACTGGGCCAGGGTCAGCGGCTTCTTCATCAATGCGTGCGGGTTCTTCAGCGCGTTGTCGCGCTGCGCAACGCAGAGCTTGCCAAAGTCTTCGCGCGTGGCGCCGTAGTGCTTCATGTAGTAATCGGTCAGCAGCGCGAAGCTCGCGTTGGGGCCACCCGCACCATAGGGATAGACCGCGTCCTGGGCGAAGCGGGAGAACTGGCTGACCGTGTTGCGGAAGGAGTCCACCTGGTTGGTGTCGCCGGCAATACAGGCGATCACTTCTGCGTCACCGGCCTGTACCGCACGGGCGGCACGGCGCAGCGCGATGACACCGGAGGCGCCACCCATCGGGATGTGGTCGAGCCAGCGCGGACTCATGCCGAGGTGCTGCATCAGTCCGACTGCGGTGTCCGGGCCGAGGGTGAAGCTGGACACGCACACGCCGTCGACGTCGGCCTTGGCGATGCCGGCGCCGCGAATCAGTTCGCCGAGTGCGCGCCCCAGCCACCAGTGCGCGCTGTGCGTGGAGTAGCGGACGTAGGGGATGGTCGCCGGCATTACGGCAACCACGCCTTCGTAGCCGAGTCGCTTGTGGGCAGCGGCGCTCACTTGTGATCTCCCTGCCGTTTCTTCATCGCGCAGGTGTTCACGCAGCTCGTGTGCTCGACCAGGGTCGGGGCGAGCGCCTTGAGTTCGCCGCGCTGGATCTTGTTGGTGGTGGTCAGCGGCAAGGCATCGACGAAGGCGACGTAGCCCGGTGCCTTGTAGTAGGCGAGTTGCGACAGGGCCCAGTTCACCAGCTCGACTGCAGCGGACTCCATGCCTGCCCGATCTGCCGGCACCTCTTCGGCCACAACCAGGGCCATCACTTCGTCACCGCGCACCGGATCGGGCACGGCGGCGACGGCGACCGATTTGACCAGTGCGTGCTGTTGCAGAACGCTTTCCACTTCGACTGCAGCGATGTTTTCGCCGCTGCGGCGGATCACGTTCTTCTTGCGATCGACGAAGTGCAGGTAGCCCTCTGCGTCGCGGCGGACGATGTCGCCGGTGTGAAACCAGCCGCCTGCCCAGGCCTCATCGGTGGCCGCCTCGTCCTTGAGGTAGCCGGCGAGAAAGCCGTAGCGGGGATCGTCGCCCGCGTGGCGTACCAGCAGTTCGCCCTGTTCGTCGACGCCTGCGTCGCGTCCGTCGTCGGTGACGAGGCGCACCAGAACATCGGCTTCCTCCTTGCCGAAGCAGGAGGTGCCGATGTGGCGCGGCTCCTTGTTGGCGATGATGACGGCACCAGCGCCGGTTTCGGTCATCGCCCAGGCTTCGAGCAGGGGAAAGCCGAAGCGTTCTTCGAAGATGCCGTGCAGACTGCGGTCGACGCCTGCACCGAAACCGAAGCGCACCGAGTGGTCGCGGTCAGCCGGGCTGGCTTCAGCCTTCATCAGCATGGCTGGCATGACGCCGAGGTAGTGCACCACCGTGGCGCGGGATTCGCGCACGCTGTCCCACCAGCTGCGGGGGTGGAAACGGTCGAGCGGGATCAGGCAGCCGCCGGTCATGATCATGGCCATTGCCGAGTAGGCCATGGCGTTCATGTGCACCAGCGGCAGCGGCGTGATCATGCGTTCCTTGCCGGGCTCCAGGGTGGCGAGGCCGCCGATGTTGGCGTACCAGTTGCCTGCGTGCAAAAAGTAGCGGTTGGGCAGGATGCAGCCCTTGGGGCGGCCGGTAGTGCCCGAGGTGTACAGCAGGGCAGCTTCGCTGAGCTCATGCGGCTCGGTGTCTGCCTGCGGCGCCGGGAAGGCGGCCTCGGGCGGCGTATCGCGTTCGCCCATGACCTGGAAGGGGCGGCCGGCACGGTCTGCGGCTGCGAGCAGATCGGCGTGGCGTTGGGGCAGGGCGATGGCGAGCGCGATCTCGGAGTGGCCGATGAGGTATTCGAGTTCGGCTGCGCGCATGTCCGGGTTGATCGGGACCACGGATACGCCGAGTCCGTTGAGGGCGAACCAGTGGAGGAAGAAGGCGGGGCGGTTCTCAAGCAGGATGCCGACGCGATGGCCATGGCCGTAGCCAGCTGCGGCGTAAGCGGCGCGCAGGGTTTCGATGCGTTCGGCGGCTTCGGCGTAGCGCAATTCGCCTGCGGTGATGCCGTAGATCTCGGCGGTTTCGGGCAGGACGCAGAGGAAGGGGCGCTTTGCCCAGCGCGCAGCGGCGAGGGCGAAGGCTTGATGAACGGTTATGGCCAAGTCGTGCTCCCGCTTACATGAAGAGTTGAATATTGCCGAAGGCGGCGTCGCAGTTCACCAGGTCGATGCGCTTGAGGCGAATCCTGAGTTTGCCTTCGACTTCAACGAGGTGATGCGTGCTCCAGCCGGCGTAGATGACCTGCTTGTCGAGGCGGGTTTCGGTGTAGTGAAAGGCGGTACGCACGATGTGTTCGCCCGTTGCCGGGTTTGATGATTCGATGCTCGGGGCTTGCAGCAAGTGGTGGCAGCGGCTTTTGGGTTGTTGCGAGAAGGTGCGCTGGCCGGAGAGACGTTCGATGCGGACGCGGAGCAGGAGTTTGTCTTCATACATCAGTGAGGTATGAAGTTTGGGGTCTTGCTGGTCGTGCGCGAGCGGCATCCAGTAGTAGGCGTCTTCGGTGAACAGGGTGAGCCAGTCTTCGAAGCGCTGTTCGTCGAGCATGCGGGCTTCGGCATAGACGAAGTCGATGAGGTTTCTTTCGGTGATGGCAGTCATGGCTTGATCCTTGTTCGGGTGTTGCTGGCAGTTCGCCGATGCTGGTCAAAGGTTCGTGCCGCCGGTCGGGATGAACGGGATATTTGCTCTGCAGGGCTGTGGAACTCGCCCTTCGGGCTCGGACAGTCCTCGCCCTGCGCCGCAAACATCCCATTCATCCCTTGGCCTCGGTGGCATCTCTTCCTTTTTGTCCTTACATGCTTTCCGTCATGAACTGGGCCCATGCCCGCATCTGTTGCCGCATCTGCATTTCGTTGGTGCCGTTGGTGACGACGTTTTTCTGCTCTTTCTCCGCAGGGTCGTAGAGGCGGGCGATATTGATCCAGTCGCGTCCGCGCGAGTGAAGGCCTTCCTGCGCGCGTTCGTACATCTCCAGATCATCGTGGCCGACCACCGAGGTGGGGGCGTTGATCAGTCGGTTGTACATGGTCGTGCGCTCGAGCAGCAGGTCTGGCGCGCCGACGAGGCGGAAGGTCCACGATTCGACCAGGGTCTTGTCTGCGGCGATGGGCTTGAACAGGCGCAGGGTCTGGATCGGGCCCTTGACCATGATGTTGGGGAAATACACCGTGTTGTGACGGGTGTCGCCGAGAATCTGGTGGGCGCGTTCCTCACCATAAGCGGCGACCATCTGATCCCAGTATCCGGGCACGGCGGAGTAGGCGGCGTGGATGGAGTCGGACACGCCGGTGTGGCCGTGACCGTTTTCCCATACGCGGATGCCCATGTTCTCGAAGAACTCGTAGGGCGACATGAAGGGGGCGAAGAGCTCGACGGCCATCGGTTTTGGCGTGCCTTCGGGAGCCTCATTCCAGACTTTTACTGCGGTACCTGCGGAGGACTCGTGCGCGACCATCGGATGGCAGGTGTCAGTCTGGTTGTCGACCAGCATCTTCCAGTTGCAGTTGTGCATGTAACGCAGCACGCCACCAGCGACCTCGAGTTTGCCTTCGGGTGATCGGTCGACCATGTTGTCGAGGGTCGATAGCGACTCGCCGAAGAATTCTTCGAAGCTCGGGCCGCCGGGGTTGAGGCGGCAGAAGACGAAGTCACGATAGACCTTGACGTTGGGTACGACGGCCATGCCGTGGCTGGCTTCGCAGGATTCGAAACCGGTGTTCTCGTACCCTTTCTTCAGGGGGATGGCGAGCAGGCTGCCATCGGTCTTGAAGGTCCAGGCGTGGTAGGGGCAACGGAAAAACTTCCCGGTGTTGCCGCAGACTTCGCCGGCAACTTTCACGCCCTTGTGCGGGCAGCGGTTGTAGAGCACGCGCACGCTGTTGTCGCTGTGGCGCACCATCACCACGTCTTCGGTGCCGACGGTGGTGGTGTAGTAATCACCCTTGTTCGGTACCTGGCTGGCGTGGCCGACATAGACCCAGGTGTTTGCGAACAGGTGTTCCATCTCCAGTTCGAAGACTTCCTGGTCGATGTAGGCGTCCTTGTGCACCTCGGTGTCGCGCACGAGTGCATTGATGGCGTCTGGGTTGCCGCGGTACTTGCCGGTTGCGGTGCTCATTGCAGTGCCCTCAGGTCAGAGATCGAGCACCAGGCGGGGCGACTTCGCCCGCGAGATGCAGATCTGGATCAGTTTTCCGCCCGCCTTCTCGGCGTCGGACAGGAAGTAGTCGCGATGGTCAGGCTCGCCCTCGAGCACCGTTGCGGTGCACACGCCGCATTCGCCACGCTTGCAGTCATACATCGGATCGCAGCCGGCTTCTTCCATGACTTCGACGATTGTTTTGTCGGCCGGGATGGTGAGAATTTGTCCGCTCTGGCTCAGTTCGACTTCGAATGGCGTGTCGCCTGCGACCGGTGCAGCGGTGGTGAAGAGTTCGAAGTGCACCTTGCACGCGGGCCAGCCACGCGCTTTGGCACCCTCGATTACCGCGTCGATCATGCCCTTGGGGCCGCAAACGTAGAGGTGCTGCGAGGTGGACAGCGCGTCGAGCAGCGTGCCGATGTCGAGGCGGGTCACAGCGTCGTCGTCAGCGTGCAGGTGCAGTGCAGGGCCGGCGAGTGCTGCGAGTTCGTCCCTGAAGGCAAGCTGATCCAGACTGCGTCCGCTGTAGTGCATCGACCAGGGGCGACCCGCCGCTTTCAGTGCGCTAGCCATTGCAGCGATCGGGGTGATGCCGATGCCGCCTGCAATCAGAACAGTTTCGGATTCGCCGGCTTCGGTTGCATGCAGGGGGAAATCGTTTTTTGGGCCGCTCACCTTGAGCGTGTCGCCAGCGGTGAGGGCGTGCATGAAGCGGGAACCACCGCTGCTTTCGGCTTCGAGACGAACACCGAGGCGGTAGGCTTGTGGGGCGTCGAAAGTGTCAGTTTCAGCCGAGAACGTGACGAGTGAGTAACAACGCGCATCTGCAAGACCGGGGACCTTCACCTGCAGGTGGGCACCGGGGGAGAACGGAGGGAGGGATTTCCCCTCCGGTGCCCGCAGGTAAAGGCTGCGGATCAACGGCGTTTCGGTCCGTATCTCGCTGATTGTGAGTTCCATTTCCTGCATATGCGTGTCGTCCTCTCTCGTCTCTTTCCGTCTGTCGCGGATCAGGCTGCCTGGCGGCTGAACATTGCGTTGGCTGGCTGCGTCATGTTGCTCGCACCTGCGCCGAGCAGCAGGCCAAGTTGCGTTTCAAGTTGTCGGCCTTCTTCGTCTGCCATCGCTGCCTTGAGCAGTTTCTGCAAGGTCGCTGCACCGTCTTTCTGTCCCACAAGCTTGTCCGCCGCGTTCATCAGGCTGGCAAAGCGCTTGTCACCACGGTCATGCGTACCACTGTAGCCCTTGACGATGCGGCGGCAGTGCAGCACTTCGACCGCAAGCGCATAGTTGCCATTGCCCGCGAGGCGCACGACGCGGTCGAGCCATTCCCTGATCTGCGCTGTCTCGATCTGATGGCGCAGCAGGCTGCGGCGGAAACGGCGCATGCCGGACACGGCATAGAGGGCCAGGAACCAGGTCAGGGTGCCCGTCTTCACGCGCCGGCCCTTTTCCATGCGTCGCTTGACGAAGCCGCCGAAACCTTTTGATTGTTCGAGCCAGCGCCCGAGTCCAGTGGGCAAGGTGCCACAGATCTCTTCCAGACGCGGGTGCATGTATTCGGTGGTGTAGACCAGTTGATCGGAATTGGCGCCCACCTCCTGACGCACGCGTTCGAAGCGGCTGCCGCGGGTCTTGAGGTCGGCGACGCGGATCACGTCGTCGTAGCTCATGGCGACTGCAAGCCGGTGGGCTGCAGCGT
Organism: Parazoarcus communis; assembly: GCF_003111645.1. Taxonomy (NCBI): domain Bacteria; kingdom Pseudomonadati; phylum Pseudomonadota; class Betaproteobacteria; order Rhodocyclales; family Zoogloeaceae; genus Parazoarcus; species Parazoarcus communis. Next base: position 765,400 of record NZ_CP022187.1, read on the forward strand.
TCGTCAGAGCCCAGTCATGCGCTTCGCCGCCGTGGCGCGCATCGAGGGCATGCAGTTCGGTGCATTTCTGCAGATACTCGGCGGCGTAGTCGATGTCCTGATAATCGATCAGGCGGCGCAGGCCGGCGACCAGCATGCCGTGTGCTTCGGCCGGAAAGCCGGCTTTCACTTTGGACAGCAGGGCCTGCACCTCGGGGTTCGCCGCGCGCTCGGGTACGTCTGGTGCGGGGCGCGAGGTATCGATTGCAGCCGGTGTCGAGGGCGCCTTCTGTGCCGCATCGAAACCGAGCGCGAAGGCGCGCAGGCTGGCCTCGACACCCTTGCCGCCGTGGCGCACCGTTTCCTCGAAGGCTTCGCGTGCAAAGGGCAGGGCACCGGAGCCGGCGATGGCGCCGAACAGGCTCGCGGAGATCACGCTGCCGGCCCTCTCTGCCATCTCCTGCAGGTCGAAGCACATCAGACGCTTTGCCGATTCGCGGCCGGCGTCGATCACCTTGTTCGGGTCGGCGATGCCGTTGCCGAGCGCAGCCTTCTCACCGACGGCATAGCTGCGGTGGCTTGAGGTGATCAGGGTGGTGCGGTCGGGTGTCACCAGGCCGCGCTGCATGGCGCGACCGGCTTCCATCAGCTCGGCTGCGACCACGAGGTCGAGGTCGCCGGGTGTCGGCATCATCGCCAGCGTGGGCGGCTTGCCGGCAGCATGGGCCGTGCTTTCGGGGATCAGTTCAAGGTAATAGATGGTGGCGCCGGTGCGCTGGGCCACGCCGGGAACCGAGGTGGTCTGTGCCCACCAGCCGGCATTCTCGGCCATCTCGACGATCCAGTCGGCGAGCACGCCGCCGCCCTGGCCGCCCATGGCGAGGATGGCGATCTTGATCGGGGTGCCGGAGTGAAGAACGATGTCTGTCTTGGCTGTATTCATGGCGATCTCTTTCCTCACAGCGCGAAGCGCGTCTGGCGGGCCGCACGGCGGCGTTGCAGGAAGCCGATGACGGCTGAACGGAGCTTGCCGAGAAAGCGGTCGGTGCCGGTCGGGTTGTGGATGATGTCTGCGCGATAGAAGGACGGACACAGCACCGCCGCTTCAGCCACCTCACCGCAGTTTCCGCAGCCAACACAGCTGTTGTCGACATGCGCCACGGGGTCTTCCTTCAGCGGATCGCCGCTGTCCTTGACCGACAGCGAGGGGCAGCCCGAGAGCCGGATACAGGCATGGTCGCCGGTGCACACGTCGGGATCGACGCCGAAACGCTCCTTCACCATGCGCTTGCCTTCCTTGACCGCCTTGTTGAACAGGGGCTTGATCCGGCGCTGCTTGTTCAGCATGCATTCGGACTGAGCGATGATGACCTTGGGGCCGTCAGTGGTCGTGGTGAGTGCTTCTTCGAGCGTGTCGCGCATCCTGGCGACGTCGTAGGTGCGGTCGATGGTGCGGATCCACTTCACGCCGGCGCCTCGGATCGCGTTTTCGATCGGGTTCTTCGTGGCGCGGTCGGCGTTCTCCGCGCGGGACGACAGGATGTCCTGGCCACCGGTTGCGGACGAGTAGTAGTTATCGACGATGACGATCACGCCGTCGTTCTTGTTGAACACCGCGTTGCCGATGCCCGAGGTCAGACCGTTGTGCCAGAAGCCGCCATCGCCCATCACCGAAATCGAACGCTTGCCGGTCTTGGTGTTGAAGGCCGAGCTCGACGCTGCGCCAAGGCCGTAACCCATCGTGGTCGCGCCCAGATTGAACGGCGGCAGGATGGAGAACAGATGACATCCGATATCGCACGACACGTGATGCTGACCGAGATCCGCCTCGGCGAGCTTCATCGCGGCAAAGATCGGGCGTTCGGGGCAGCCGGTACAGAAACCAGCGGGCCGCGCCGGCACCACGTCTGCCAGATCCTTTACCTTTGGATGAAAGGTCATCGGCACCGCCGCCGGACGGGGGGCGGGTGGCGTGGATGCTGCAGTCAGGGCTTCGAGGTCGGCGGCCAGTGAGGCTTCGCCGGCCGCGTCGGCTGCAACCGCGACGTGAGTCGCAAGGGCGTCGGGCTGTTGGGCCTTGAGAAAGGCCTCGATGCCGTTCTTCATCGCTGCCGTGGTGTACTCACCCGCCATCGGCAGTACATCCTTGCCTGACAGATGGGTGGAGACGCCGGCCTTGCGCAGGATGGAATGCAGGTTCTGCTCGATGTAATCGGGCTGGCCTTCTTCCAGCAGCAGCACGGCGCGGCGGCCTTCGCAGAACTGGATGACCTCTTCGTCGATGACCGGGTAGGTCACGTTCATGACGTACATCGGGATGCGGCTGTTACCGAAACTGTCAGCCAGGCCGAGAAGCTGCAGCGCGCGCATCACGCCGTTGTACAGGCCGCCCTGCAGGATCAGCCCGATCTCGTTGAAGTCACCGTCGAAGAACTCGTTGAGTTTATTGTCGCGGATGAACTTCACTGCGGCTGGCCAGCGCTGCTGGATCTTCTCGTGCTCGTGGCCGAAGGAGGCGGGCGGCAGCACGATGCGACTGGTGTCGCGCACCGGGTTTTCCAGCGCCTGCTTCAACGTGTAGCGCGGACGCTTGTTTTCCTTGGTGATGAAGCGGCCATGTACGTGGCAGGAGCGGATACGGACCTGCAGCATGACCGGGGTGTTGCTGGCCTCGGACAGCTCGAAACCGTCTTCCACCGACTTGACGATGGATTCGAGGTTGGGGCGCGGATCGAGCAGCCACATCTGCGACTTCATCGCGAACGCGTGCGAGCGTTCCTGCATGATCGAGGACCCTTCGCCGTAGTCCTCGCCGATGATGATCAGTGCGCCGCCGGTTACGCCGCCGGAGGCGAGGTTGGCAAGTGCGTCAGAGGCGACGTTGGTGCCGACCGTAGACTTCCAGGTCACCGCGCCACGGATCGGGTACATCACCGAGGCCGCAAGCATTGCAGCTGCGGTGGCTTCGGAGGCGCTGGTCTCGAAATGGACGTCGAGCTCTTCGAGGATCTCGTTGGCGTCAGCCAGCACATCCATCAGATGCGAGATCGGCGAGCCCTGGTAGCCGCCGACATAGCCGACACCCGCCTGCAACAAACCCTTGGTGATGGCGAGAATCCCTTCGCCGCGAAACTCTTCGCCCGCGGGGATGCGCAGTTGCTGTACTTCCTTCTTGAAGGAACGCTCAGCCATGCTGCACCTCGCGGCGATGGGCTGAGTGAATGGTGTTGCCGCACTTCAGCGCGGTCTTCGCTGCATTTCTCTGTCTGGGGCTGGCCATGATCTTTCTCCTCGGATTCCCTGAATCCACGGGCGCGGCGATGTTGCCGCGCAATATCGTGGATGCAGGAATCACGTTGTTGGTAACTACTTTAGGAATGAACATTTCCTTTGTCAATGGAAATGATGAAATTTCATGGAAGTTGGAAAATACCATGAAAAAACAGTGTGATACGAAAAACAACTTGGTGCGGCAATGCACCATAAAGGTGCTGGCATGAAAGCCTTTCCGCGCTTGGCATTCGGTTTGATCCATGTTGCAGGTGCAGCAATTCGGCTCATTCCATGCACCGGAATGGGGCAAAAAAGCGCCCGGTCACATCAGATGTGCCGGGCGATCAACCGAACGATGGGCCGGGAATAACACTTTTCCCGGCTGCAGGCATCCGGGGCAGGGATCAGTTGGGTTCGACGAGGGCCAGGACCCGCAGCGGGCTGCCGGAACCGTTGCGGATCTTCAGCGGTGCAGCGAGGATCAATGCACCCTGGGGCGGCAACTGGTCGAGGTTTGTCAGGCACTGAAGGCCGTAGCGGTTGTTGCCATGCATGAAGTAGTGGCAGGGGTAAGGGGTGTCCCATGCGTACGACTGGCCCGCATCCGTATTGATCGATTCGACACCGAAGCCCACGACATTGCGCGCTTCGATCAGCCACTTGACGGTGCCTTCTGCTGGCCCGGGAGTGTGGGCGCCGTCTTCCTTCATGTTCACGTACGCTTCAGGCATTTCGCGCTTCGACCAGTCGGTACGAAGCAGAACCCAGTTGTGTTCCGGGATCCGGCCATGTTTAGCTTCCCATGCCTCAAGAAACTCGATGGTCAGGACAAAGTCGGGGTTCTCGGCAACTTCCTTGCTGCAGTCGATCACGCAGGCCTGGGCCATGAAGTGCTCGGCGGGAATCGTATCGACCGTGTTCTGTTCGTAGTCCTTGCCAGAGATCCAGTGAGCAGGTGCATCGAAGTGGGTGCCGGTGTGCTCCGAACATGAGAAGTTGTTCCAGTACCACGCCGGGCCACGTTCGTCGTAGTGCGAGATTTCCTCGATCTTGAACGGCCACGGCTGGTTGAACTGGGGCGGCAACTGCAAGGCGGGAAACTCGGGCGACAGGGTCTGGGTGAGATCGACCACGCGAATCCGTCCGCTGAGCAAATCCCCGGCAAACCGGGCCAGGGTGCTGTTCATTGTCATCTGGAGCTCCTGATGGAAAATTTGGGGGGATGCGACCACAAAAGGATGGACGTTGCCGGACTCGACCGAAATCCGAAAAGCGCATCCGGCTATCCGGTTTGCGCATGCGCTGACGACCTGCGCGGCGATCAGAGGATTTTCGTCCTGTAACGCTGGCGCTGTAAGGGCGTCACAAGGACGGGAAGAGCGAGAGGAGAAGTGCACTCCCAAACGGACGCACACCGCAAGCGTCAGGGCATGGAACAGTGCAACGCCTCTCCCGTGTGCGCTGATCGGTGCCCTCGACGGACGAACCCCGGCCCACGCTGGACTGCACTGGTCGGTTTTCGTTTTCTGCGCTTACGGGATAAGGCGTGTCCGCAATGGAGCGCGTGGTGTGGGTGTGGTGCCTAGGATGTGGCTCATGAAAGTGTTGCCGGGGTGACCGGTGGCGCAGGCGATGAGTTGCGCTAGGCGCATTTGGACAGGGAGCAAATCAATGGCAGACGAACCGGTAGTGCGTCGGCGGGTGGTGAAGGCGGCGAGCGGGATCAGCGAAGCGCGTGTCAATGGCCAGAAGACGCAGAGCCAGTACCAGCCGTACAAGGATGCGGCGTGGGGCTTCATCAACCACTGGTATCCGGCGGTGTTCAGCAAGGAGCTGGGCGAGGACGAAGTGAAGGGCATCCAGATCTGCGGCATTCCGATTGTGCTGCGCCGGGTCGATGGCAAGGTGTATGCGCTCAAGGACCAGTGTCTGCACCGCGGGGTGAGATTGTCGGAGAAGCCGATGTGCTTCAACAAGAAGACGATCTCGTGCTGGTATCACGGTTTCACCTTCGACCTGAAGGACGGCAAGCTCTCGACCATCGTGGCCAACCCGGACGACAAGCTGGTGGGTACGACGGGGCTGACGAGCTACCCGACCGAGGAAGTGGCGGGGATGGTGTTCGTGTTCGTGCGTGAGGACGACTTTGCCGATGAAGACGTGCCGCCCTTGTCGCAGGATCTGCCGTTCCGCTTCCCCGAGAACAGCGAACGCTTCCCGCACCCACTGTGGCCGGCCGCGCCGAGTCTGCTCGACGCAGACGCGGTAGGTCACGGCATGCACCGGACCGGGTATGGCAACTGGCGCATCGCGTGCGAGAACGGTTTCGACAACGCGCACATCCTGGTGCACAAGGACAACACCATCGTGCACGCGATGGAATGGGTGCTGCCACTGGGCATCCTGCCCACGAGCGACGACTGCATCACCGTGGTTGAGGATGAGCAAGGCCCCAAGGGCATGATGCAATGGCTCTTTACCGAGAAATGGGCGCCGGTGCTGGAGAATGAATCGCTGGGGTTGAAGGTTGAAGGGCTCAAGGGTCGCTTCTACCGTACCTCGGTGGTGCTGCCCGGTGTGCTGATGGTGGAGAACTGGCCGGGCGAGCACATCGTGCAATACGAATGGTACGTGCCGATCACCGACGACCTGCATGAATACTGGGAAGTGCTGGTGAAGGTGTGCCCGACGGAGAAGGAACGCGCGGACTTCCAGTACAAGTTCGACCGGGTGTACAAGCCGCTGTGTCTGCACGGCTTCAATGACTGCGACCTGTACGCACGCGAAGCGATGCAGAACTTCTACGCCGACGGCACGGGCTGGGACGACGAGCAGCTGGTGGCCACCGACATCTCGCCGATCACGTGGCGCAAGCTGGCCTCGCGCTGGAACCGTGGCATCGCGAAGCCAGCCAAGGGCGTAGCTGGATCGGTGAAGACGCACAGCATCCGCTTCAAGGACACGGCCGCAGGCAAGCCGCCCGGCTACTTCGTCGAACAGATCGAAGACTGATTCCCTGGTCGATGCGCCTGAAGCGCATCGACATCATTTCAAGAATTCTTCCCCGTGACAGTGTGCGGGCCGGTCAAGGCCGGCCTGCGCATGGCCTCGTCACGCCGGAACTCAGGAGTACCAATCTGTGACACCTTCCTTTCAGAGCATCTGGGCTGAACTCCGTCAGACCAGCTTTTGTCAGGGCTGGACCGACGCTGGCGGCGTCAACACCCGTTACCTTCACACCGGCGACCGTGCCAGTCCTGCCTTGATCATGCTGCACGGTGTTGGCGGACATGCCGAGGCCTATGTGCGCAACCTCAAGGCGCATGGCATGCATTTCTCCACATGGGCGATCGACATGATCGGTCACGGCTGGTCCTCTCCCGCGACGAGCGATCTTGAGATCCCGGCCTATATCGAACACCTGTTGCGCTTCATGGACGCGCAGAACATCGAGCGCGCGAGTTTCTCGGGTGAGTCGCTGGGCGGGTGGGTGGCTGCCCGTATGGCGATTGACCATCCGGACCGCGTCGAACGTCTGGTGTTGAACACGGCTGGTGGGTCGCAGGCGGATCCGGCCGTGATGTCACGGCTGAAATCCTTGTCATTGCAGGCCGCGAGTGACCCTTCGTGGGACTTCATCAAGGCACGCGTTGAGTGGCTGATGGCGGACAAGACCAAGGCTTACGACGATCTGATCGCGACTCGTCAGGCGATCTATGCTCAGCCCGGTATGGCTGCGGGCATGAAGCACAACATGGTGTTGCAGGACATGGAAACCCGGCTGCGCAATCTGATCGCGGCCGAAGACTATGCCCGCATCGCGGCACCGACGCTGGTGCTGTGGACCTCAGATGACCCCACTGCGGACGTCACCGAGGGCCGGCGCATCGCGTCGATGATTCCGGGTGCCTTGTTCACTGTCATGGACGGCTGCGGCCACTGGCCCCAGTTCGAGGACCCGGCCACCTTCAACCGGATCCATCTTGCGTTTCTCCTTGGCGGTGCCGTCCCCGAAGCGGTTCGCGTGGGGCCGTAAGGGACACCGCCCCATGAAAGCAATGCTGCAGTGCATGTCGCACACCCCGTTGAAGGGCTATTTCGATCCGTCGCCAGATGTCGTCGGCGAAGTGGCGGATCTCGTGAATGCGGTGCGTGAAGAAGTGGCGTGCTTCGACCCGGAGGTGATCTACCTGTTTGCACCCGATCACTACAACGGCGTCTTCCTCGATCTCATGCCGCAGTTCTGTATCGGCATGGGTGCGACGTCGGTGGGTGATTACATGACACCGGATGGCCCCCTTGATGTGCCGCGCCAGCTTGCAGAGCGGTGCGCCGAGGCGGTGATCGATTGCGGCATCGACCTGGCGTTCTCGTACCGGATGCAGGTGGATCATGGCTTTGCGCAGGCACTGGTCGAGATGACCGGAGCGCTCGATCGCTACCCGGTGATCCCCATCATGATCAACGCCGTCGCGCCGCCTCTGGTCAGTTTCAAGCGTGCACGCCAACTGGGTGAGGCGCTCGGGCGCTTTGCCGGGCACGAGCATGAACGGGTGCTGTTCATCGGCTCCGGCGGGCTGTCTCACAACCCGCCGATTCCTGCGATTGCCACGGCAAGCGATCCGGTAGTCATCGAGCGTCTGATTGCGGGTCGTCACCCGACGCCCGAAGCGCGGGATGCACGCCAGAAACGCACGATCGCCGCAGCGCGCGCGTTCGCGGCCGGTGACGGTGGGTTGCATGCATTGAGCCCCGAATGGGATCGAGCCTTCATGCGCCAGGTGCAGGCGCGTGACTGGTCGGCAATCGATGCCTATCGCAACGACGAAGTGAGCAAAGCCGCAGGTGCTTCAACCCATGAAGCCAAGACCTGGGTCGCCGCGGCGGCGGCAATGGAGGCGGCCTGCGCTCAGGGCTGGAAGGCGGAAGCGCGCTATTACCGTCCGATTCCCGAATGGGTCGCCGGGTTCGGTGCGCTCTCGGGATACAGCCATGAAGGCCCCAGTAAGTCCAGAGGTGGCGCTGCGCCCGCAGGCCGGTTGCAGTGTCAATCGAAACAAGATCGGAAAGGAACTTCAGATGAGTCAGCTTGATATCGTGGCCGCAGCCGATGCGCTCTACGCCGCCGCATGCAGTGGCAAGGCCGTGGCGCCGCTGCGCGACCGGGTTGAGCAGGCGTCGGCCGAAACGGCCTATGCAATCCAGTCGCACAACACCCGGCGCGCAATGGTTGAGGGCCGCCGTCTGGTGGGGCGGAAGATCGGTTTGACCTCACCAGCGGTGCAGCGTCAGCTGGGTGTCGATCAACCCGACTTCGGCATGCTGTTTGCCGACATGGCTGTTGGCGATGCCGAGCCGGTGGCCAAGGGCAGGTTGATCCAGCCCAAGGTCGAGGCGGAGATCGCGTTCGTACTGGGCAAGGATCTGTGCTTCGAACGGCACACCTATGCCGATCTGCTGGGCGCCGTCGAATACTGCCTGCCCGCAGTCGAGATCGTGGACAGTCGGATCGCGGACTGGCGCATCAGCCTGTTCGATACCGTTGCCGACAACGCCTCGTCCGGGCTCTTCGTCCTCGGCAGTACACCGGTCAGGGCGAGCCGCTTCGACATGGGGCGCTGTGCGATGACGATGCAGGAAGGCGGGCGGGCTGTCTCCGAAGGCAACGCGCGCGCCTGCCTCGGCAATCCGCTCAATGCAGCAGTCTGGCTCGCCGACATGCTGGTGCGCGTCGGTCAGCCACTGCAGGCCGGTGACATCGTGCTTACCGGCGCGCTGGGTCCGATGGTCGCGGTTGATGCGACACGGGCGCAGTCCTTCGCGGTGGACATCGAAGGCCTGGGTCACGTTGAGGCGCGCTTTGATTGATGCGCGCTGTGCCTGTGGCGGGCTCGTAACGCCTCGACGGGCGGTGCGCCCGCCGCGTGATCTCTTTCCACACAGTATCGATCGACAGGAAACCCCATGACCAAGATCAAATGCGCGCTGATCGGCCCCGGCAACATCGGCACCGATCTGCTGTACAAACTCAAACGTAGCCCGGTGCTCGAGCCCGTGTGGATGGTGGGTATCGACGCCACATCCGAGGGGCTGGCGCGTGCCCGCGAACTGGGCCTCAAGACCACCGCCGACGGTGTCGACGGGTTGCTGCCGCATGTGAAGGCTGACGGCATCCAGATCGCCTTCGATGCCACCAGCGCTTACGTCCATGCTGAGAACAGTCGCAAGCTCAATGAGCTCGGCGTGCTGATGATCGACCTTACCCCCGCGGCCATTGGCCCCTTCTGCGTGCCGCCGGTCAATCTGGTCGAGCACGTGGGCAAGGGCGAGATGAATGTGAACATGGTCACCTGCGGTGGTCAGGCCACCATCCCCATGGTGGCGGCAGTCAGCCGCGTGCAGCCGGTGGCCTATGGCGAGATCGTCGCCACCGTGTCGTCGAAATCCGCCGGTCCCGGCACACGTAAGAACATCGACGAATTCACCCGCACCACCTCGGGCGCGGTAGAGAAGGTGGGTGGCGCAAAGAAAGGCAAGGCCATCATCATCCTCAACCCGGCCGAGCCCCCGCTGATCATGCGCGACACGGTGCATTGCCTGACCGAGACCGAACCCGATCAGGCCGCGATCACCGCATCGATCCACGCCATGATCAAGGAAGTGCAGAAATACGTGCCCGGCTACAAGCTGGTCAATGGTCCGGTGTTCGATGGCAAGCGCGTGTCGGTGTTCATGGAAGTCGAAGGTCTTGGCGACTACCTGCCCAAGTACGCCGGCAACCTCGACATCATGACCGCAGCCGCCGCACGCACTGCCGAGATGTTTGCCGAAGAGATCCTCGCCGGCCGTCTCACCCTCGAACCCAACCGCGCAACGATGGCCGCCTGAGCGCTTGCCTGAAGGAGATGAACATGGATCTACGCGGCAAGAAAATCACCGTCCACGACATGACCCTGCGTGACGGCATGCACCCCAAGCGTCACCTGATGACACTCGAGCAGATGAAGACCATCGCCTGCGGGCTCGACGATGCAGGCATCCCGCTGATCGAGGTCACCCACGGCGACGGCCTCGGCGGCAGTTCGGTGAACTACGGCTTTCCCGCGCACACCGATGAGGAATACCTCGGTGCGGTGATTCCGTTGATGAAGCAGGCCAAGGTCTCGGCGCTGCTGCTGCCGGGCATCGGCACCGTTGATCATCTGAAAATGGCGCACGAGCTTGGCGTAAGTACCATCCGCGTGGCCACCCACTGCACCGAGGCAGACGTCTCCGAGCAGCACATCGGCATGGCGCGAAAGCTGGGCATGGACACTGTCGGCTTTCTGATGATGGCGCACATGAACAGCCCCGAAGGGCTGGTGAAGCAAGCCAGGCTGATGGAAAGCTACGGCGCCAACTGCATCTACGTGACCGACTCGGCCGGGCACCTCTTGCCCGACACGGTGAAAGCGCGCCTTAGCGCAGTGCGTGATGCCCTCAAGCCCGAAACCGAGCTCGGTTTTCACGGCCACCACAACCTCGCCATGGGCGTCGCCAACTCCATCGCCGCCGTCGAGGTCGGTGCCACCCGCATCGATGCGGCTGCCGCGGGGCTGGGTGCCGGCGCGGGTAACACCCCGATGGAAGTGCTGATCGCGGTGTGCGACCTGATGGGCATCGAGACCGGCGTCGACGTGTTCAAGATCCAGGATGTGGCCGAAGACCTTGTGGTGCCGATCATGGACTTTCCGATCCGCATCGACCGCGACGCGCTTACGCTCGGTTACGCCGGCGTGTATGGCTCTTTCCTGCTGTTTGCCAAGCGCGCAGAGAAGAAATACGGCGTGCCGGCACGCGACATTCTGGTCGAGATGGGCCGGCGCGGCATGGTCGGCGGGCAGGAAGACATGATCGAGGACACGGCGATGAATCTGGCCCGGGAAAGATCGGCGGCCTGACGAGACCGCAGCCGCGCGCCCAGCTTGGCGGGTGCGCGGCGCTGCTCCAGCTTTGTGGTACCGCCGTTCGGCGTGCCACGTGACCACAGCGCGGCCCGTCCGGGCGGTCGCTGACCGGAAGGGTGCCCCGACAGTGCGCCCACACCCCAGGAGAGAGACATGGCGATGATGAAGGCGGCCCGGTTGCATGAAATCGGCGGAAAGTTCGTGCTTGACGAGGTGCCGGTTCCCGCACCCGGAAAACACGATGTGCTGGTCAAGGTCGAGGCCTGTGGAGTGATCCCGAACCTCAGGAACGTTGTGACGCATTTCCCGACCTGGTATCCGTTCCTGCCGCTTCCCGCATTGCCCGCCATCTTCGGGCTCGACGCGGCCGGAACGATCGCCGCGGTTGGCGAGGGCGTGACCTCGTTCAAGGTGGGCGAACGGGTCTATGTGAATCCGGGTGTCGGATGTGGTGAGTGCCGTCATTGCAAGCGTGGCGAGCCGACGCGGTGCGATGCTTACACCTTCATGGGCTACTTCGGCTTCGGGAAGGACTCGCAGCGCATCTTCGAGAAGTATCCGTATGCGGGTTACGCGGAGTACACCACCGCGCCTGCTGCAAACCTGGTGCGTCTGCCCTATAGTCTGAAGAGTGCGGACGCTGCACGTTTTGGCTATCTTGGTACTGCGTACTCAGCCATCCGCAAGTCCGGGCTGAGGCCGGGGCAGGACATTCTCATTCTCGGTGCGACGGGGACGCTGGGCGTTGGCGCAGTGCTGCTTGCGCTGGCATTCGGTGCGTCCCGTGTGGTCGTGGTTGCGCGCGACGCGGCAGCACTCGGCAGGCTCGTCGCACTCGATCCGCAACGGGTCATCGCGATCACGCTCGGCGAAGGCAGCATCCATGAGCAGGTCCGTGGCCGGATCCCGGACGGGGTCGACGTGATGCTCGATACGCTCGGCGCCAAGGCGCCCGCCGAACTCTCGGTCGACGCCATGCAGGCCGTCATCCGGGGGGGACGCATCATCCAGATTGGCGGTGTTGCCGGCCCGATTCCGATCGATCCGCACCCGTTCATGTGCGCCCAGCTGCAATACATCGGCTCGCTCTGGTTTACCCCGGCAGAGGGTGACGAGATGGCCAGCATGATTGCCGCGGGTAGCGTCGATCTCGGCCTGCTCGAATCGCGCCCGTTCGGCCTCGACCAGCTCAATGAAGCACTTGATGAGATCGAGGCGAACGGCAACGGTTTCGCCAACTTCCACATTCGCGTGCAGTAGTTCCATTACCCGGCCACAACGCCGTCCGCGCATAGGCGACGGCGCTGTGGCCGCAGAGAAGGATCGTTCCGCAAACGCACAGGAGAGCATCAAAATGCAGGGAAATCGTGTTGTAACTGGTCACAACGCCAGCGGAAAGGCAGAAGTCGTCCTCTCGGGGCCGGTGCCGGGCAGTAGCGAGTTCGAGCACACGCCGGGCTTCTCGGCTGCAGTCGTGTGGCAGACCACTGCGGAGCCGAAAATCGCCGCCCGCGCGTCTGATCCGGTGCTCGGACTCGAGTCCGTCATGCCGATGGTGGGCGGGACGACCGCAATGCTTGTCACCTTTCCGCCGGACAGCCTGTCTGCGGGCCCTGATTTCGATCCGGAGAAGGCCGGCGCCGAGTTCGCGCAGCGTCTGCCCGGTCTCGTGGACACCTTCGAGGCGGATGGATCGGGCTATCACCAGACCGACACGATCGACTACGGTGTGGTCATCGACGGCGAAATCTGGCTGGACCTTGGCGAAGGTGAAGAGAAGCGCCTGGGCAAGGGAGATGTTGTTGTCCAGGTCGGCACCCGGCACGCATGGCGAAATCGGGGTACCGAACCTGCGCGCATCTTCTTCGTGCTGATGGGCGCGCGCCGCTAAGCGACCACACGCCACAGCCGACCGGCGGCGCTCAGGCCGCTCTGCCGGTGTCCGCCTGCGAACGGTCGAGCAGTCTGCTGTTCAGAATGACATCGACCGGACGCTGCAGATGTCTGCGCAGCAAATCGACCAAAGCGTCAGCATTCCTTTGCATGGCGAGCTCGAAGATCTGTTCGTGTTCGTTGTGTACATCCCGCGGGCGCGGACCGTCCAGCGCCGACAGCCTGCGATAGCGCTCCGCCTGCAGATGCAGCTTTGCACGCAGGTTGAGCAGGCGACCGGATGGCGCAGCGGCAACGAGCGCCTCGTGGAACTCGAAATTGCGCCGCTCCCACTCCTCGTAGACTTCGGCCGTCCGTGCGCCCAGGCGCTCCTCTGCGCGCGTCAGCCGGTGAAAGCTGCTCACCAGCCTGGCCTCCCAGTCATCGTTCCCGTTTGCCACGCTCTGACGTGCAGCCTCGGTCTCGACCAGTGCGCGCAGGTACACCAGGTCTTCGAGGTCGGCCACCGACATCGGTGCAACCGTGAATCCTCTCTGCCCCTGAGCAACGACCAGCGCATCGGAAACGAGCAGGCCCAGGGCTTCGCGCAGGGTGCCGGAACTCATCTTGTACTGTGTCTTGAGATGTTCCACCCGCATCTTCTCGCCGGGGGCGTGGACGCCAAGCACGATATTTCGCCGGATCGCACGATAGGCCGTTTCGATCAGGGTGGCGGGCGGCGTGGAAGACATTCCGTCGGTCACATTCGTGGCGTCGCGAATCATGGTGTGGTGAGCGTAGTAAGGAATGTGAAAATCATAACATTCTTCATATGGTTGACATATGAACTTATAACCGACAATCTACGAAAAAAACAATACTGCGAAAGAATCTCGAGAATATGGTGCAGGGATGGAATCCCCTTCGGCGCCGGTAAATCGTAAAAGGAGCGATGCATGAGTGAGAGCAACCCGGAGATCGGCCAAAGTATCGACGTAGGGGGAATCAGAACCAACTACCATGATCTGGGTGCGGGTTTCCCATTGTTGATGATTCACGGCTCGGGGCCGGGCGTCAGTGGCTACGTCAATTGGCGCACGGTGATGAATCCCCTTGCCGCAGACCGTCGGGTGATCATTCCCGATATGGTCGGATTCGGTTTTACCGATCGCCCCGAGGGGCAGCGGTACGACGTCGACACATGGGTCGACCAGGCGATCGGTCTGCTCGATGCACTCGGTATCGCCCAGGCGGACATCGTGGGCAACTCGTTCGGCGGTGCGCTCGCCCTCAAGATCGCGATTCGGCACCCCTCACGCTTGCGTCGGATCGTGCTCATGGGGAGTGCAGGCATCGACTTTCCCCTCACCGAGGGACTCGACGCCGTCTGGGGGTATGAGCCGTCGCTTGCCAACATGCGCAAGTTGCTCGACATCTTTGCCTTCGACCGCAGCCTGGTGAACGACGACCTTGCCCGGTTGCGCTACCAGGCCAGCATTCAGCCCGGATTCCAGGAATCGTTCTCGGCCATGTTCCCGTCGCCCCGCCAGCGCTGGGTGGAGGCGCTGGCCAGCGACGAAGCGCAGATCCGCGCCATACCGCACGAGGTACTGGTGATTCACGGGCGCGAGGACCAGGTGATTCCGCTGGAGAGCTCAGTGCGTCTGACCGGCTTGATCGCACGTGCGCAGTTGCATGTGTTCGGGCGTTGTGGGCACTGGACGCAGATCGAACAAGCGGCTCGCTTCACCCGGTTGGTGCAGGATTTTCTGGGCGAGGCGGCAGCCAACGAGCCGCTCGTCCAGGTGAGCGCTGCCGAGGCCGCACTGGCCTGAATGTTGCTCAACTCGTAATCGATAACGATGAGCGGGCGCGCAGCGATCCGGCGATCAATGCAGGAGCAAGGAATTGAAGAACGAAAGTATTGAAGGGCGCTGGAACATCGTCTCGTGGCGTCAGGAGTACGACGATGGACGCAAGGTCTTCCCCTTTGGAGAGCAGATCGAAGGCTTCATCCAGTACGGGGAGGGAAACATGTTCTGCGTGCTGTCGAAGAAGCCGCGGCGGGCGTTTACCACCGGCGGTCAGTGGGATGCGGCCGACAGTGAAAAGGCTGCGGCCTATAACGAATACCTGACTTACGCCGGCCGCTACGAGTTCGACGGCGAAACCGTGAGCCATCTCATCGATCTGTGCATTTTTCCTAACTGGCAGGGAAGCGTGCAGCGCCGCAAGGTGATGCGTACTGGGCCAGATGAAATGACCCTGGTCGCCAGAATCGAGGATGGCACCCCCGAGGCGAGGACGGCCGTGCTCGCCTGGCGGCGTGCGTGTGCTTGAGGGAAGGATATGTCGGAACAGGAGGCAGGCTTGATGGGACAGGTGAAACGGCTGGCTTATATCCAGATCGAGGCCACGGATCTTGAAGCGTGGAGCGCTTTCGCCGGCGGCGTGATGGGGTGCGAAATCGTTCCGGGTACCCCCCCCGGCGATCTGCGGCTCAGGGTCGATGATCGTCCGTGGCGGATACAGGTTACCGAGGGGCCGCGCAACGACATTGTTGTTGTAGGGCTGGAGGTCGATTGTGGTGAAGATCTCGCGGCCATCCGCACGCGCCTCGCCGATGCCGGAATCGACGTACATGCAGGGAGCACCGAGGCCTGCGAGGCACGCGGTGTCCGCGAACTGCTGTGCTTCCGCGATCCGGCAGGTATGGAAGTGGAACTGTCCTACGGTTCCCTGATGCGCCCGCAGCAGCCCTTCAAGTCGCCGTTGGCGCATGGCGGCTTCGTCACCGGGGACCAGGGACTGGGCCACGTGATGCTGGTGGTGGAGAACGTTGCCGAGGTGCATCGCTTCTATTGCGAATTGCTGGGTTTCGTTACCAGCGACTTCGTGGCCACTGACAACTACGGCGGGCAGAAAGGCAGTTTTGTGTTCATGCGCTGCAATCAGCGCCATCACTCTTTAGCAATAGGTTATCTTCCCCTTGGGCGACGGCTCGGACACCTGATGCTCCAGGTGCGGGAGTTCGACGATGTAGGCCGTACCCTCGACAGAGTGCATCAGAGCCCGTTCCGTCAGACCCGCGCGTTGGGACGACATATCAATGACCGGATGTTTTCGTTCTATGTCGAAAGTCCATCAGGAGTGCAAATCGAATGTGGTTGGGGTGGGCTGGAGGTGGAAGAGGGCGATCTTGAGGTCAAGACCTACGATGTGACCAGCGCGTGGGGGCACCAACACCTGTTGCCGAAGTGAATGGTTCGCCCCTGCATCTGATGGGGCCTGGGGCGAACCGTACCGGATGACGGTGCACCGAGCGGCGGCAGCACAGTCCACCGAAGAGTGGATGCCGGGCGGACACCACAGAGAGACAAAGGAGTCACGATGCAATTGCAAGGTTTGGCATACGACCGCAATACCGTTGTGGAAATGGGTAGCTTCGAACGTTTTCAGACGCGCGACCTGGAAGAGGCACGAAGCTGGGGGACGCGAGTGTTCTGCGAGAACAATCTGCGTAGCCTGGATTCCCGGAAGCCCGTCAATGCGCGCATGTATTACCGTCGCATGAACGGTATCGGCGTAGGACGCATGAGCTACGGTGGAGAAGTCACCATCGAGCCTGGCGTACTCGACTCCTTTTATCTGATTCAGATGCCGCTGTGTGGTTCGGAGCGCATTGAGTGCGCCGGTGAAACCACTCATAGCTCGGCCGGCACGGGTTCGGTGCTCAGCGCGCATCGTCCCGTGCGCATCCGCCATGCCGAGCGCACGGAGAAGCTGATCCTGAGGGTCGATCGCGACCTGCTCGAAAGGCATTGCCGGCAGCATCTGGGGGGCAATCTGCCCGATCGCATCGAGTTCGACACGGCGATGCAGCTGGAAACCGGTGCGGGTCAGCGCTGGATGCGCACGATGCACTGGCTGCTCGAAACTCTGAAGTCCGAGCCTGATCCGCTGTCGCCGCTTTTGTCGGCCCAGATCGAACAGATGGTCGTGACCATGTTGCTCGTGTGCCAGGGCAACACCTGTACTCGCGCGCTGTGCGAGGATTCACGCACCGTTGCGCCCGCCTTCATCCGTCGCACCGAGCAGTTCATCGAAGAGCGTGCCCACGAACCGATCACCGTCGGAGACATGGCGGAGCATGTCGGGGTCAGCACGCGCTCCCTGTTTACCGGTTTCCGCAAGTACCGCAATACCTCGCCGATGCTATTCCTGAAGGAAGTCCGGCTCACTCGTGTGCGTGAACAATTGCTGCGCAGCGAGACCGGGCGTACCACGGTGACTGCGGTCGCGTATCAATGGGGCTTTGGGCATCTCGGCCACTTCACGACCGACTACAAGCGCCGTTTCGGCGAAAGTCCATCCGAGACGCTTGCGCGTTAACTGCGATGACGATCGGGCAATCTGCGGTTTACCGGTCGAGCGATCTGGACGAAACTCGCAGCATCGTGGCGGGGATCTATTGCGATCACCGCCTCGACCAGCTTCGTAGCAGAGCGTGCCTGAAGTACGAGCATGCCCATTTTGCAATGGGCGGGTTCAGCTTCAGCCGGATGCGCTATGGCGCCGATGTGAGTGTCGACGTGGACACGCTCGGGGACTTCTACCTGATCCAGGTGCCACTCAGCGGCACCGACCGGATGTGCGTCAACGGACATTCATTCTGTTCCGATTCGCGCTACGCATCCGTCAATGCACCGATGAGCGGCCTCGGCATGAATTGGAGTGCCGACTGCCTGAAATTTGCCGTCAGGATCGAACGCAAGCTTCTCGAGGGCCACGCCGCGGCGCTGAGTGCCCGCCCGGATGACGGGCCGCTTGTGTTCATGCCGTCGGTCGACCTCAGGCTGGCTGCTCCGCGCTCATGGGTGGCAACTGCGCAGCATGTACTTAACGAACTCCAGCGCAACCCTCAGCTCGCGACGCAGCCGCTGGTCAGGACGCAGTTCGAACAACTGCTGATGACGACGCTGCTGAGCTGGATGCCGGGCAGTTTCGGGGAGGCCGTTCAAACAGAGCGTCGGGTGGTGCTGCCGCGCCATGTCAAGGTGGCCGAAGAGTTCATGCGCGCAAATCCCGAGCAGGTGATGACGATTGAAACGCTGGCCAGTGTGGTGGGTGTCAGCGGCCGTACCCTGTTTGACGGATTTCGCAAGTTTCTTGGGGTGAGCCCGATGCGCTACCTGCGCGATCTGCGCATGGAGTGTGCGCGCCGCGATCTGCTCGACGCCTCCAGGCCACGCAGCGTTACCTCCATCGCTACCCATTGGGGCTTCTATCAGCTCGGACGCTTCGCTTGCGACTACCGTCGACGTTTTGATGAACATCCGCACGAGACAATGGCGAAAAGGCGTTAAGCCATAATATCTGCCCGATCGTGGTGCGTGCGCGCACTGTGTTGGTGAGTGCTTGTTTTTCCTGCGGTTTTTGCACGTTGTTTGCAGTCTGCGCATATTTCTCTGGTCCAGGGTCCGTCAAATTGGGGCTGTCTTCGATGTCGAAGATTTCGCACCAACCCAAGACGGAGAGAAACAACATGCGCAAGATCACCATCATCGGTGCAGGTCAGGGCGGGCTTCAGCTCGGGATCGGCCTGCTTTCCAGGGGTTACGACGTCACCCTCGTTTCGAATCGCACCGCAGAGCAGATCTCCCAGGGCCGCGTCATGTCGAGTCAGTCGATGTACGACATGGCGGTCGGCTATGAGCGCGACCTTGATCTGGCGTTCTGGGACGACGCCTGTCCGCCCATTTCCGGCGTTCATTTCCGGGTGGGTGGATCTGACGGCGTGACCCCGATCGACTGGCGTTCGCCCATGCGTGCGCCGGGACAGTCGGTGGATCAGCGCATCAAGATGCCGGCCTGGATGGCGGAGTTCGAACGCCGTGGCGGCCATCTCGTCATCGCAGACGCAGGTGTGCCGGATCTCGAACGCTATGCCGCCGACGCCGACCTTGTCATCGTCGCGTCCGGAAAGGGGGCGGTGGGGGCCTTGTTCGAGCGCGATGCGGAACGCAGTCAGTTCGATGCTCCCCTGCGCACGGTCTCGCTGACCTACGTTCACGGCATGAAGCCGAGGGAGGATTTCACTGCCCTCAACATCAGCGTCAATCCGGGGATTGGTGAGTATGTAAACTTCCCCTCACTGACCCATACCGGTGCCTGCGACATCATCAATCTGGAGTGTATTCCGGGAGGCCCCATGGATTGCTGGCAAGAGGTTGACTCGCCCGAGGCGCACTTCAAGCTGGCGGTGAAGCTCATTCGTGAGTTCTTCCCCTGGGAGGCAGACCGGTGTACCGATCTTCGCCTGACCGACGCACTGGGCACGCTCGCAGGCCGGATCACGCCCACCGTGCGCAGACCTGTCGGCAAACTGCCTTCGGGGGCAGTCGTCCTTGGTATGGCGGATGCGCTGGTGCTCAACGACCCCATCACCGGGCAGGGCTCGAACAACGCAAGCAAATGCGCCGCGCTCTACATGGAGGCAATTGTGCAGCACGGGGACGAAGCCTTTGACGAGGCCTGGATGCAGGCGACCTTTGAAGCCTACTGGGACTACGCGAAGTGGGTGACCCGCTTCACCAACACCCATCTCCTGCCGCCGCCCCCGCAAGTGTTGAAGATCTTTGGCGCCTGCGGAGAGAATCCGGCGCTGGCCGCCCGTGTCGCCAACGCTTTCGACGATCCCAGGAGTCTTGCGCCGTGGTATTACGACGCGGCAGAGGCGGATCGTTTCATCGACTCGTTTGCGGTTGCGGCCTGAGGTCGGCGACATGGAAGCGAAAACGATGCGAATCAATTGCGGACGCAGGCTGCTCGGCAGCCTGATCATTGCGCTGCTCGGTAGCTCCGGGCAATCGGCCTTCGCCACACAAGGTACGTTTCCGCATGGCTACGGTGTGAAGTCCGAGGGCATGGGGGGCGTCGCCATCGCCCTCGCGCAGGACGCCATGGTGGGCGCGACCAATCCGGCAGGCATGGTGCTGGTGGGCAACCGGGTGGATCTGGGGGCCGCGTTCCTCCAGGTGGATAACGGTGCCTACTTTGCCGGCACGCGCTACGACGGCAGCGCAGACAAGAGCCTCTATATCATCCCCCAGCTGGGTGCCAACTGGATGGTGGATGCGGTGTCGAGCCTGGGCATCACCGTGGTTGGCAATGGCGTCGGCACCAACTATGACAATGATGACAACATCGGCGGGTTGAAGGCGGCCAGCTCGGAGCTCAAGCAGATGGTCGCCACCGTCTCGTATGCGCGCAAGCTCGGTGAAGCGCATGCCCTTGGCGTGGGGGTGGTGCTCGCACGCCAGGTGCTCGATATCGGCGGCACAGCCAGTATCGGCCTGCCCGAAGGTCGGGACGATTCATACGGTGCCGGCGTGCGCCTGGGCTGGACCTGGGATGCAGGCCGCGGCCTGAAACTGGGTGCAATGTGGGCGAGCAAGGTCGACATGGGGCGCATGGACACCTTCGAAGGCTTGCTGCCTGAGCGCGGCAAACTCGATATCCCGGCGAGTTACGGGTTCGGCGCGAGCTATGTGAAAGAGGCGTGGACCTTCGGCATCGATGCACAACGCATCCTCTGGAGCGATGTGCGCGCCTTTGGCAACGACGGTGTCGGCGGCGCGACCGGCGGCCCCGGGTCGAAGAATGGCCCGGGCTTTGGGTGGCGCGATCAGACCATCTGGCGAGTCGGCGCAGCGTACGCGGTCGATTCGCAATGGACACTGCGTGCGGGCTATAACCATGGCACGCGTCTGCTCGACAGTCGCGACACCTTCCTGGGCGTGCTCGCGCCCGCCGCAAACCGCCGTCATCTCACCCTTGGGGCAAGCCTCGCGCTGAAGGACGGAGGCGAGTTTTCCGTGGCCTACGCGAGATCATTCAAGGAGACGGTGCATGGTACGGGTGCCGCGCCCGACGGACTGACCGCGCTCTACATGGGGCAGCACTGGTTGTCCGCGTCTTACAGTTTCAGGTTCTGAGGAGAAATGATGATTGAGCCTGCCAACTTGCGCCGCGCCTTTGGTCAGTTCGCCACCGGCGTCACCATTGTCACCGCGCTCGACACCGAAGGCGCACCGGTCGGGGTGACCGCCAGCAGTTTCAATACCGTATCGTTGCAACCCCCGCTCGTGCTCTGGAGTATCGCCCGCAGCGCATACAGCTTCGATGCCTTCGCTGCTGCCGGTCATTTTGCGGTGCACGTACTGGATGCTAGTCAGCGCACCTTGTCCGACCGCTTCGCACGTGCTTCTTCCGATAAATTTGCTGACCTGCGCATCGGCAAAGGGGAGGGCGACGTACCGCTGCTGGAAACGGTAGCGACCGTGTTCGAGTGCGAGACCGCGCATCGCTACGATGGCGGTGACCACCTCATCCTGGTCGGAAAGGTGCTGAATCTGCGCCTGCCCGCGGATTCTGCTGATCCCCTGTTGTTTCATCGGGGGCGGTATGCGGCAGTCGAAGCAGCGGAGGGTGTTGTGACTTAGTGGGGGTGTCACCCTCAAGGCTGGGACGACGGGTGGTAAAGAAAATGGCATGTCGATCGGTATGACGGTTGGCGTGCCATTTTTTGGTCCAAGCTCGCCGGAAGGTCGCGGTCGGGCGGCACGGGCAAGGCGGCGGCAGCTGCCAAGGCTTCCACCATTTTCTGCGCTTACGGGATAAGGCGTGTCCGCAATGGAGCGCGTGGTGTGGGTGTGGTGCCTAGGATGTGGCTCATGAAAGTGTTGCCGGGGTGACCGGTGGCGCAGGCGATGAGTTGCGCTAGGCGCATTTGGACAGGGAGCAAATCAATGGCAGACGAACCGGTAGTGCGTCGGCGGGTGGTGAAGGCGGCGAGCGGGATCAGCGAAGCGCGTGTCAATGGCCAGAAGACGCAGAGCCAGTACCAGCCGTACAAGGATGCGGCGTGGGGCTTCATCAACCACTGGTATCCGGCGGTGTTCAGCAAGGAGCTGGCCGAGGACGAAGTAAAGGGCATCCAGATTTGCGGCATCCCGATTGTGCTGCGCCGGGTCGATGGCAAGGTGTATGCGCTCAAGGACCAGTGTCTGCACCGCGGGGTGAGATTGTCGGAGAAGCCGATGTGCTTCAACAAGAAGACGATCTCGTGCTGGTATCACGGTTTCACCTTCGACCTGAAGGACGGCAAGCTCTCGACCATCGTGGCCAACCCGGACGACAAGCTGGTGGGTACGACGGGGCTGACGAGCTACCCGACCGAGGAAGTGGCGGGGATGGTGTTCGTGTTCGTGCGTGAGGACGACTTTGCCGATGAAGACGTGCCGCCCTTGTCGCAGGATCTGCCGTTCCGCTTCCCCGAGAACAGCGAACGCTTCCCGCACCCACTGTGGCCGGCCGCGCCGAGTCTGCTCGACGCAGACGCGGTAGGTCACGGCATGCACCGGACCGGGTACGGCAACTGGCGCATCGCGTGCGAGAACGGTTTCGACAACGCGCACATCCTGGTGCACAAGGACAACACCATCGTGCACGCGATGGAATGGGTGCTGCCACTGGGCATCCTGCCCACGAGCGACGACTGCATCACCGTGGTTGAGGATGAGCAAGGCCCCAAGGGCATGATGCAATGGCTCTTTACCGAGAAATGGGCGCCGGTGCTGGAGAATGAATCGCTGGGGTTGAAGGTTGAAGGGCTCAAGGGTCGCTTCTACCGTACCTCGGTGGTGCTGCCCGGTGTGCTGATGGTGGAGAACTGGCCGGGCGAGCACATCGTGCAATACGAATGGTACGTGCCGATCACCGACGACCTGCATGAATACTGGGAAGTGCTGGTGAAGGTGTGCCCGACGGAGAAGGAACGCGCGGACTTCCAGTACAAGTTCGACCGGGTGTACAAGCCGCTGTGTCTGCACGGCTTCAATGACTGCGACCTGTATGCGCGTGAAGCGATGCAGAACTTCTACGCCGACGGCACGGGCTGGGACGACGAGCAGCTGGTGGCCACCGACATCTCGCCGATCACGTGGCGCAAGCTGGCCTCGCGCTGGAACCGTGGCATCGCGAAGCCAGGCAAGGGCGTAGCTGGATCGGTGAAGACGCACAGCATCCGCTTCAAGGACACGGCCGCAGGCAAGCCGCCGGGCTACTTCGTCGAGCAGATCGAAGACTGAGTGCGGCAGTGTGCGGTGCGGGTGCCGGTCGATCCGGTTGCCGGCACCGCACATCGTCGCTGCCAGTGATTCTCCCAACAGAGCAGAGACCAATCATGAGTCAAACCCATACGGTGACCTTCCGTTTCGCCGACGGGGCGAGCCGCGCGATCGACGTGGCGGAAGATGAAACACTGCTTGATGCAGCGCTGGCAGGTGGCGTGCCGCTGATGCATCAGTGCCGATCGGGCAGCTGTTCGAGCTGTATTGCCACCATTTGCGAGGGCGATACAAGCAACCAGCCTGGTAGCAGCTCGACCCTGCTCGCCAGCGAGTACGAAGCGGGTCATCGCCTGTTGTGCGTAAGCCGTGCGCAGAGCGATTGCACCTTCGATCTGTCCTACGGCAGTGCCGAGGGCGGTGTGGTGCCCGTCGAGGTGAATGCCTTCGTAAATGCCATCGAGCCGATCGCATCCAATGTGGTCAAGCTGTCGCTGGAGTTGGCCGAGGGCAACTGGCTGTCATTCAAGCCGGGGCAGTTCGTGCAGATCGAGGTGCCGGGCGTCGGGAAGTTGCGCAGCTACTCGCCAGTGTCGACCGAGGCGGATCTGCCCACGCTGGAATTGTTGATCCGTCTGTTGCCCGAAGGCGTCATGTCTTCGTGGTTGAAGAGCGGCGCGAATGTTGATGACGTGGTCAAGCTGAAGGGGCCGTATGGTGCCTTCTTCCTGCGTGAAAAACGTCGTGCGCCGCACATCTTCGTCGCGGGTGGGACGGGGCTGGCACCGGTGCTGTCGATGATCGACCGCATGCGCCAGATCGGTGGGCGCAAGCCGCCGATGTTGTTGAGTTTCGGTTGCGCCACCTCGGATGCGCTGTTTTATCTGGATGAGCTGGAACTGCGGCGCCAGTGGCTGCCCGGCCTGGATACGCGCATCTGCGTGGATCGCGAGCCCGACAGTTGCTACCACAACGGCAGTCCGGTTTCCGCGCTGCGGCCCGAGGACGTCACCGACCCGGACACCGTGGCCTACCTGTGTGGCCCCCAGGGAATGATCGACGCGGCTACCCGACGCCTGATCGAGCTAGGCGTTGCGCCCGAGAACGTGTTTGCCGAGCAGTTCGTCCCGAGCAACTGATAGAGACAACGGAGCCCCGTACCCATGACAGAGACCACACCCGTTCCATTCTCCGCCGAACAGCAACAGTGGTACGAGCAGGCGTGTGCCCGGCTTGACCCTGAACGCCTGAAGCAGTTGCTGTTTGCGCTGACCGACATCCACAGTCCCACCGGCGCCGCACGCGCGGCAAGCGAGTTCATGGCTTCGCACCTGTCGGCCACGGGCATGAATGCGCGTTATCAGCCGATGACCGACGACAGCGGCAACGTGCTTGCCGAGTACCGTGGCACCGGCGGCGGTGCGGCCTTGATGCTCTACGCACCGATCGACACTCACCTTGAGTGTGACGATGCCGAGCGTTCGTGGACGGGCGGGCAGACCGAGGCCGACATGCAGCCACGGGCCAAGATGCAGGACGACTGGGTGTTCGGCCTGGGCGCATCCAACCCGAAGGCCATGGTCGCAACACTGACCGAGATTGCCACCGCGCTGATCGAATCCGGAGTGCCGATCACCGGCGATCTCCTGCTCGGAATGGCCGACGGTGGCATGCCGGTGGATGTGTCTGCGCGCCAGCATGCAGGCATGTCGAACGGGGTATTGCACATGCTCAATCGTGGCGCCGCGGCCGACTTTGCCGTGGTGATGAAGCCGTGGAACTGGGTGTATCACGAAGAGCCCGGCATGGGCTGGTTCAAGCTGCGCGTGCATGGCACCCTCGGTTACGCGGGCGTGCCCCGTGGAACGCCCGGATTCCGCAGCTCCGTGGTGCCGGCCGCTGCCGTGATTGAGGCGCTCGAGGAATGGCTGATCGCCTATGCCGAGCGCAATACCTCAGGCGTGGTGGCGCCCCATGGCTGGATCTCGGGTATCCGCTCGGGAGACCCCGAGCGCGCGGCCTTTCCGTCCGCGATCACCGAGCTCTTCTTTGATGTACGGATCAACCCGCGCACCTCGCCGGCCGAGGTCAAGGCGCAGTTCGCGGATTTTGTCCGCGATCTGCAGGCGAAACGCCCCGACCTGGTACTGGACTGGGAAATGTATGGATCGGTACCGGGCGGCACCACCGACGAACGCAACTGGGTCATCCAGTCTGCGAAACGGGGCTGGGAGCACATCGAACAACGGCCGCACGGGACGCCTGATTTGCTGGGTGGGCAGACCGATGGCACCGCGTTGAGGCGTTACGGGGTGCCGACGGCACGCATTGGCTGGCCGTGGCCGGCTGAGGGATCGCCGGAAGTGCTCGCAGAGGGGCTTGGCGGCATGGGTGCGACCTACATACCCGATCTGATGCCTTGCGCACGAAAGATCATGTACATCGTCATCGACACGCTGACCCGCACGCGCAGCGAGCTTGGTCTCTGATCCGGCCGCAGCCTTTCCCCTTGTGGAGTCGCATATGAGCAAGAAAGTAAAAATGATATTCCCGGTGCCGATGAGCGACGCCACACGACCGATGGTCGAAGCGCAGTTGCCCGCCGGGTTTCGGCGACCTGACATCGAGGTCGAGTTCGTCGGCGCGGGCAGGGTGATGACGCTGGCCGACAGCTACTACGACATGGCGATCATGGAGATGGCGGTGATCGAGGCGGGGATGCGCGCCGAGGCCGAAGGCTTTGACGCGGTGTGCATCAATACGGTGAGTGACTCGGGTCTCGCCGCGCTGCGTGCCCGGTTGTCGATCCCTGTGCTGGGGCCTGGGCAGAGCGCCTTTCACGTTGCGGCGATGCTCGGTCACAAGTTCAGCGTGCTCACGATGTGGAAGCGCTGGTTTCCGCTCTATCGCAAGACCATCAATGAGTACGGTCTGGGGTCGCGGCTGGCGTCCATCCGCGCGATCGATGTCCGTCCGGACACCGAGGCCTTGCTCAGCGGCAAGGAAGAGGTCGTGTTTGCGAAGCTCGAGGCCGAAGCACTGCGGGCGATCGACGAAGACGGAGCGGATGTCATCGTGCTCGGCTCGACCACGATGCACCAGTCCCACGCCTATCTGGCCGAGTGCCTGCCGGTGCCGGTGCTCAATCCGGGTGTGGTGGCCTACAAGATGTGCGAACTCTTTCTCGATCTTGGCCTGGTGCAAAGCCGCCTGGCTTATCCCGCACCGGAGACCTTCAAGGACGAGGCGTTTTCGACGTTTTCCGGTGGAGGTATCGCATGAACAGCGTGAATCTGAGCGACTGGCACTACCTCGAAATCAGTGAATTGGCACCCTTGCTGAAGCGCAAGGCGCTGTCACCGGTGGAACTGGTGCGCAGTCAGCTCGACCGCATCAGTGCAATCGACGGAAAGTTGCACGCCTATGCAAAGCTCATGGCCTACGAAGCGCTCGAGGCCGCGAGCAAGGCCGAATCCGAGATCGGGCGGGGCCGCTATCGCGGCCCACTGCACGGCATTCCTGTTGCAGTAAAGGACTTGTTCTGGACCAAAGGGGTGGTGACGGCTGCCGGAACGACTGTGCACCGTGATTATGTCCCGCAGGAAGATGCAACGGTCGTCAGGCGCCTGCGTGAGGCAGGTGCCATCGTACTGGGCAAGCTGCAGCTGACCGAAGGTGCATTCGCCACGCCTCATCCGTCGTCCGTGCCACCGGTGAATCCCTGGGGCGCAAATCACTGGACTGGTGCCTCGTCGAGCGGGTCGGCGGTGGCCGCCAGTGCCGGATTGTGCTTCGCCTCGCTCGGGACCGATACCGGCGGATCGATCCGTTTTCCTTGTGCAGCGAACGGACTGACGGGGCTGAAGCCATCCTGGGGACGGGTCAGTCGTCATGGCGTGTTCGAACTGGCGGCAACGCTGGACCATGTCGGACCGATC
The DNA here is from genome assembly GCF_003111645.1 of Parazoarcus communis. Lineage (NCBI taxonomy): Bacteria > Pseudomonadati > Pseudomonadota > Betaproteobacteria > Rhodocyclales > Zoogloeaceae > Parazoarcus > Parazoarcus communis. The sequence goes on from NZ_CP022187.1 coordinate 792,538, forward strand.
GCGCGTTCGGCGCGTGATGTGGCCCTCATGTTCGAGGCCATCGACGGGCCCGATACGCTCGATCCGAGCTCTTTGCCCGGGGTTGGTACTGCGGTACTCGCGCCTCGTCACGGATTGAAGGGCGTTCGTGTGGGTGTGGATCGTGAATGGAACGCAAGGGCAACCGATGAAGAGACGCTCAAGGCGATGGAGGGTGTAATCGCGGCACTGCGTGAGCTGGGTGCCGAGGTGATCGAGGTGCGCACGCCGGAGTCGTTTCCCATCGCCGGTGCGTGGGAGATGCTGTGCGGCGTGCAGGCCGCTGTCGCGCATGCTGAAACCTATCCGGCTCGGGCGTCCGAGTACGGTCCTGCGCTCAGTCGCCTGATCGATGTGGGTCGTGCAACTGATGGCATGAGCTATCAGCGCGTCATCCTTGATGCGATCGCTTTCAGGGGGCATATGAGTGCGCTGCTGGAAACCATCGACATGCTCCTCGCCCCGGTACAGCCCTTTGCTGCGCCGACCCACGAGCAGCTGGGTGCGCTGGCGCAGGACCCGGAGCTTAACCAGCGACTGATCCAGTTTACCTCGCCCTTCAATGTGAGCGGCCACCCGGCACTATCCATGCCGTGCGGACATACGGCCGACGGGATGCCCATCGGCTGCCAGCTGGTCGGGCGCAGGGGATACGAGTCCGCGCTGATTGCGGCCGGTGAGGCGTTTCAGGGCATCAGCAAATGGCACCGGATGCACCCGCCGGTGTAAGCCACCTGCCGCAGCTCATTCGAGTGAAGAACACATTCCAGTACGAACAGGAGCACGCATGTCACGACACGCAGATAAACCGGACGTCCGCTTGTCCGAGCTGACGATAGCGAGCGCAGCCGCTCGAATTGCAGCTGGCGAACTGAGCAGCGAGGCACTCATGCATGCCTGCATTGACCAGGCGCAAGCGAGAGTCGATCTGAACATCTTCATCACCCTTGACACCGAGTGTGCACTCGCCGGGGCTCGCGAAGCCGATGCGGCAAGGGCGGCAGGTGTGCCGTGCAAGCCGCTGAGCGGGGTGCCGCTGGTCATCAAGGACAACATCCACGCGGTAGGTCTGCCGGCAACGGCCGGTACGCCGGCGCTGGCGACTTTCGTTCCGTCCGAGGATGCGCCGACCGTGAAGCGGCTCCGCGATGCAGGTGCCATCGTGCTCGGCAAGACCAACATGCACGAACTTGCCTTCGGTGGCACTGGTTACAACCATGCCTTCCACAGCAAGGCGACTGTCGGTGTGCGCAACCCCTACGATATGTCGCGTATCGCCGGCGGGTCTTCCTCAGGCAGCGCGGCGGCGCTTGGTGCCCGGATGGCGCTCGCGGCGCTCGGCACTGACACCGGGGGGTCGATGCGCATCCCGTGCGCCCTCAATGGTTGCGCGTCACTGCGGCCGTCGTGGGGGCGATATTCGGGCAAGGGGGTGATTCCGATCTCCAGCAGCCGCGATACGGTGGGGCCCATGGCCCTGTGCATGGCCGACGTGGCGCTGCTCGACGCCATCATCACCGGCGAGGCTGCCATGCCGCCGGTGCGGCTCGATACGCTTCGGCTGGGGGTGGCGAAGGGGTTCTGGGCGAATCTTGATGCCGATACTGAAAGTGTGGCCAAAGGCGCCGTTGCCCGACTTGAGGCGGTGGGCGTGAGCTTCATCGAGGTGCCTGATGCGCGTCTGCAGGAATTGAACGAACCGATCGGTTTTCCCGTGGTGTTCGGTGAAGCCTATGACGACATGTGCACCTATCTGCGCGAGCAGGGACCCGGCATCAGCATCGAAACGCTTTACGAGCAAATCGCAAGTCCCGATGTAAAGGGCATCTACAAGGATCTGGTGCTGCCGAAGCGTACTTTCGGGCCGGATGGAACCCTGGTTGACGTCGAGCCCCTTTACCAAGAGGCGCTTCGTAGCGGACGCCCGGCGCTGAAAGCGCATTACCGCGATCTTTCGAGCGTTATCAACTCGACGCCTTCGTGTTTCCGACGACACCGATCGTGGCGCCCGAGGCGCGGCCGGAGGTCAGCCTGCCCGAGAACTTTCATCTGCTGATCCAGAATACGGAGCCGGCTGCCAGCGCCTGCCTGCCGTCAATTCAGTTGCCGATCGGGCTCGGGCCGAAAACCGGCCTGCCGGTCGGGCTCGAACTTGATGGTCCGGCAGCCAGTGATCGTCGCATGTTGGCGATCGGTATCGCCCTGGAGACGGTGCTCGGGCTGATTCCGGCAGCACTCTGAGCTCACGATTCTGCCGCGGGGTCAATCCTGCGGCAGCCCCAACCCGAACCGGCCCGTTTCTCACTCATCAGGTGAGAAACGGGCCGACTGACATGGAGCAACCGACATGACGTCTTACCCCGACCTTGAAGGCAAGGTCTTTCTCGTGACCGGCGGTGGCAGTGGCATGGGACGCGAAGTCTGTCTGGCGCTCGCCAGCGTCGGCGCAAAGGTGGTACTGGGCAATCGCAGCGAAAGCGCGGGCAGGGCGGTGGCTGATGCGCTCGGCGCGGCAGGCGGCGCCGGCGTTTTCTGTCGCACTGACGTGTCGCGTGCAGCAGATTGCGCAGGACTGGTTCAGTACGCGCTTGACGCCTTTGGGCGGGTGGACGGTGCGTTCAACAACGCAGGTCTGCAGCGCGAGTTCAGCGACATCCACGAAACGCCCGACGAGGATATTTGCGATGTGATCGACGTCAATCTCAAGGGCGTGCTGTACATGATGAAATACGTCGCCCGTGCAATGCTGGAAACGGGCGGTGGCGCAATCGTGAACAACAGTTCGATCTTCGGCCTCAAGGCGATGCCCCATCTCGCCTACTACGTTGCCGCCAAACACGGCATCATCGGCGCCACCCGTGCGGCAGCGCTCGACTATGCGGCTTCAGGCATCCGGGTGAATGCCGTGTGCCCCGGGCCGATCAAGACGCCCAGCCTGGACCGGGTCACTGGCGGCGACGACCTGATGTACGCGGATGCCGTGCCGATGCAGCGGATCGGCCAGGCATCGGAGGTCGCGTCCGCAGTCCTGTGGCTGCTATCCGCTCAATCTGCGTATGTCACGGGCAGCAGCATCTCGGTCGACGGTGGCATGAGCGCGGGCTGAGTTTGCGCCGTCACTTCGCAAACAGTTGGCCCATATCCTTGAAAGCCTTGAACTCCAGGGCGTTGCCGCAGGGGTCAAGCAAGAACATGGTGGCCTGTTCGCCGACCTGCCCCTTGAAGCGGATATAGGGTTCGATCACGAACGCGGTGCCGAAGGACTTCAGGCGCTCGGAAAGTGCTTCCCATTGGCCCCACTCGAGTACGACGCCGAAATGCGGAACGGGTACGTCGTGGCCGTCCACCGGGTTGGTATGGGCGTGTTCCTGCGCGGCTGTAATGGGGTGCTCGTGGATGACCAACTGATGGCCAAAGAAATTAAAATCCACCCATTGCGCGCTTGAGCGCCCTTCTTCAAGGCCGAAGACTTCGCCATAAAAACGACGTGCAGCGGGGAGGTCGTGGACGGGGATGGCGAGGTGAAAGGGGGACAGACTCATTGGATGACTCCTGAAAAATGGTGTGTGTTTCTGTGGGGGGCAGCAATGCGGGTTGCCGCCCGACCGGGACGCAATCAGATTGAGGGAATCAGCCCGCCATCAATGCGGACGGTTGAGCCCGTCATGTATGAAGCGCGCTCGCTGGCCAGAAAGGCGACGACGTCTGCGTACTCTTCGGGCCTGCCGTAGCGCCCGAGCGGAATGGTCGCGGCGCTTTCGGATTCGACAGCAGCGAGGCCGCGTCCTTCACGCTGGGCGCGGGCACTGTCGAGGAACTGGGTGCGAGCTGTGGCAATGCGCCCGGGCACCACGACATTCACCGTGACCCCGTCCCGTGCGACATCCCGTGCGAGGGTCTTGGACCAGCCGACCAGCGACATGCGCGCCGCGTTGGACAGGCCAAGATTGGGGATGGGGGCGATGACGCCGGACGAGGTGCTGGTGATGACCCGGCCCCATCCGCGCGCGCGCATGCCCGGCAGAATCAGATCGGTGATGCCGATGACCGACAGCACCATGGACTCGAACGCGTTGCGCCAGACATCGGTCGAGTGACCATGAGCTGGCCCCGGCGGCGGACCGCCCGTGTTATTGACAAGGATGTCGATACCGCCGAGTTCCGCGAGTACGCGCTGAACCCCGGCTGTCCATTCTTCGGGTTTGCCCAGGTCCCAGACAAACGTGTGGGCAACGCCGCCTGCCTCACGCACTCTGGTTGCTGCTGCGGAAAGTGATTCCGCGCTTCTGCCGGCCAGACATACCACTGCGCCTTCGCGCGCCAGCGCCACGGCAATGGCGCTGCCCAAGCCGCCACCTGCACTCATGACGAGGGCGCGCTTACCCGTGATGCCCAGATCCATGCTTCCTCCGTATTGGTTGACCTGCAGTGCCGTCGGTCGATGCGGTAGGATCCTAAAGGGACGTACGAAAAAATAATATCAATATATTTTTGAGTAAAGCACAAAGGAAATTTGTGAATGATTCGCGAACTGAAGACCCTCGTCGTCGTCGCCCGGGAAGCCAGCTTCGCTGCAGCGGGTGACCGGATCGGCCTTACGCAGGCGGCCGTCAGCGCACAGATGCAACGTCTTGAGAGGGAACTCGGATTCACGCTCTTCGAACGCGTCGGACGCTCGGCACGGCTCAACAAGATGGGGCACCAGCTTCTGGTCCAGGCACAGGAACTGATCGCGCTCTACGACAACCTCGGAACCACGCCGCCGGGCGTTTCCGCTTCCGTGCTGGTCAGTGTCGGTGCCATCGCCTCTGTGCAGCGGACCCTGCTGCCGGATGCGCTGGCAGGATTTCACCGGCAGCACCCGGGATGCCGCACACGGGTTATTCCCGGTCTGTCAATGGAACTGGTGAACCGGGTGGATGCGGGCGAGATTGACATGGCGGCAGTCATCCGGCCTCCGTTTTCGATGCAAAGTGACCTGTGCTGGACGGCACTGGCACGCGAGCCTTTTCGGCTGGTTGTCCCGCGCGATGTGGCGGGGGATGACTGGGCCGCGCTGCTGTCCCGGCACCCGTTCGTCCGCTACGATCGTGCGTCCTTCGGCGGGCGGCAGGTGGACCGGTTTCTGCGGGAGCGGCAGTTTGTTTTGCGTGAGGTTTGCGAGGTCGATGAGCTTGAAGCCATCGTCAAGCTCGTGGCCAATGGCGTCGGCGTCGCGCTGGTGCCCGAAACGTCGATCTTCAGGCGCTGGCCGGCAGCAGTGCGTGCCATCGACCTTGGACCGCACACCTTCCATCGCGATGTCGGCCTCGTGCACCGTGCGGTCGAGACACTCAGCGAGCCGGTGAGGGGGCTGGCCGCCTTGATCAGCACTTTGGCCCAAGGCACGCTGACAAGACCGCTCAAGCAGCACTGATCTTGTGCGACCGTTGCCGCTGCACCAGCGTGCAGCGGCAACGGTCCTGGGCGGTAACCATGGGGGACGCCGCAGCCCAGGACCGTGGGCTTGCCCCCTGCTGCGGATCAGCGTCCGGCGGCCTGCAGGGTCTGCAGGGTGAAGTCCTTCGAGCTCATGCCAGGCACGTTGGTTTTCCAGGTAGGCGAATCGACCAGGAACACGGTGGCATGGTTGCGCTGGAAGTCGATGATGGCGCCGCCGGCTGTGCGGATGTCGGTGAAGCCATCTTCGGCCTTGGCCGGGTGGGAGTGGAATTCCATGAACTTCCAGAACTCACCCTTGCGGTTGTAAGCCTCGCCGTAATAGATGCGCGGATACTTGGTGTCCACATACAGCACTTTCTTGCTGTAAGGATGCTCGGACGGCGTCGTGGCTTCGATGACGTAGACTTCACGCGGCTCGAACTGGTTGTTGTTCATGTTCCAGAACGGGGCCTTGTCCTCCAGGACCGGATACTTGTCGGCGAAGTTCTTGCCGTTCTTGTTCCACAGCGGTGTCTTGCTGTTGGCCACTGCGAGCACCCAGCGCTTGCCGAGCATCTTGTAGCCCGGATACCAGCACGGACGAGCGTTGAAGATCTCGAGGTCGTCCTGCAACTGGTCGGAAGAGCCGATCGGGTCCATCCAGGCGCCACCGGAGAGACGACGGACGCGTCGAACGGCGGGGATATAGGCCCACACGTCGTTGACCTTGACCGAGTCGTACATGACGGTGAAGGTGCCGAGGCCCTTCATGTCCGATGGGGACTTGAAGTACAGCAGTTGGCGGCCGCGTTCGCTGCCGTCACCTTCGACGGCGTCGCCGGTGAGGCGACCCTTCATGGCATAACGGGTGAACTCGGCAACGGGTTCGGCATGGACGCCCTTTTCACCATCGATCAGCACCTGAGTGAAGTTCGGGACGTAGGCTACATCGCCGGTCAGCTGACCGAGATGCCAGTTCCAGATCACTTTTTCTGCGGCCTGGGGATCCTTCTCGTCGATGTTGGGGAAGGGCTGACCTGCACCCCAGCCGTCAACCTGACAGGTTTCCGAGTTGATCTTGGTCTTGCCTGCGTTGGCCTGCGAGGCCTTGACCCAGGTGGGGTCGAGCGGAATGGCCTTTGACTTGGCCAGCGGCAGCTTCCAGCCATTGTTGCGGATCCGCCATTCCATGCGCTCGCTGAGCATGCTGGCAATGGTGTGGCCTTCAAACGTGTCGTTCTTGATCTTGTCGAGGTTCTCGGCCGAGATGATCGTACCTGCCGGCAGTTCAGCCGCATGGGCGGGAAGGGCTGCCAGCATCATTGCGGTGACCAATGAAGCAAGAAGGGGCTTGTGCAGTTTATTCATGTGGAGTTCTCCGTCTGGGTTCAGAACAGGTAGGTCAGGCTGGTGTAGAGCTGGTCGCGCTTGTGGAAGTAACCGAACAGGCTGGCGTTGTCGCAGGTGTTCGCGCCGGATTGGCACTTGTTGCTGTCTCTCCAACTGTCGTTCCAGAACTTGTCGTACTCGACTTTCCAGCGCCAGTTCTTGGCCACTTCCATCGTGACCGAAGGCACGGCGAATCCGCCGCCGTAGGTCAGGTCGCTGCCAACCACCAACTCCGGTTTGATCCGTCCATTGTCATAGCTCAGGCTGAAAATGCCGGTGAGCAGGAAGGAGTGCTCCTTGGTCTTTGCACCCCAGCCAACGGAGTTGAGTAGCCTGTCGTCGCTGTCGTAGTTCTGAATCCACTTGTCGAACAGCTGGACTGAGAAGAACATCGGCTTCTCGCTACCGAGCAGGCTCTGGGTGAAGGACAGGTTCTTGTCCATGCGCAGCATCCACGTCAGAACGTCCTTGCGCGTGAAGCCGTCAAAGCCAGGTGCGACGAGTTGCGAGGCGAGGGAGCCGGGAACCGCTGAAAAGTTGTAGGGCGCATCCTTCACGTACGCGACTTCGGTGCTGAATACGGCATCCGCCCATTCCGCATAGCCACTGGCAGTCATGCCGAATACGTCAACCACGGGGTAGATGATGTTTCCGAACAAGCCGGTGGTATCGGAACGTCCCTGGGTGTTGACGCTGCTGGTGCCGGGCACGCCGTTGAACTTGCTGGTGCCGTTCATGATGGGGCTGGGCCAGAAGGTCTTCAGGTAGGACAGCGAATAATTGATGTCGCCTGCCATTCCGCTCCAGCGAATGCCACCCGTCGGCTTGCGTTGATCGCCCTTTTTGTTCTCGAAGTCGTAGGGGTCGATATTGCGGAAATCGACGCCGGCATAGGGCTGGCTCGACCAGCGCCCGCCGTAGACTTCGAGCTCGGTACCGATGTCTTTCTTGCGGTCCCAGCCGGGCCGAATGAACATCTCGATGGCGCCGTCCAGTTCGGGCACGTCGATGTTGAACTTGGCCATGATATTGGTCTTGCGCAGTTCCTCGTTTGCGGGCTCGAGGAAGGAACGCCAGGTGTAGTCGAAGCCATGCACAAGATCATTGGCTGCGAAGAAGTCGGTTTCACCCCAGGCGATCTGCTGCTTTCCCAGACGGACGCGTGTGCGCTCGCCAAGTGGAAAATCCACATACAGTTCGCGAACCACATCGCTGATGTGGTTGCGGTTGTAGAGGTCCATGATGTCGCCATCACGGTAGTTGTTCGCGCCCATCGTCTCCAGGTGACGGAGGAACGGAGTCTGAATCTCACCGACGCCACGAAGCTTGGCGACGACGGACACATCCGGCGTTGCGCGCCAGTCGATGTTGAGGCGGGCTGTGGTGCGTGCCATGGAGAGCTTGCCGCGGTCGTCGTAACCCGGCGTGTCCTTCCAGTCCATGGTGTTCCACGACAGTTCCTGCCGGAGATAGCCATCGATCTTCAGGTTGTCGTCGGCTGCGTACAGCGGCAAGGCACAGCCTGCTGTGACCAGCGCGAGGGTCAGGCGCTTCAGCAGGTGAGGCGCGCCTGCCCGGGGTTCTCTCTTGTTGTCCATGCTAACTCCCTTGAGTTGGGTGGAAAGGTGCTGCGCGGTGAAAAAACTGTCAGGCCAGGGCCGTGCGGACGCTCGTCAGGGGCGCCGCCTGTGCCTTGCCGAAGATGAATGCGGGACGGAAAACCTTGATCACGGCAGGCATCACGAACAATGCCGACATTGCCGAGATGCAGAGCCAGATCGCCATCAGCAGGCCCATTTCGGCCTGGAAGCGCAGCGACGACAGCCACCAGATCAGGGTGCTGATGATGAGCACGCCGGCGGTGACGGCCACGCCCATGCCGGACGTGTGCAGTGCGTTGCGGATCGCCTCGTCCACGGTGCAGCCGCGGGCGTATTCGCCCTTGATGCGGTCGGCGATATACACCGCGTAATCGACGCCGAGCCCGATGCCCAGTGCTGCGACCGGCACGGTATTGATGTTCATGCCGATGCCCTTCCACGCCATGAAGCTGAAGGTCAGGGTGTTGGAGATGATCACCGGCAACATGAACAGCATGCCGGCCACCGACGAGCGGTAGGTGACCATGCACACCACGACCAGCACCACGAGGGCGAGCGCGATCGACTCGATCTGGCTCGACAGGATGATTTCATTGACTGCGGCGATCACGCCGATGGAACCGCCCGCCAACTGCCACTCTCCATTGGCGAGCGGGTTGTCGGCGATGAACTCCTTGATCCGTGCGACTGCGGTGCGGATGGTCTCGCCCTGGCGGTCGCGGAACATCAGGGTCACCGCACCGTTGGACGCATCGCCATCGATGAAGCGGTCCATGTCGCCCGGTTCGGAGACCGACTCCAGGATCGCCATCAGACTGCCGTTGATCGCCTCCTCGTCGCTCAACTCGAGATAGCGCGGATTGCCCTCGCGCAGCGTACGGTTCATCACTGGCAGGACGTCGGCGATGGACACTGACGCGCCCACCTCCGGCTGTACCTCGATGAAACGCTGCAGCGCGTTCATTGCCAGCAAGGCCTCGCTGGTCTTCACATAACCTTCGTGCCCGTCCTTGCCCAGCACGATGAACATCCGGTCAACACCCTGGAAACGCTGGTTGATCGCTGCTGCATCCAGGTTGTAGCGTGATTCTGGCCACAGGATCGGCGAGCCCGGTTGCGGATCGCCGATCTTCAGGTTCAGTGCGTACAGGCCGGAGCCGAGGATCACCAGCGTGCTGCAGCCGACCACGACGTAACGGAAGCTCGAGGTGCCCATCCATACGCCGAAGTCGAGCACGCGGCGCAGTAGCGGTGTGACGTCCAGCCCGTGCACATGACCGTGCGGGTGACGGATGAAGGACAGCAGGATGGGCGTCAGCAGGAGCGCACTGACCACCAGCGTGGATACCCACACCACCGCCAGCAGCGCGAGCTTCTGCAGCATCGGGATCGGGCTCATGATCACCACTGCGATGCAGGCGGCATCCGACACCACGCCCAGCATGCCCGGGCGCAGCAGGTCGCGGATCGAAGCCAGTGCCGCATCTCGCGATGTCTCGCGACCGCTTTCGATGCTGACGATCTCGTCGTTGAAACGGTTGATGATCTGCACCGCATGCGACACCGCACGCGAGGTAATCAGCATGGCGACCACGATCACCAGTGGCTCAAAGGTGATGCCCAGCAGCGCGCACATGCCCAGCGCCCAGGTGGCACTGACCGCACCCGCCACCAGCGGCAGCAGCACGCTGCGCCAGGTACGGAGGATGATGAACAGCATCGCCAGGGTTGCAACCACGGCCAGTGCGATGATCTTCATGGTCTCTGGCAGGTAGTGGTTCACCCAACCGAACAGGATGGGATCGCCCACCATGCTGACCTGCACCTTGTCGTTCTCGAAGCCCTCGGCGAGGGCCGAAACTTCCTTGAACACCTTGCTGTAATCCACCTCGCGGTCGATGAAGTCCACCGTGATCAGTGCCGCTTTCAGGTCCTGAGACACATAGGCGCCATACACCAGCGGATTACGCAGCACGGCTGCGCGCAATTCGGCGATCTCGTCCGCGCTGCGGGGGGCATCCGGCCACATCAGCGGCCGTGTTTCGATACCTTCTGTCGAGGCGCGGACCTCCTTCAGCTTCTTGCTCGCGAGCGAGATGATCTGGAAGGGATTGACCGCCGACACTTCGCGCAAGCCAAGGGTGATGCCGCGCACCGTTTCCAGCACTTCGGGCTGAAAGATTTCGCCTTCGCGTGCCTCGACCATGATCGTGACCATGTTCGAGCCGCCGAAAGTGTCCTTGAAGCGCTCGTGGGTTTGGATGTAGGGGTGGTTCGAGGGCAGCATGTCCTCGAACACCGTGCGTACGTCTACCTTCAGTGCAAAGATGCCTAGCACGATGGTGATCAGGGAAATCAGCGCCAATACCCAGGCGCGATGTCGAATACATAGCTGTCCGAACTGATTGATCATAGGGGCGCGTCCACCAGGGATGAAATGCAAGGGGAAAAGGGCTGCGTCAGGGCGCTCTATTCGGTCGGCTGCGAGGCGTGGTTGCCGACAGGGCTCCATCGCCCGTTGGCCCAAAGACCGACGTTGGCGCCGGCGAACCAGGTACCTTCAGGCGTTGGAAGCGCGCGCGTGTGCCAACTCATGTCGTGGCTGTCGAACCGCCCGTGACGAATATCGCTGACGGCAGCATCCGCGCGCAGCCAGATGCCCTGATCTCCGGCCACCATCCAGCTCGCATGCGCTGCATCCCAGACCACGTCAAAAAGGTGAACGGCGACGCCGCTGTCTGCGCTCTGCCAGCTCTGTCCGCCGTCCCGGGTGACCAACACCACGCCTTCCAGGCCAACCGCCATTCCGTTCAGCGGGTCACGAAAGGCAACCGCCATCAGCGAGCTTTCCACCTCGGACTTGTGCTCGGTCCAGGTCTGGCCGTTGTCAGACGAGTACAACATCTGGCCGAATTCGCCGACCACCCAGATCTGTCCGTCGCCTAACAGGGCAAGGTCGTTCCAGGCGTTGTCTTCTTCGGGGCGGCGGCGCTCCCACTGCTTGCCGTAATCCGTCGAGTGCAGCAAGGCGCCCATCTCGCCCACGGTCCACGCCACGCCGTCGGCCGCCACGCGCACCCGCACCAGCTTGTTGGCGACCTCAGAGCGCGGTGCGTTGGTGGTGGGCACCCAGCTTTGTCCACCGTCCCCGGTGGTGATGATCACGCCGTCGTTACCGACGGCGATGCCGCGGGTGGTGTCCCAGGTTGCGATGTCCTGAAGCGACTTGCTCGTGCCGCTGGCGAGCAGGCGGGTATCGCCATTGGGACTCAGGGCGACAATCTTGCCGCCGCTCCCTGCCAGCCACAGACCTTTGTCGCCATTGCTGGCGAGGCCGTAATACTGATCGCGACGCTCCAGTACGGGAGGCTGCACGGTCTCGCCGACCGGTTGCGGCTTGATGAAGAAGGCTGCCCACAGCAGGGCTGCGATGATTGACCACGGCAACAGCATGATCACCGTGTCAGCAAGCAACTTCGCGGGGCCGCGTTTCGAGTGCGTCTTCGACGACATCGACATCGCGGAAGGCGGGGTTACGTTTTCGGGGATTCTGTCCATTGGGAGGGGCTCGTTTGGCTCGTCGTTCCGCCGCCGTTGGGTACGACGGGTCATGGCCGCAAAACTAGGCTTTAGCTCCGGACAGGGCTATCCATTCAACGCATGCCTTATCCAATTTGTGCAAGTGATGTCCGTGGCCTGCATTCAGGTCTGTAAGTTCACGTGAACTATTGAGTCAGGAATAGTTGTTGCTTAAACGAAAACGTAGTGCCTATTTCGTCCACCTGCGCACTACGTGCGCCCAAGTTGATGATCGGAAAGTGTTTTTCTGCACCGTATGGGTGCGATGACGCACGTTTGGAGTGCATGAGTGTTTGGTTAAGCACCAACTGGCGATGGGAATTCCCTGCATAAAACGGAGAGAAGCAGACATGAACTTCGATACGCTTGCACCGCAGCCCGTACCCGGCGAACTGCTGTCCCGCTATCCGGTTTTTCATACTGATGATATGGACGAGGCCCGTCGCCGGGGGGCGGACGTATTCTGTGATCATCGCCTTGACTTCGCGGGTGCGGATCGTTCCTTCGATGCCCGCATGTGCTACCGCCGCCTGCGCGGCATCGGTTTGGGGCGGATGACCTACGGCGGCGATGTCGCCATTGATCCTGGCCAACTTGATGCTTTCACCCTTGTGCAGATGCCGCTTAGCGGACATGAGCGGATTCGCTGCGGCAACATCGCCATTGACTCCTGTCCTGGTGTTGCGTCAGTGGTCAGTCCCAAGCGGCCGGTCACGATGCAACACCGTGCAGGCACAGAAAAGATTTTTATCCGTATCGACAGCGGGGTGCTTGAGCGCCACTGCATCCAGCACCTTGGGTACGAGCTTCGCGACGCCATCGACTTTCGGGTCGACATGCACCTCGATAGTGTCGCTGGGCAACGCTGGATGCGTGCGGTGCAGTGGCTGTTCGCTGAGGCCGAACATGATGGTGGAGGAGAGGGCGCGATTGCTTTGAGTTCGCCGCTACTCGCGGCGCAGATCGAGCAGATGCTGATCTCGATGCTGCTGATGTGCCAGCCGAACAACTACACTGATCGTTTTCAGGATCAGCCTCCGTCAATTGCACCGGCCTTCGTTAAGCGTGTCGAGCAGTACATCGAAGAGCATGCCGATGAGGCGCTGACAATCGTCGATCTTGCCGAACATGTCGGTGTCAGCAGTCGTTCGCTGTTTGCAGGATTCCGGCGCTTCCGCGACACCACACCCATGAACTATCTGAAGGAAGTACGCCTTAAGCGGGTGCACGACGCGTTGCTGCACAGTTGGGCTGGCGACACCACGGTGACACGTGAGGCCATGCGCTGGGGCTTTTCCCACCTTGGACACTTTGCCACCGCATACAAGCGGCGTTTTGGTGAATCGCCGTCTGACACACTCACACGCGGCTGACGCAAAAAAATACCCGAGTGCATCGCACTCGGGTATCAAGCGAACGGGGTGTCCGGTTAGGGACGGGGTCTGGAGAGGTTCCCCGTTCGGGCAGAGAGGCGGTTACTGGCCCGGGACGAGCGCGATGACCCGTAGCGGGCTGCCGGAGCCATTCCGGATTTTCAGCGGCGCAGCGAAGATGATTGCGCCCTGGGCAGGCAGCTGGTCGAGATTGGTCAGGCACTGCAGACCGTAGCGGTTGTTGCCATGCATCAGGTAGTGGCAAGGGAAGGGCATGTCCCACGCAAAGGATTGCCCGGCGTCGGTATTGATCGACTCCACGCCGAACCCGAACACGTCGCGTTCATCGATCAGCCACTGAACCAGCCCCTGCGCGGGCCCCGGCGTATGGGGGCCATCTTCGCGCGCATTGACGTATTCGTCGGGCATCGCACGCTTGGACCAGTCGGTGCGCAGCAGCACCCAGGAGCGGGCGGGAATCCTGCCGTGGGTGGCTTCCCAGCGTTCGACGAATTCCACCGTCAGCAGGAAGTCCGGGTTCTCCGCCGCTTCGCGGCTGCAGTCGATCACGCAGGCATGCGCCACGAAATTCTCCGGCGGAATCGTATCCACCGCGTTGTTCGGAAAATCCTTGCCGCTCACCCAATGTACCGGCGCGTCGAAGTGGGTGCCGGTGTGCTCCGACATTGAGAAGTTGTTCCAGTACCACGCCGGGCCGCGCTCGTCGTAGCGCGAGATCTCTTCCATCCTGAACGGCCAGCACTGGCCGAACTGGGGTGGCAGCTGGAGCGACGGGAACTCGGGCGACAGGGTCTGCGTCAGGTCGACGATGCGAATCTGTCCGGTCGCAAGCTCGAGAGCGAACTGCGACAGTGCGCTGGTGGCGGTCATGATGATCTCCCGGGAAGTTGATGACGCATTGTTGTGCATCGTCGCCGACGGGGAAATCCGAAAAGCGCGAGCGGCTAACCCTAAAGCGCAAATGCTGCGGGGCAGGACGGAGCCGGCAGATTGATCGAGTATGTCACCAAAGAATTAGGCAGATGGATGGCCCCGCAACTACTCGCAGACTTGAGACTCAGGTCTGATATATGCATTGCTGCGCCGCCGCACGTTCTTCGTGGAGTGCGAAATTACCCACAACGATATAGCAGGTTTTCCGCTAGAGTGCAGTCATTGGCTTGCTTGGCTGCCTGGACGCAGCCATTGACGCATGGAGTTCGTATTGGCTGATTTGCACAAGATTACCGTTCGTCCCGACCACAGTGGGTATCGGCAGCCTCATCCGTCGGCCTCCGGCGAACGCCGGCTGGTGGCCGGTGCCGTTCGTATCGGCTTGATGCCGCCCCTCACCGGACTGGTTGCCTTGTACGGGCAGGAGATCGTCTGGGCGGCACGGATGGCCTGCGACGAGATCAATGAGCGCGGCGGTGTGCTTGGGCGACCACTCGAACTGGTCATCGAGGACGACGGCAGCCTGCCTGATACGGCGGTGCCCGCTGCCTTGAGGCTGGTGAATGAGCATCGCTGCGCAGCCATCATCGGCAACCTGCTGTCCAATTCGCGGATCGCGGTGGCGGAGCAGGTTGCGGAGCCGCTGCACATGCCCTATCTGAACTTTTCGTTCTACGAGGGCAGCATCTCAGGGCGCTATTTTTTCCACATCGCTGCGCTGCCGAACCAGCAGATCGAAAAGATGATTCCCTTCATGGCCCGTCGTTACGGGCTCAAGATGTTTTTTGCAGGGAACAACTATGAGTGGCCGCGTGGGTCGATCGACGCGGCCAAGCGTACGCTCAAGGGCATCGAGGGCGATTGCCTCGGCGAGGAGTACCTGTCGATCGGTGCCAGCGATGACGAGATCCGGCGCTTGCTCGAAATGGTCGCGCGTTCCGGTGCCGACGTGTTCGTGCCCTATTTCGCCGGAAATGATCAGATCAGGCTGCTGACCTTTTTTGCGGCAATGGGATTGTCGAAGCGGATGGCGGTGGTGATGGGCCACTTCGATGAAATGATGGCGAGTTGTCTGCCGCCCGAGGTGCGGGAGGGGTTGTATTCAAGCAATACCTATTTCATGTCGCTTGATAGCGCTGAAAACCATCGCTACCTGCAGCGCCTCGCCCGTGAGCCGGATATCAACGGCATCTGGCCGGAAGGGAATGGGATCCTGACGAATTTCGGCGAGGGTGCCTATCTGTGCGTCCATGCATTTGCGGAGGCTGCCGAGGCGGCTGGAACGGTGGAAGCCGAAGCTCTGGTCGATGCGCTGGAAAGGGTGCGAATCACCGGACCGCAAGGGCGGGTTGACATGGATGCGGCGACTCACCATGCGGTGGTCAATACGTATCTGGCGCGCTGCACGAGCAGAGGTGATTTCGAGATCACTGAGCATTTCGGTCAGATTGCGCCTGTGATTCCGGAACGCTATCGGGCGCGATCGATGGCTGCACAGTTACCTGGGTCGTCGCCGATGCCCGGTCTCGCGGCGGACATCGCTTCGGCGGTGGCAAGTGCCCAGCGCACGCTCGGTACTGCGCAGCAGATTCTCAGCATTGCGGATATGGGTGTCCTGGCGGCGAGCGCCGATGGCACCATCAGCGAGGCCAACCGAAATATCTGCGAGATCTTCGGCTATGCGGAAGGTGAGATGCTGGGAATGTCGGTGCATCAACTCTTGCCGCCACATTTCCGTCAGCGCCATGTGGAACTTGTACGGCACTTCCTGGACGGCGATGAGACCGAGCGCCGCATGGCAGGCCGTACGGAAGTGATGGGTTACCGCAAGGATGGCAGTTTCTTTCCGCTCGAAGCTTCGATTGCCAAGGTACGGAATGGCGACGATTGGTTGCTCGTGGTCACCATGCGCGACGTGACCGAGCGCAAGAAGGCAGAAGAGGAGCTGACGCGACGCGCTACTCACGACCCATTGACCGGTCTGCCCAATCGAACCCTGATCCGGGAGCGACTGGTCAATCTCCTCCTGCGCTCCCAGCGCACCGGCCTTCCGGTTGGCCTCCTGTTCGTCGATCTCGACGGATTCAAACTGATCAACGATACCTACGGGCACGAAGCTGGCGACAGCGTGCTGCAGACGGTGGCTGCCCGGCTCATCGAACTGGTGCGGCGGGGGGACATGGTGTCGCGACTGGCCGGCGATGAGTTCCTGATTTTGTGCGAGCAGGTCGATGCGCCGGCCACTTTGAACGGTCTTGCCGACCGCATCAATGAAAGGCTGCGGCAGCCCTTTGAATACGATGGTTTGCCGATGTATGTCTCGGCCAGTATCGGTATTGCGCTTGGTACGGGAGACACGCATTCTGCCGACGGCCTGATGCATCACGCCGATGCAGCGATGTATGCGGTCAAGGAAAAGGGACGGGACGGCTGGCAGTTTTTCAGCGAAGCCCTGCAGGAGCAAGCCAGACAGCGGCTCATGATCACCAATGGCCTGCGCACGGCGATCGAACGCAATGAGTTGTCGCCGCGTTTTCAGCCGATCGTCGCTGCCGAGAGCGGGCGCATCGTCGGTGCCGAACTGTTGCTGCGCTGGAAGCCGCCGATGGGTGAGGTCTCGCCTGCCGTATTCATCCCGATCGCGGAGTCGACCGGCGCGATCGTGCCGATCGGCGCCTGGGTATTTCGGGCTGCATGCCTGGCGGAAGTCGACTGGCGACAACGCTGGGGCGAACGCGCGCCCTATGTCTCGTTGAACCTTTCGACGCGACAGTTGAGCGAGGTAAGCCTTGCCGACGACTTTGCATCGATCCTGCAGGAGACGGGTGCCGACCCGGCCCGGTTGCTGCTTGAAATCACGGAATCGTCGCTGATGGCCGATGTCGACGCCAATTTGCGCATCCTGCGTCGCCTGGCCGAGTTTGGTCTGCGGGTGGCGGTGGATGATTTCGGCACCGGGTATTCCTCGTTGGCGCAATTGACGCGGCTACCGGTCAATGTGCTGAAGATTGACCGGGCGTTTGTCGATGGCATCAACAAGAGTGCCGAGAGCCGCACCGTCATCCGCGCGGTGATCGGCATGGGGCGTGCCCTTGGTCTCAAGATGGTTGCCGAAGGGGTCGAGGACGCTGCGCAGTGGCGCGAACTCTGCGGCTATGGTTGTGACTTCTTACAGGGCTATTATTTCCAACGTCCCCTCGAAGCGGAACGTTTTATCGAGACGGTGGAAAGTGCTTCAGGCGACGATCCTTCGCATGAGACTGATTCGCTGTACTTCTTGCTCTATGTCAGCCGGGCGGTGACACCGCTCTCTGCTGAGGTGCTCGACGCGCTGTGCAACAAGGCAGGGGAAAATAATCGCAACCTCGGCATTTCCGGCTGTCTGGTGTATCAGGATGGCTGCTTCATGCAGATGCTGGAGGGGAGGCGAGAGCACATTACGACCGTCATGGAGCGTATTCGGGCCGATGAGCGGCATCGGGATATACGCATCGTCATCGAAGGGCCAGCCCAGCGCCGAATCTTCCCCGACTGGGGCATGGCATTGCGCGATCTGGAGATCGACAATCAGCCGGATTTCTCAGGCTGGCAAGGTCGCCGCATCGACTTTCTCGAGTTGGCAGACGATGCGCGCGCCTGTTACTACCATGTCACGGCGTACGCATGCGCCAACAGCGTCTCAGACCGTTGGAGCAGAACTCAACCCGATCCGCTTGCTTGACTGGAAGAACAATACGTCGTTGAAGGCGGTTTTTCCGCTCTTCGTCATGGGCAGACTCTCATTCCATGGCTTGCAGGTCGTATGACCGTTCCCGTTCTGGTTCGTGGGCGGCGAAGACCGGTCGCGGGCCCGCAGTCGCAGGATCAGGGCGTCTTCAGCCGGACCTGCCGGTGAACTGGCGGCCCTGGCCCGGCCGCTCTTGTCATTACCGCTGCGCTGCCAGCGGGTGCCCCCGACGCAGTTTGTTCCCAAGCGCATACCCCTGCACCTGAGCAGCACGGGTAATGAGCAGGTACTTGAAATACCATCCGGCTGAAAGTGCCAGGAGGGCAGCCACAGCGGAACCCATGCCAGCCACGGGCGGTAGCGCAATGGCCGCTGAGCACGCGATCATCGGGAGTGCCGTTCCGCCGATCAGCGCGCGATGCACGACGCCGAGCGTGGTCCGTGTGGACCGCGGCGCGTCGGAGGCAAGCATGCGCGCGCGGTAGATCCACCATGCACCGAAGCGCAATGCGACCAGCGCGAGCAGTGCGGCGGGCATGCCGGGGCGCGGGGTGCCGGCAGCCAGGTCTGCCAGCATCAGGAGGGCGAGGCCTTCGACCAGGCCGGTGCTCACGATCAGGCGCACGATGCTCGGTTCGCGCCAGGCGGGGATGCCCTTGGCGGCGCGCAGGATGCGACCCTGGCAGTAGAGAAAGAGCAGGCCCGCCAGCGCGGCTGCGTATGCCGTCGCCGCCATGCCGGTGGCGATGGTCGCGAACACGAGAACGGCGATCAGGCCGGCGACGAAGGCTTCGCGGGTCATCCACGAGGTCTGCGGATGAAAGAGCACGTTGAAGGCGCGCCACGGGCGGCCGATCTCGGTCCACACAAAGGCAAGACCTGCACCGATCAGGGCCAGCGCGACGACGAGCAGGTGCCAGTCGGGGGCCGCCGGCCAGGCGGTGAGCACGGCGATGGCGAGCAGGGCGGCGCCGGCGCCGCCACAGATGAAGTTGCCTGCGGCACGGCCGTCCCAGCTGGTCTGGTGAACCGTGCCGAAGCGGGCAAATTTCTCATTGATCATTTTTCGTTCCAGAGATAGAAGAAGCCCGGATCGGTACCCAGTTCCTCATGCATGCGAAACCAGGTGTTCTCGGTCAGCAGTTCGGAGACCTTGCTGTTGGGGTCTTCGAGGTCGCCGAAGGTCAGCGCATTGGCGATGCAGGCGTTGGCGCAGGCCGGGGTGGCATCCGGGTCGATGCCCGGCGTCAGTCCTTTCGCCAGCCCGGCGTCGACGCGGTCGGCGCAGAAGGTACATTTCTGCGCGACACCGATGCGGCCGGCATCGAAGCGGATGGCTTCGTTCTCGGTCGGAGTGTCGCCATAGGCGAAGCGGGCTTCCTCCACCTTGTAGCGCGCCTGGTAGGGACAGGCTACCGCGCAGTAGGAACAGCCGATGCAGATGTCGTAGTCGATGGTGACGATGCCGTCCTTGCGCTGGCCGGTGGCGGTGCTGGGGCAGACCTCCATGCATGGTGGGTCGGAGCAGTGCTGGCAGCCGACGGGCATGAACAGTCGGTCCACATTGGGGTACTCGCCCATTTCGATATCGAGCACCTTGCGCCACTGCACGCCCGGTGGGGTGGCATTGGTGTGGCGGCAGGCGGCGGTGCAGGTCTGACAGCCGACACAGCGGTTGAGGTCTGCAACCATTACATAGCGGGTCATCGCTCAGCTCCTGATTTTCTTGATCTTGACCAGCACGGCATCCACTGCCGAGCCGGTGCCGTCGACGAGATCCATGTTCATCGGCACCAGGTTGTTGAGGCTGGGCATGTCGAGGTCCTTGGCATAGGGGGTCTTCCAGTGACCGAACTGTCCGACCATGACGATGGTGTCGGGGCGCACGCCCTGTCTGAGCAAGGCGCGGCCGGTGGTGACGCCGACCGGAGAGGTGACCTCGATGCGGTCGCCCTGTTCGATGCCCATGTCCTCCGCGATCCTGGCGTTGATCATGATGCCGTCGTGGCCGGCGATGTTGGCCGCGACTTCGCGGATCATCTGCAGGCTGACATTGCCACCCCAGGCGTACTGCATGCTGCGTGCGGTGAGGAGCCAGAACGGGTAGTCCTTGGCCTTGATGCCGTAGCTGCGTTCGTAGGCTTCGGACCACAGCTTGTTGAGGTCTTTCCAGGTGGGCAGGGGTTCGTACTCGTGCAGCTGACGGTCCCACCACGTGACGCCCTGCTCGTGCAGGCGCGCGGCAAGCTGCTTGCCGATGCGCAGCACGCGTTCCTGGTAGGGCAGTTCGAAGCGCAGGCCAAGATCTTCCATGCGCGGGTAGAGGTACCAGTTGATCTTGGGGAAAGGCTTGACGCGGAAGCCCTTCTCCTTGAAGTAATCCAGTCCGTCGCTGGCGGTGCCGCCGGTGACGTCGGCGCTGGCTGCGCGGCACACCGCATCCCAGGTCTCATCCACCGAGTGCGCTTTGCTCACGTCAAGCGAGAAGTCGTACTGCTCGGTCTTGAGCGGCAGGCCGGCTGCACCCATGTTGATCATGGTGTTGTATGCCTCGAGCAGGCCGGTGCGTTTGGCGAGCTCGGTCGAGATCCAGGTGAAGTCCTTCGCCTCGCCCTGCGGTTTGACGACCGGCTGGCGCAGCACCCAGCCCTGGCTGTCCCAGAACTGTTCGAAGTAATGGGTGCCGCCGAGGCGGATCAGCTGCGTGCTTTCCAGGTCGATGGCCTCGGGCAGCACGAGGTCGGCAAAGTGGTTGGTCTCGTCCTGGGTGTAGGAGAAGGCGACGGTGAAGGGGAAGGTCGCCATCGTCTCGCCCATCTTGTCCGTTTCAGAGAACGAGATGTTCGGATTGCAGCGATAGACGAACCACAGGTCCGGCGGTTTCGGTTTGCCCCAGCTCTCGGCCGCACGCCCCTGCAGGCGCATCCAGCTGAGTACGGTGGAGCCCATCAGCTGGCTGGTGATGCCGCCGCCGATGATCGGAATCAGCGTGGTGTGGCCGTGGCGGTTCTGCGGCTGCGACTCCCAGTGTTCCTTGTCCGTGGGGTTGAAGGGGTAGTCCAGAAAGCCGTCCGGGTGAGGGGCGACCGAACCCATGCGGTCGAAATCCATCCCCGAGATGTGTACCGTGCTGCCGAGCAGTCCGCCGGGTACTTCAAGACCGCCGACCAGGATCATCAGCATGGTGCGCGCCCACACGCATTCGTAGGCGCCCCAGCCGTTGTTGACGCCTTTGCCCAGCATGACCGCCACGGGGCGGAAGGGCAGGGTACGGCCCTCGAACTCGATGGTTTCGCCGATGCGTGCGTGTTCGAGAAACTCGGTTGCGATGCGGCGGATCGTTGCTGCGGGAATGTCACAGACCTGCGCTGCCCATTCCGGCGTGTGTGGCGCGACCATGCGCCGCGTCACCTCCAGCGCAGTTTGCGCGGTGGCCGATGTGTGCTGCCAGACCTGTTCGTCGGCGCCGACCTCGATGCCGGCGAGGGTAAATTCGCCGAGCAGCACGGGGTCGATACCCGGCGTGTCGAAAACAACCGCCCCACCGCTTTTGGCGTCCCACATCAGGGGTTTGCGCGAAACCGGATCGCGCATGAAGAAGCCGTTGGGACCGACAAGATACGGCGACCCGGTGCGCTGTTTCAGGAACGGAACGTCCAGGTCTGCGAGCGAGCGCTCGTGCAGCAAGACATGCAGCATCGCGTAAAGGAAGGCCGGGTCGGTCTTGGGGCGGATCGGCAGCCATTCGCTGGCCGATGCGCCGGTAATCGACAGGTGGGGTTCGATCTGTATGCGCTTGATGCCGCGTGCGCGGGCGTCGGCATGGCGGCGCACACTGGTGACACCCCCAGAAGCGTCGATGTTGTTGCCGAAGGAGACGATGTACTCGCAGCGCGGCGTGTCGGGGCAGACGGTGAAGGCGCGGTGCCACAACTCGCCGTACACATGCTCGGTGTGATAGCACTTGACCGTGCCCCCCGCGCCAAGACTCTGGTCGACCGGGCCCCATGCCGCGAGGAAGGAGGCAAAGGTGCCCATGTAGAAATAGGGAGTGGCGGCACCGCCGGTGGTGAAGGCGACACGCGGGTAGCCCTGCTCATCGACCAGGCTGTTGGCGCGGATGGCATTGAGCCGGGTGGCAATGGTGTCGAGCGCTTCTTCCCATTCGATTTCGATCCAGCCCGGATCCTCGTTGCGTCCCTTGTTCGGGTTCGTGCGCTTGAGGGGTTTCAGCAAGCGGTTCGGGTTGTAGATCTTCTGCACCAGTCCGTAGGGCTTGACGCAGACCTTGCCGTCGGCGGGGTGGTAGCCCTTCGCTTCAAAGTTGGGTGCGACGGTCGTGGCGACACCGTCCGTGACCTCGACGGTCAGCATGTCCGGTCCATTGACGCACTGATAACAGTAGGTCGCGACCTTGTGCGTTGTGCTCATGATGTGGATGTGCTCCTGACGGGAATTCGGTTGCGATGAAGCCGTGACGAAACGCCGGCCGACTCTTTGGTCGCATTGAACGGGCCGTGACGGTGGCACCAGCTTAGGCGGGGCGACGGGGCACCGACTATCCGATCGCTGCACTCACTGTCCCGGAACTGCAGATTCAGTGAATTTGGCTGCAGGAGGCAGTTGCCACGCAGCGCCTTCGATACTCGCTGCCTGCCCAACAAAGTTCATATGCATTTTTGTTCAGGACGAGAGGGTTTTCATCGCTCCGGCAGTGCGGGCCGTACTGAAAAATTGATAGACGGGCGTTACTTAGGTCTGTTTTAATTTAGACATAAATAAATTTTGCATCTCGCAAAAGATACTGGAGAAGCACTCCATGGAGACAACAAACCACTTTGGATCGGGCGCCTCCCGCTCCATGCTGGAGAATTTCCCCTTGTTTCGCACATCCGATCCGGATGAGGCCCGCGACCGCGTTTCACGGGTGTTTTGCGAGCATCGACTCAGGGTCGTAAGTGGTGGATCGCGTGTGGGAGCCGAGATGTACTACCGACCGATCCGGGGTATCGGCATCGGGCGCATGCGCTACGGTGCGAGTGTCGCAATCGACCCGGGTAGCCTTGAAAGCTTTGCGCTCATTCAGATGCCGATACATGGCTCGGAGGTAGTCGAGCATGGTGGCAACACGGTGGACACCAATGCCGATGTTGCCTCGGTGCTCAGTCCGTCGCTTTCATTGCGTCTGCGTCACGGTGAGGACACCGAGAAGCTTTTCATCAAGATCGATCGAGGCGTGCTTGAGCGTCACTGCAGGCAACACCTCGGCGGTGAACTCAAGAGCCCTATCGAGTTCTGCCCGGCAATGTCATTGCTTGCACCCCGAAGCCTGCCTTGGGTTCGCCTGATGAAATGGCTCTATGAAGAGGTTGGCCAAGACTCACAAGGGCAAGGCGTGATTCTCGACTCACCATTGTTCGCGGCCCAGATCGAACAGATGGTGATCACCACACTGCTGCTTTGCCAGCCGCACAACTACTCGGACCGGCTTGCGGATGATGGTCCGTCGATTGCGCCGAGTTTTGTGCGCAAGGTTGAACGTTTCGTCGAGGAAAACGCAGATGAGCCGCTGACCATCGGCGATCTTGCCGAAGAGGCCGGCGTGAGCACGCGTTCGCTCTTTGCGGGATTCCGCAAGTATCGGAATACGACCCCGATGCAGTACCTCAAGGACGTTCGCTTGAGGCGGGTGCACGAAGATCTGCTGCGGGCTACGCCGCAATTGACCACGGTGACCACTATTGCGGGGCGATGGGGCTTCTCCCATCTGGGGCATTTCACCGTCGATTACAAACGCTGTTTCGGCGAAAGTCCGTCGGTAACCCTCCATCGTTGATTCCTGCAGAACGAGGATAGTCGGGTCAGTTTCGGGATAGTGAGCTTTCCCGTGGAAGACTAGATTTGAAGTGTGCCGATCGAGGTTCAAGGCATCACTTCGCTGAATCAGTGCTTACACAAGGATAGGTCATGAAAGAAACGCCTCAGGTCTTTATTCCCCCCGTTCGCAACGACAACAAGTTCAAGCTTGGCTTTTTTGCCACCAACTGCTCCGGTGGCATGGCGGGCACGCAAGTCGAAGAGCGCTGGAAGAACACTTGGGAGAACAACCTTCGCCTGGCCCGGCAGGCGGACGAAGCTGGAATCGAGTTCATGCTGCCGATTGCACGCTGGATCGGTTACGGCGGCGCGACCGACTTTCATGGAAACGTCCTGGAGACCATGACCTGGGCGGCAGGCCTGCTGGCACACACGAAGAACATCAACGTGTTTGCCACCATCCACACGGCCTGTAATCATCCGATGGTCGTCGCCAAGCAGATTGCCACTATCGATCAGATCGGGCGCGGGCGTGCAGGCCTCAATATCGTTTGCGGCTGGAACAAGCCCGAGTACGAGGCCATGGGGCAGACCCTTCCCGACGACCACGAAACCCGCTACGAAATGGGGCAGGAGTGGTACGACATCATCAAGAAGGTCTGGTACGAGGACGAACGCTTCGACTGGGACGGTAAGTACTTCAAGCTCAAAGGTGCCTACGGTCAGCCGCATCCGGTCGTCGACCGAGTCCCAATTTTCAACGCCGCTGGTTCCTCGCAGGGTCGTGACTTCGCAACCCGAAACGCGGATTTTCTTTTCACGTCGGCAATCGATCTTGCTCGTTCAAAAGTCGAGGTTCAGGAGATCAAGGCACAGGCGGCCGCAAACGGACGTGAGATCGATGTACTGACTTTCTCCTATGTGGTGTGTCGTCCGACGATCAAGGAAGCAGAGGATTACCACCACTACTATTCACAGGATCATGCCGACTGGGGTGCGGTGGACAACATCATCAGCCTGATGTTTGCTCATGCGGAGTCCTTCCCCAAAGACCAGCTGCAGCTGATTCGTGATCGTTTCTCCGGCGGCCATGGCGGATATCCGTTGATTGGCGATCCGGTGACCGTTGCCGACGGCATTCAGAAACTGTACGAGGCCGGCTTTGCGGGCAGCACCCTGTCCTTTGTGGACTATGCAGAGGAGTTTCCGTATTTCCGCGACAACGTCCTTCCTATTCTGGAAGCACGCGGATTGCGCAATGCGTTCAAGGTGAAGTCATGAGTGCGCAGGCCCGACCGGCCACGCTATCGGATCACACCGTGGTTCCGGTCGGCTTCGGTCGCGTCTCGAGCGAGGCCTTCAAGGCGGGCATGCGCAGGGTTGCGCAGGGTGTTGCAATCGCAAGCCTTGCCCGCGGCAGCGAGCGGGCCGGCCTGACGATTTCATCATTTTCGTCGCTGTGCGCAGACCCCCCAAGAATGCTCGCCTGTATCAGCAAGACTGCGGGCGCCTTTCCCTTTTTGCAGCGGGGCGGAAATCTGGCAATCAATGTCCTTGCCGAAGGGCAGGAGGCCCTTGCCCTGCGGTTTTCGTCCTCGAGCGTTAAAGGAGATGCGCGTTTTGAGGTGGGGCGGTGGGAGACCGGAGAGAGTGGTGCGCCTGTACTGGATGATGCCCTCAGTGTATTCGATGGACGCATCAAGGACATCGTCGACGCCGGAACCCACGTGATTGCGGTCATCGACGTGCTTGCGGTGAGCGGACAGGGCGACAAGCAGGCCTTGCTCTATGTCGACGGTCGCTTTGCGAGCCTGGCAACGGAGGGCGTCGGGTGACGGATCAGCCATTGACCGACTCGGTACTCGATCGTCTCTTTCTGGAGGCCCGAACGCACAACGCGTGGCAGGACCGTCCAGTGTCAGAGGATGTGCTGCGCCAGTTGTATTCACTCACCAGCATGGGGCCGACGAGCTTTAACGGCAGCCCCATGCGCCTGGTGTTCGTATGTTCCGATGAGGGCAAAGCGCGGCTGTGCGAGGCGCTGTTGCCTTCCAACGTGGCAAAAACGATGCAGGCACCCGTGTGTGCCATCGTGGCCCATGACATGAGCTTCTGGGAGGCGTTTCCGACCCTGTCACCGCACAAGGATGTGCGCGGCTACTTTCGCGACAACGCCGCCTTGACCGAGGAAACGGCGTTTCGCAACAGCTCGATGCAGGGCGCCTATCTGATCATGGCTGCGCGGGCGCTGGGTCTCGACTGTGGTCCGATGTCCGGTTTCGACCGCAGCCGCGTCGATGAGCTGTTCTTCGGGGGTACATCGTGGCGAAGCAATTTCCTCTGCAATCTGGGCTATGGCGATCCTTCTGCGCTGTATCCGCGCAATCCCAGACTGGCATACGAAACAGCCTGTCGTCTCGCCTGAGCGTTTTCGTTCGGGGGATTCGTGCTTGACGGATCTCGAAGCGTCGCTCTCGGAACTCACTCCTGCATGAATCATCCCCGAGGGAACGACGCTTCAGCACTGGAGGACCTTGCCTTGAACAATGTCATGCGGCGAACGATGCTGAAGTCCGGTT
Source organism: Parazoarcus communis (assembly GCF_003111645.1). Taxonomy (NCBI): domain Bacteria; kingdom Pseudomonadati; phylum Pseudomonadota; class Betaproteobacteria; order Rhodocyclales; family Zoogloeaceae; genus Parazoarcus; species Parazoarcus communis. The sequence continues at coordinate 818,996 of NZ_CP022187.1, forward strand.
TCGGCCTCGGGCTGTCGGCGTTCGCGCCTAAACTCACGTGGGCTGCGGATTCAAATGATGACTCGGGCCTGTCGCCGGGGATGCTCACGTTGTGGGCGCAGTGGCAGGATGCACTGGTTCCTGGCGCTGCAGCGGCCGGCGCGGCGATGTATCTCGGCACCCAACTTGCGCTGCCGCGTGACCACAACTCGCTGTTTCTCCGCTACATGGACTGGCCGGGGAGCTATCACGACTTCTATCGCGACGGTCTGAACGCGCTTGATACGCTGAGCCGCGCCCGGTTTGGGCGCACCTTCCCGGAACTGGACAAGCTCGCGCGTGCCACGGTAGTCAATGAAATCTCCGCTGGGCAGCCCGCGAACTGGTCAGGCCCCCCTGCGGGTTTGTTCTACTTCGTCAGTAAGGCCGACGCAGCTGATCTCGTGTTCGGAACTGTAGCGGGCATTCAGGGACTTGGTCTGGATTACCGTGCCCATATCGAGCCTCACGCCGAATGGCCGTCCACGCGGGGAGGGTTGCCGGCATGAGAACCATGAAAGAGGTTGAAGCAGTCGTCGTCGGCGCGGGACAGACAGGCTGCATCCTTGCAAACCGGTTTGCCGAAGCTGGGCGCGAGGTGCTGGTGTTTGATGCGGGCGTTGAGCGTGGTGCGCAGGCAATGGTCAGTTCCCAGATCTGGGCGCGGCGTCTCAAAGGAACGCCTGGTGTGGTCGAGAGTGTCGGTTCCAACCCGCTGGGCATCAATTTCAATACAGGGCAGGGTGGTGGGGGGGCGGCAGCGCACCATTACGCCTGCTGGTTCCGTCTTCATCCGGAAGACTTCGAAATGCATCGGCGCTACGGGGTCGCTGCTGACTGGCCAATCGGCTACGAAGACTTGCGCGCCTCCTATGATGAAGTTCAAGCCGAAGTTGGGATTGCCGGCGATGCCGCCGCCGAGCGTTGGCGGCCGGCCGGCGCGGACTATCCGCTCCCTCCCACGCCGCGCTTCCGGCAGGGGGAGATCCTGGCGCGGGGATTCGAACGCATGGGCATGCACGTGGCGCCCTTGCCCCTGGCCATCGCCACTGCGCCCTATCGTGGCCGCAGCCCCTGCGTGTTCGACGGCTGGTGTGATGCCGGCTGCCCCACCGGCGCACTCGCGAATCCCCAGGCTACCTACCTCAGATGGGCAGTCGAGCACGGGGCGACCGTGCGTTATCAGCATCGGGTCGAGCGCATCGTGACCGACGAATCGGGGCGCAAAGCGATTGGCGTGATCGTGGCCGACGACCGCGGCGAACGTGCTTTCCAGCCTGCGGCACTGGTCGTGATCGCAGGCTTTGCGCTGGAAACGCCCCGTTTGCTTCTGGCATCTGCCAATGACCGCCATCCCCAGGGCCTGGCTAACGGATCCGGAACAGTTGGGCGTTACCTTCATACCCATGCGGCAGGCGGCGTATTTGGCCTGTTTGATGAGCCGACCGAATGCCATCTTGGCGTCACTGGCGGCCAGCTTGTCTGTCAGGACCGCTATGGGAAGGTGATCAGGGAAGGCAAGGATTTCGTCGGTGGTTACCAATGGTTGATCGGGCACGCCTCGAAACCGAATGATTTGCTCGGTATCGCGTGCAGTCGCCCCGATCTTCATGGCGAGGCGTTCAGCACCTTCATGGCAGACGCGGCGCTGCACTTCGGATCCATGACCGCAGTGGGCGAAACCCTCCCGCTGGCGGAGAACCGGGTGGAGCTGGTTCCGGGCGGTAGTGCTGAGGTCATGCCAAAGATGCGCGTACATCACCGCTTTGACGACAACGCGTTGCGCCTTCACGCCCATGCGATGAAAAAGGGCGTCGACATCATGAAGAGTGCAGGTGCCCGATCGTCCTGGCATGGCCCGATTGCTGGCATGCATCTCCTCGGTGGAACGCGGATGGGCATTGAGCCTGGCACCTCGGTGACCGATGCTTACGGCCGCTGTCACGATCTTGCGAATCTGTTCATCGCTGGTCCGGGCTTGTTCCCTAGCGGCGGTGCCGTGAACCCCACCTTTACAGCCTCCGCGCTTGCACACCGCAGTGCGCTTCACATTCTCGGCAGCTGGACGTCATACGCAATCTGAACGCGTCGCCCGAAGGGTTCGTCAAATGGCCTTTGGCTTGGTTCAATGGGTTTAATGAAATATGACGTGGGCATATCACTTGCCTTGAGAGGTCTATGAAACGTGATCTGACGAATTCTCACATTTTAAGTAGGGGTATTGAACATAAACTTCACTTGTGTATTATCTGCTCCATCAAACATGCGTAACCGTATGTTTCGAATCATCTGAATGAATTCGGCCCTGTAGCGGTAGCCACATTTGAATGTCCGTGCATTGACGCTACCGGGCTTGGTCACCCGCATTCGATGCCGAGAGGGTTCGGACTTCCTCAGGATCGAATCAGTTGCTGCAACAGTAATAGTCGCAGTGACTTCGACGAGTCAGCCTGCACCACAAGACGGACGTGATGATATGAAGGTTGAGCACTTTGACGTCGCAGGGATTGCGAATGAGCTGCAGCTCGATGATGACGCAATCGCTGAGCGCAAGGCATTTCTGGGCTTCGGTGAGGAGGATGTCGCGCGTTTGAAGCAGTTGCACTCGCATCTGCAAGGATACGCACCCGTCTTCGCCGAGCGGTTCTACGAGCAGATCCTTGCGTTTGACCAGACCCGGAAGTTGCTTGCCGACCCGAATACCCTCGCGCGGTTGCAGCGTGCCCAGGTCAGCTACTTCGAAGGCTTGACTGCAGGTGACTATGGACGCGAGTACGTTCACCACCGGCTTCGCGTCGGCCTCGTCCATCATCGTGTGGGGCTGGAACCGAAATGGTATCTGGGCGCCTACGCCAACTATCTCGTAGGCTTGTTACCCGAGATCAAGCGGTGCTTCATTGATGATCACGAACAGTGCAATCACACCGTTCAGTCCCTGATCAAGATTGTTTTGCTCGATATGGGTCTCGCAATCGACACCTATATCCAGGCAAGGGACAACACGATTCTCGGCTTGAAGAATTACGCCGAGATGGTGTTCAACAGCATGCACGACGGGATTCTCGTTCTGTCGCCAACACTATCCGTGCTGTCTGCGAACGAGAGCTTCATCAGGATGTTTGACCTTCGATCCAACTCGGTCACGGGAAACAGGCTGTCGGCTGTGCTTGAGGGCAGAGGGCTTGAACAACGGATTGCAGATGTCCGGGAGACCGGCGTCGATCTGTATGACGCTCCATTCCTGGTTCGCGCGCCGGATAACGGGCGCGAGAAACAGGTCAGGCTGACCGTGAAACGGATCTGTCTGGAAGAAGAAGCTGGGCAGTTGCTTCTTGTGCTTGAGCCCGTCACCGCCGAAGAGATTTTTCGTCGGGATGCAGAGGCAAAACTCGCTCGCAGTGCCGCGATGCTCCGTGATGCGCAGGCAGTGGCAAGAATCGGTAGCTGGAGCCTGGACCGGTGCGGCGGAGATAAGCTCATACTTGAATGGTCAGAAGAAACTTACAGAATCTTCGATACGCCATCCGGGACGCCAGTATCTTTTCAACAGTTTCTTGCCCAGATTCACCCGGACGACCGCGAGGTCGTCAATCGGGCCTGGCAAGCTGCGCTCTCCGGCGAACCGTATCGGGTCGAGCATCGGATACAGGTCAAAGGGAAAATCCGCTGGATTGAGGAGCGTGCCGCGCTTGAGTTCGATGACAAGGGCGAACTCATATCCGCACTGGGAACGGCACAGGACATTACTGACCGCAAGCTCTCCGAAGTTCGCATCGAACAGTTTGCCTTCTACGATTCCCTGACCGGACTGCCGAATCGGGCGCTGTTCCAGGATCGTCTCCATCAGGCGCTGGCGCATGCGAGTCGTCAAGGGCAGTCAATCGCGGTGCTGTTCATCGATCTCGACCGGTTCAAGGAGGTCAACGACACGCAGGGACATGCCTGCGGCGATCTGGTGTTGTCCGAGGTCGCGCGTCGGTTCCAGACGACGCTGCGCCATGATGAGACGCTTGCGCGTCTCGGTGGGGACGAGTTCGTCATCATCGCGCATGAAACCGGGCGTTCGGGGGCAACATTGATCGCCGAGCGCCTGAACCGGGTACTGGTGAAGACGATCGAGATTGGAGAGAACGCCTTCTCGATCGGAGCGAGCACGGGCGTGGCCATGTATCCGGGCGATGGCGCCGACGCGCAGCAACTGCTGAAGCATGCCGATATCGCGATGTACCGGGCCAAGAACGGCGGGGGCGGTCGCTACTGTTTCTACGATTCGGAGATGGGCGTCGAACTGGCTCGGCGACTCGAAGTCGCTCATCGGCTCCAACGTGTGTTGCAGGAGGATCGCCTCCAACTCCACTATCAGCCCCAGATTGATCTCAGGACGGGAACGCTGACGGGCGCCGAGGCGCTGCTGCGCTGGCGAGATACCGAGTGGGGCTGGGTGAGCCCGGCAGAGTTCATTCCGATTGCGGAAGAGCGGGGAATGATGATCACGCTTGGTGAATGGGTGATCAAACAGGCCTGCCATCAACTGCAGTTCTGGACCAAGGCGGGCCTGACGCTGCCTGGTCGTCTGGCAATCAACGTGGCTGCACAGCAGATCGACCGCGAGGATTTTGCCCGTCGCGCGATTACGATCATCCGCGAAGCAGGCGTATCGCCTGACCAGATCGAACTCGAAATCACCGAGTCCGGCATGATGCGCGATCCCGACTGCGCGATGAAGGTCACCCGCGCGCTTGTCGACGCCGGCTTCACGATTGCTATCGACGATTTCGGAACCGGGCATTCGTCGCTCGCCTATCTCAAACGTTTTCCCGCTCATACGCTTAAGGTCGACATGTCGTTTGTCCGTTCCATGCTCAAGGACCGGAATGATCACAGCATCGTCGCCACCATCATTGCAATGGCAAAGAACCTCGGTCTTCGAACGCTTGCGGAAGGCGTGGAGGAGTCCGCTCAGGCTGAACGCCTGCTGGCTCTGGGCTGCGACAAGGCGCAGGGCTATCTTTTTGGCCGCCCGGAGTCGCCTGTCGTGTTCGCAAACAGGTGGCTCGGAACCGGGAAAAGCATGCCATAGTAAGGAAATTCGGCATCAGCAAAGCTGATCGCCGTGCTTAAAGCCATACCAAAGGTATGGCGTTTACTACAACAAGAGACAGGTTCCCGAGGGTGACATGCGCAAATCCGCCAGCGTAACGAGCATTGAAACCCTGCTGCCCGAGGGTGAGTTCATCTACTCGCGTACTGACCTTAAAAGTATCATCGTCGAAGCAAACGAAGCCTTTGCGCGGATCAGTGCCTACCGTCCGGAGGAGATGATTGGCCAGGCCCACAACATGGTGCGTCACCCGGACATGCCTGCAGAGGCGTTTGCCGACATGTGGCGCGATCTCAAGGAGGGGCGGCCGTGGCGTGGAATCGTCAAGAACCTGCGCAGCGACGGTGGCTACTACTGGGTCGTGGCGAATGCGTCGCCGGTACGCGAGAACGGACAAGTCGTTGGATACCAGTCTGTTCGTGCCCGTCCGAGCAGGGAAGAGGTGGTCGCGGCCGAGGAAGCGTACAAACGCATCAGGGAAGGCGATAAGTCGATTTGCGTCAAACATGGCCGGATCGTCCCCACGCGACGTTCTCTTTGGGCAATCCTCAACTCGGTGAACATCCAGCTTGTCGGACTCGGCTTGCTGATGGCAGTGCTCGCACTCTTCGTACTGGTCGATCGTTTTGTGCCCTTGCCGCTCCTGCCTGATGTCATGCTCGCGATCGCCGCGACGGGCTTGCTGTGGGGGACCTTTTTCCTGGTCTTCGGTCTGCCGCGGATTGCCAGCGATATGACCTCCTTGCACGAGCATCTCGACCACCTCCTGGTTACCGGCGATTTGCGCAAGCGTTTCACCCTCTCACGGCGGGACGTTCTGGGCGATATCGGTCGCAGCGTCGACCGCTTTGTCTCCTCGGTACAGGCAACGGTGCAGGGGATGAGCGATTCCGCCGAGCGGGTGGTCAGCGTTTCGGGCGAAGTCGGCTCGGGCGTCGGCAATGTCAGCGATTCGGCACGGGTACAGAGCGACGCAACATCGTCCGCGGCGGCCGGCATCGAACAGATTACGGTGTCGATCGGCGAAGTCGCCGAGCATGCCGAGGCAACGCGGACCGCAGCGCAGCATGCGAGCACGGTTTCTGCACGTGGCAGCACCTTGTCGGCCCAGGCCTGCGAAACGATTCTTGCACTGGCGGAAACCGTCAAGAATGCGGCGATTCAGGTCGAGTTTCTGGGGTCCCAGTCGGCGGAGATCTCTCGCATCACCGGAGTGATAAGCGATATCGCCGACCAGACAAACCTCTTGGCCCTGAACGCGGCAATTGAGGCTGCACGCGCCGGAGAGCAAGGGCGAGGATTTGCCGTCGTTGCCGACGAAGTGCGCAAGCTCGCCGAGCGCACCGGCAATGCCACGAAGGAGATCAGCACCATGGTCGGCTCGATCCAGGTTGAAACCCAGAAAGCAGTCAGTGGAATGCGGCAGGGTGCAACTCAGGTCGAAAGCGGCGTGAAACTGGTGCAGGACGCACAAGGCGCGCTGCTGGAGATCAATACCCAGATGAGCAAGACCCTGGGCATGGTCAACGATATTACCCACTCGTCTGCCGAGCAGAACAATGCGATGGTGGTGATGGCACAGAGCGTCGAGCGCGTCGCATCGATGACCGATCAGAACATGGCGGTCGTCGCCCAAACCCGCGCGGCGGTCGACAGTCTCGATCGGTCGGTCGGCCGCATGAAGATGGCCATGGGGCAGTTCGTAGTCTAGGGGGCGTGCGAGGCGCTCGCCTCAAGCTCGGGATGCGACATTGCATCCCGACGTGAAGTCCTTCCGACCCGGCTCTGTCTTTACATGATGAAAACGGCGCTGCCTGCCTGCCTTGGTTCAAGGCAGGCAGGCAGCAGGTCTGGTGCGGCGGCAAAGCGGATTTCGCTCACCTGGGCATGCGGATGCCGGGCGCGCCAACAGTGGTGCGCTGGCCGGAAAGGCTCTCAGCGCTTCGCCAATGCATTGGCAACGTGAAAGCCCGATGCGCCGGAGAGCCCGGGTCCCGGGTGCGTCGACGCGCCGATGTGGTACAGGCCCTTGATCGGCGTGCTGTGATCCTTCACGCCACGAACCGGGCGCCAGAACAGGTACTGGTCGATCGCGCATTCACCCGAATAGGGGTCGCCGCCGACGAGGTTCATGTTCATCCGCTCCAGATCAGCCGGGGAGATGACCTTGCGACCGATGATGCTCGCCTTCAGGTTCGGCACGTGCGCAGCGATACGCTCGATTGCGCGGTCGGCATAACGTTCGGCAATGTCAGCAGACCATTTTCCGTCGGCGGTCGCTTCGATCTCACCGCGCGCGTCGCCGCGGATGCTGCGGGGACATTCGGGCAACTGAATCCACATGATCCAGCCGCCCTCGGGTGCCCGTGAGGGATCGACGGCGCAGGGCTGACATACACACACGGTACCTTCCGCGGGCAGCAGGCCACGTTCAGCCTCGTTGACGGCACGCGAAACGCCGTCCATCCCGGGCGTGAGGTGCAGGTAGATCACTTCGCGCAGCTGCGGATCCGCCCATTGCGGCGGCTCGGACAGTGCGAGGTGAATCTGCATGTTGCCCTTGCCGTAGCGGTACTCGGTGGCCTGGCGGCGGAGCGGGGCCGGGGCATCGTCCTGCTTGAGCAGCCGGCCGTAGAGCTGGGTGGGCGTGACGTTGCAGATGACCTGCCGGGCCTCGAATACCCGTCCGTCGCTGATGCGCACACCACGCGTTTTCTTGCCATCCACAAGCACTTCGGCGACGTCGGCGCCGGTCTCGAAATGACCACCAGCACCTTCGATCAGCGCGCGGAAAGCATCGACGGTGCGCGCGTTTCCACCTTTGACCAGTGGCAGTCCGACGCCTTCCAGCGTGAACGCGATGACGCGCGCCATCAGCGCCGACATGGGGCTTTCCGGTCCGAGTCCGGTGTGCAGCACCCACGGCGCCAGCAGCGCGCGCACGAGCTCGTCCTTGAACTGCGTTTCCAGCCAGGCGCGGCAGCTTTGCATTGCGGGGCCGAAGAAGGCGAGGGTTTCATGTGCGCCCTGTTTCCACACCCGGCCAAGCATCATCTTGCCGACACTTGAACTCCACAGTTCGTTGCCCAGCAGCGAGAAGATGAGCTCGGCGTTCTGCTCGACGAAGCCCATGCCTTCGGCGTAGGCATCTCCGTCGCCGGGCGCCAGCGCGTTCATGCCTGCGATGTTTGCTGCGCGGTCGCGCCCCATGATGAGGAAACGGCCGTCGGGCAGCAGCACGCCGGTGGGGGTGCCGTTGTTGCAGTAGTCAAGCCCGTTTGCGTGCAGGCCATCCTTCAGTTCGGCGTAGCCCGGGCCTGTGACGAACAACGGATGGGCGGTCGACATGGTGTCATGCAGGTAACCCGGTGCAGTCAGGGCCTCGGTGCGAATACAGCCGCCGAGCACCCCTTCGCGTTCGAGTACAAGCACCTTCTTTCCGCGTTTCGCCAGCACGCCTGCGCAGACGAGGGAGTTAATTCCGCTGCCGACGATGATTGCGTCGTATGTGCTCATCGTCCCTGCCTCAGGCCGCTGCGGTGCGAACAGCCCGCATCAGACCGGAAAAGGAGCGGGACTCCTCCTCCGGCGCGGCATAGCGGCCGCGATAGAACAGCAGCGGCGCGCGATCGTCTACATGCAGCTTGCGCACCCGCCCGACGAAAATCAGATGATCGCCGCCGTCGTACTGGTGCTCGGTGCTGCATTCGAACACGGCCGCGCAACCCGGGAGCAGCGGAATACCGTCGATGCCCTGGGCCGTGTCGACGCCGTTGAACTTGTCGCCCGCGCCGCGCGCAAAGCAGTCTGAAAGCGCCTGTTGGTTGCTCGCAAGCACATGGATCGCGAAGCCACCTGCCTGGGTGAAGGCGGGCAGGCTGAACGAGCGTTTTGCCAGGCTCCACAGCACGAGTGGCGGGTCGAGTGACACCGATGCGAAGCTGTTGACCGTGACCCCGACGGGCTGGCCTTCTGCGTCCGTCGTGGTGATGATGGTGACACCGGTGGCGAAGTGCCCCAGCGCGTCGCGGAGTTCTCGTGAGTCGATCATTGTGTCCTCCATCAGAACTTCATGCCCATACTGAACGAGAGCCAGTCCTGCCCCATATACACTTCGGTCAGACTGTCGGGTGCGGCCCCCTGGCCGCGCACTCGTTCCTTGGGGGATTTTGCGTAGGCGAACGACAGTTCCATTTCCTTGCTCATCGCCCAGGTCGCACCCAGGGTGTAGTGACGGCGGTTTGCCGCAGGGGCGAGGATGCCGAGGAAGGTGTCGCGTTTGTCGACGATCTGGGTGCCATGGCTGTAACCAGCGCGCAGGGTCAGTGTGTCGCTCAGTGCATGGGCGACACCGATGCGCCACACGGTCTGGTCTTTCCAGCCGAAGCCAGCAGTCTTGCCTTCGCCGGGCGCAGTGGTGACGCCGGGGTTGCCGAGGGAGCCAACGCCGCTCCAGTTGATCTGCAGCACGTCTGCTGCAACAGTGAAGGCGCCGACTCGATAAGCCATGCCGAAGCCATAGTTCTCAGGGATGTCGAGGTCGCCGCCATCGGCCAGCAGCCCGTCGAATTCGCTCATCCGACCCATGTCCACCTTGCTCGAGTAGGTGGCGCCGAGGGTGAGGGCAGGGGTGATCTGACCGGTCCAGCCCAGCTTGATGCCGGCGCCGGTGGATTCGTCGCGGCCCTCAGGCAGGCCGAGACCAGCCGGGCCGCGGATATCGAGCACCTGGCGTGCCAGCACCAGACCGACGCCGATGGCATGAGCGTCGTTGAGGCGGTGCGCGAGGCTGGTGGTGATGACCATCTGCTTGAGCTCCGAGCGCGTCCCCTGCAGTCCGCCGATATTGGTGTCGCGGCCGTAGTCCGTGCCCACCCCATTGCCGACGACCGATACCCCGAGCGAGGTGCTGGTGCCGAACATGTGGTTGTAGCCGAGCTGAGGGATCAGATAGATGCTGCGCTCCTTGCTGCCGTCGTACCCGGTGCCGGCGAAACTGGCACCGTTATCCACCTTAAGCAGGGCTGCACCGGCATCAAGGCGGTCACCCACCAGGACCATGCCGGCCGGGTTGTTGGCGCCGGCGACGGCGTCCTGCGGCAGGGCGATCGATACGCCACCCATGCCTTCGGCCTTGACGCCGTAGCCATGAGGAAAGGTGCCCTGTGTGGCAAGCGCGCTGAGCGGCAAGCCGAGTGCAATGACAAGCGGGAGGCGGCGCAGGAGGTTCCTGGATGTGGTCATGTTCGTGATGTCCTCAGGCGGCCAGCTTCTGGGCTTCGGCATTGATCAGGCGGTCGGTGTCTTCGGGCGCAAACCAGTAGTTGGCATAGTCGCGCGGGTCATTGAAGCCGTTGGCAATGCGCGAGGCGACTGCGGGCAGTTCCTGTGCGGCGCCGAGCAGCTTGATGATGTGTTCCGGCGGCGGGAAGAGCAGGCTGTTGGTCCAGCGCACGACCTTCTCGGCGTAGCCGTTGTAGAGGTCGTCGAAGGTCTGGCGCATCCAGGCTTCATCGAATGCCGACGCGTCGTGGGCGAGGATGGCGTCCAGATAGTGCTTGGCGGCCTTGGTCGCGTTGTTCGAGCCTTGTCCGGTGATCGGGTCGTTCACCAGCACCGCGTCGCCCAGCCCGAGCACCTTGCGGCCCGAGGGCAGGGTGAGCACGGCGTTGCGGACGGTCGGCGTGATGCGTCCGGCGATGCGGCCGTTGTCGTCGGTGAGCTGGCAGTCGCGGCTGCGCTCGTACTCCCACGGGAGGAAGGTCTTCAGGATGTTCAGGCTGACTTCGAGGTGCTGCTCGGGCGTCTTTGCATCGCCCCAGCAGTCCATCGGGCCACCCGGCACACCCTCAAACACCATGATGTCGCAGGCCTTGGTGCCGTCGGCGCCGTCGGTGGTGAGGGCGGGAAACACGAAGTATTCGCCGACGCCAGGGATCAGGTTGAAATTGACGCATTCGTAGTAATCGGTGCGCTTCATCCCGGTGACGTAGCTCAGCGCGAGCTGCCGCATCGGCTGGCGCACCGGGGAGCGGCTGTCGTCGCGCCCCAGCAGATTGACGATCTCGCCCTTGCCACCGGCAAGCAGCACCAGTTCGTATTCGGCTGCGAGCGTTTCCAGTTGGTCGACACCGACATCGTCGTAGCGCAGTTCCCCTCCACGACGCTCGAACTCTTTCATCCAGCCCGGCATCTTCAACCGCTGGTCAACCGACTGGCCGTAGGCATCGAGTCGGGCGTGCCAGTGCAGGGCCTGGGTGCCGCTGCCATCGGGGGCAGGAATGGAGAAACCGATGCCTTCGGTGCGCGGACAGTCGGCTTCCCACTGGTTGAGGCCAAGGTCGCGCTCGATCTGCAGTGCCGGATCGAAGATGAACTGCGAAGACATCACACGGCCGCTCCAGACGTCCTCAGGCGTGCGGTTGGTGACGATGGTGACGCTGTAGCCTTTGTCGAGCAGGCCGCATCCGAGCAGCAGACCGGCCTGGCCTGCACCAACAATGGCGACCGAACGGGGGGTAATGTTTTCACTTTGCATGGTGTTGTCTCCGCTTTGGGGGTATCTGTGGTGTGCGTGGCTGAGCAGGTACGAATGACCCGGTACAAACGGGTCCCTGCGGACACTCAGTCCATCAGTCGGGTAATGGCCGGTACGCGGCCTTCAGGGCCGAGGGCGGTGTAGCCGCCGTCACAGGCGTAGTCGGCGCCGGTGACGAAGCTGGCGTGGTCGGAGAGCAGAAAGCTCACCACCTGGGCGACCTCGTCCGGCATGCCGAGGCGCCCGAGCATGTGGTAATCGGCAGCAACGTGATCGGCCTTGGCCTTGTCGCCGCCGGAGAGGGTTTCGATGATCGAGGACCAGGTCCAGCCGGGCGAGACCGAATTGACGCGGATGTAATCCGGGGCAAGGTCGAGTGCGGCCGAACGGGTGAATTGCTGCATCGCCGCCTTGCTCACAGGGTAGAGCCAGCGGCCCGACTGCGCGGCGGTGGCGGAGATCGAAGCGAAGTTCACCACTGCGCCACGCCCGCGCTTGAGCATGTGGGGGTGGCAGGCCTGCAGCATCATCGCGGCACCAACCAGATTCACGTCAAGCGCCTGGTTCCACTCGGCACGGGTCGATGCCGCGCCGTTATCGACGTAGGTACAGGCGCAATTGACGAGAAAGTCGATGCCGCCAAACGTGGCAACGGTGGTGTCCACGCAGCGGGCGATCTCGCTGTCCTGACTGACATCCGTGTGCTGGAAGCAGGCCGCAGGCCCGAGGCGATCGGCTGCAGCCGTGCCTTTCTGTGTATCGATGTCGGCGAGCACGACCCGGGCGCCGTGTGCGATGAGGTCTCTTGCCACCGCTTCGCCGATCATCGTGGCGCCACCGGTGACGATGGCGACCTTGCCGCTTAATCCATTCATCTGCTGTGTCCTCGGTTGGAGGACGCCGCCGCTGGCGTCCTTGGGACACAGTGTTCATTTCATGGTGATGGCTGTTTATCCGCTTTGCGCAATCGCGCTGTCCGGAACGCGCACACCTGACAGCGGTGAGCCAGGTACACGACTCCGTTCCTTAGTTGTACCGCGGGCGGGCGGCGGTCTGCGAGGGGGATTCGCCGAAACGGTTCTTGTAATAGGCAGAAAACCGTCCGAGATGGGCAAAGCCATAGCGATGCGCGAGCACGGCAACCTTGTCGCTGCCCGGTGCGGCACTGAGCAGCGCCTTGCGGACACAGTCGAGGCGGGTGTCACGCAGGTACACCAGTGGCGTACTGTCGCAGTGCTTGCGGAACCCTTCTTCCAGTGCACGTACGCTGACACAGGCAACGCGGGCCATATCGCCCACCGTGATTGCATCCTCGACGTGGGCATGAATGTAGTCGATGGCACGCTGCACGTGCCGGGGCAGGGCGGCCTGCTGTGGCTGGTGCAGGCGGTCGCTGTAGTTGTGACGATGGAGTTGCAGCAGGCCGCGGATGAGGCAGTCCTCCATTGCCGCGACCGTGGGGCGAAAGTTCAGCCAATCTGCACCGCACTGGTCGATGTTGTCGGCGAGATCGCGCAGCATCCGGCACCAGCTGGCCGTCAGGCCTTCGGTCTGTGACAGGCCGATGTCAAAGCTCAGCGGCTCGTGGGGTTCGTCGCCCAGGTGTTCGGTCAGACGACGCTCGAGGGACGCGCGCGGCAACCACAGCATGAGCTGGCGATTGTCGTGCTTCCAGCGCATCCGGGTCGGCTCATGCGGATTGAGGATGCTGGCCGTGGCCGGGGAGGACAGCACCTCCTGATTGCCGCAGCGGATCTGCGCCGTGCTCGCAACCGGAACCTGTACCAGGTAGAAGCTTTCGAGGCAGCCGGGCAGAATGTCGACATCCGTGCCATAGGTCAGATAATTCAGCGCGGTTTCGCCAAGGCGAACGAGGTTGTGGCGCGAGGAGAAGCGGGTATCCGTGTTCACCGGCCGCAGATCGTGCGGGCAGAACACGTTTGCGACTTTCTGCCGCGCCTCATCGGCATCGTCCGAACTGAACAGCGGAAAAGCAGAAAGGATCTCCGCGCCGGGTGCGAGTTGCTGCCGGCTCACGCTGAAGTCCAGGCTTGCTGGCAGGTGGCGTGCAGGTGGTACGTGGCGCTGTCTGTCATCATTACCTCAGCCTGAGTTTCGTGCTGCGATTAACGTATAGTTATAAACAATTTATAAGCAAAGTTGAGGAGATCGCAAGCGCGATTTTCTTTGCCGATCAGGATCTGGGCAGGAAAAATGTTAACGACATGACGGATACAGCGCCCGAACCGCATGCTGAGATGGCGTCCGAGCCGGATCACACACGCTTTGTCGATCACTATCTCGCCTTCTTGCTCGCGCAGGCCAGCAGCCGGATTTCGCGTGAGTTTCACCGCGACGTCGAGGCCGCAGGTCTGTCGGTCACCGAGTGGCGGGTGCTTGCCAGTCTGGAAGGCAGTGAAGGCGAGAGCATCGGCGTGCTCAGTCAGCTGACGCTGACCAAGCAGCCGACCTTGAGCAAGGTCGTCCAACGCATGGAGGCCGACGGCATCGTCGATCGCACCCGCGTCCGCTCCGACCGCCGCCAGACCGTGGTTCGCATTACCCCGAAAGGTCACCTGCTGACCGAGTCCTTGCGCAAGCGCGCCATCAATCATCAGGCACGTCTGCTCGAGCCCTTCGGGCAGGAGAATGCCGAGATGCTGATTTCGATGCTCAGAGACTTGCTTGCGCTGCACCCGGCGTCTGGCCCCATCGACGAAGAGGCGGATTCGTAGTCGGGCAGGAATGATGGAAGGGCTGCGGAGTCCTTGTTGACTTGATAGTTTAGATATGAAATATTGCTCACTAAACAAGCAAGCCAGAACCCATCCGTTCCGGATCGCTCCCTCAGTCAGGGGGCCGGGCGGCTCAATCCAGAAGGAGCAATAGCATGCGCATCGTGTGTATCGGCGGAGGCCCCGCAGGCCTGTATTTTGCGATCCTGATGAAGAAGCTGAATCCGGCACATCAGATCACGGTCGTAGAGCGCAACAAGCCCTATGACACCTTCGGTTGGGGTGTCGTTTTTTCTGATGCGACCATGGACAACATGCGCGAATGGGATCCGGTGACCGCGGATGCGATCCAGATCGCGTTCAATCACTGGGATGACATCGAACTGCATTTCAAGGGCCGCGCCATTCGCAGTGGCGGTCATGGCTTCGTCGGGATTGGGCGCAAGAAGATGCTCAATATCCTGCAGGAGCGCTGCGAGAACATGGGCATCGAGCTCGTATTCGAGGTCGATGGCGAGGATCGTCAGTACCCCGACGCAGACCTGATCATTGCGTCCGACGGGATTTTTTCAGCCACACGGGAGCGCTATCAGGAGTTGTTCAAACCGAGCATCATCAAGCGGCCGAACCGGTACATCTGGCTGGGTACGAAGAAGCTTTTCGATGCCTTCAACTTCATCTTCGAGAAGACCGAACACGGCTGGTTCCAGGCCCACATCTACAAGTTCGATGCTGAAACAACGACCTTTATCGTAGAGTGCCCGGAGCATGTCTGGTTGGCGCACGGGCTGGACAAGGCGGATCAGGAGCAGTCCATCGCCTTCTGCGAGAAGCTCTTCGAAAAGCATCTCGATGGGCATGCCTTGATGACAAATGCCCGCCATCTGCGCGGTTCCGCGTGGTTGAATTTCCAGCAGGTGAAGTGCGAGAAGTGGTGGGTGAACAATGGGAACAGCCATGTCGTGCTGATGGGGGATGCAGTACATACCGCACACTTCGCCATTGGCTCGGGCACCAAGCTTGCTATCGAGGATGCAATCGAGTTGACGCGTCAGTTCCAGGATATGGGCGATGCGGTGGAGAACATTCCGGAGGTGCTTGCGCGCTATCAGGAATTGCGGAACGTGGATGTGCTGCGTCTGCAGAATGCCGCGTGGAATGCGATGGAGTGGTTCGAGGTGTGTGACGCGCGCTATTGCGACACGATGGAGCCCGAGCAGTTCATGTACTCGATGCTCACGCGTTCGCAGCGGATCTCGCACGAGAATCTGCGCTTGCGTGATGCTGACTGGCTGGAGGGCTACGAGCGTTGGTTTGCCGAGAAGGCCGGGGTGACGGTTGATGCCGACAAGGCTCCGCCGCCGCCGATGTTTACGCCGTTCAAGTTGCGTGGGCTGACCGTTCCCAACCGCATGATCATGTCGCCGATGGCGATGTATTCGGCGGACGATGGCGTCGCTGGCGACTTCCATCTGGTGCACTTCGGCGCGCGCGCCCTTGGCGGTACCGGCCTGCTTTACACCGAGATGAGCTGCGTATCGGCCGATGCGCGCATCACCCCTGGGTGTGCTGGCATGTACAAGCCTGAGCATGTGACCGCGTGGAAGCGCATTGTCGATTTCGTGCATTCGAATTCGACAGCAAAGATGGGTATCCAACTGGGTCATGCCGGACGCAAGGGTGCAACCAAGCTCGCCTGGGAAGGTATCGATCAGCCGCTCGAATCCGGTGCTTGGGAGCTGATTTCCGCCTCGCCACTGCCTTACCTGCCGCATTCGCAGGTGCCGCGCGAAATGAACCGCGACGACATGGACCGGGTGAAGGCTGATTTTGTGCGTGCAACCAGAATGGCCGTCGAGGCCGGATTCGATATCCTCGAATACCACTGTGCGCATGGCTATCTGATGTCGAGCTTCCTGTCGCCGCTGACCAATCAGCGCACGGATGAGTATGGCGGCAATATCGAGAACCGCGCCCGTTATCCGCTCGAAGTGTTTATGGCCATGCGTGCCGTGTGGCCGGCGGACAAGCCGATGTCGGTTCGCCTGTCCTGCCACGACTGGTTCCCCGGTGGCAACACGGCAGACGAGGCGGTTGAGATTGCACGTCTGTTCAAGGCCGCGGGTGCCGACATCATCGACTGTTCGTCCGGTCAGGTGTGGAAGGGTGAAAAGCCGGTGTTCGGGCGCATGTTCCAGACACCTTTCGCCGACCGTATCCGCAACGAGGTTGGCATCCCGACCATCGCAGTGGGTGCAATCTTCGAGGCCGATCATGCCAACAGTATTCTGGCCGCCGGGCGTGCAGACCTTTGCGCGGTGGCCCGTCCGCACCTCGCCGATCCGGCGTGGACGCTGCACGAGGCGGCGAAGATTGATTTCAAGGGCGTAGCGTGGCCGAAGCAGTACATTTCGGGTCGTTCGCAGTACGAGAACAACCTCAAGCGCAGTTACGCTGCTCCGGGAAAGTGAAGCAGGATCTGGTTTGATTCTTTGGATCCGGTCTTCGTGCCAAGGGAGTGGGGCAGAGGTATTTGCTCCGAGGGCTGCGGAACTCGCTGCGCTCGGACAGTCCTCGCCCTCTCCACAAATGCCTCCACCCCACTCCCGAATCAGAGGCACAGGAGTTGAGGTCCGGCGGTAGCGGAAAAAGACAGACGGTTTGGGGGCGTGATGAGCATTACTTTTGACACCAGCAGCAGTTCAACCTTGCCTTTGTCCGGGCGCCACGCAGTGGTGACCGGTGCTGGCAGCGGGATTGGCGAGGCCATCGCGCAGGAGCTGGCGCGACTGGGTGCGACGCTGACGCTGGTCGGCCGTCGTGCCGAGCCGCTTGAAGCCGCTCGGGCGAAGCTCGCAGGGCAGGGGCATGGCGTTGTGGCGGCAGACATCACCGATCATGCCGGCATTGCTGCGGCGTTTGCTTCTGCGGCCGCGGAGCGCGGTGCCATTTCGATTCTGGTGAATAACGCAGGTGCGGCGAAGAGCGCCCCCGCAGGCAAGACGTCGCCCAGACTGTGGAACGAGATGCTGACGGTAAACCTTACCGGCACCTTCAACTGCACTCAGGCCGTCCTTGCTGGCATGCAGGCCGCGCGCTGGGGAAGGATCGTCAATATCGCCAGCACGGCCGGCCTGGTCGGTTATGCGTATGTGTCCGCCTATTCGGCTGCCAAGCACGGCGTGATTGGCTTTACCCGCTCACTGGCGCTGGAAGTGGCGAAGCAGGGCATTACCGTGAATGCGGTGTGCCCAGGCTATACCGACACTCCGCTGCTGGGCGGTGCGGTGGACAACATCGTGGTCAAGACCGGTCGCAGCAGCGACGAAGCCAAGACCACGCTGGCGGCAAGCAATCCTCAAGGGCGGCTGGTGCAGCCCGAAGATGTTGCACGGACGGTTGGCTGGCTGTGTCTGCCCGGGTCGGAGGCGATTCACGGCCAGTCGATCCCGGTCGCCGGCGGCGAAGTCATGGCCGGCTGAGAGCGAACGGATGAATACGCGACACTGAAGCACGGAACAAGGCGAGTGCGCTGTGTGTTTGTGCAGCGGCGAGGACTGTCCGAGCAAGCGCAGCGCAGCGAGTTCCGCAGCCGCGGAGCAACCACACGGTGCGCTCACCGGAACCGCAGGCACCTGCAGCAGTAAACGAAATAGGCAGTAGCAAACAACGCGTACAGGCAGCAGGTTTGACCTGCACCGACTGAGAGAAACGGAGAGAGGCCATGGCAGAACTTTCGATGAATGACCACAAACGTCCGTTCAAGGACTATCCGGCACATCACTTCAAGTGGGAATGTTCCGACGACGGTCGGGTGGCCACGATCACCCTGAACCGCCCCGACAAGAAGAACCCGCTCACCTTCGACTCCTACGCCGAACTGCGCAACCTCTTCCGCGACCTGACCTACGCCAGCGACGTTCGCACGGTGGTCATCCAGGGCGCCGGAAACAACTTCTGCTCCGGTGGCGATGTGTTCGAGATCATCGAACCGCTGACCAAGATGAGCATGCCCGAACTGCTCGAGTTCACCCGCATGACCGGCGATCTCGTCAAAGCCATGCGCCGTGCGCCGCAACAGATCGTCGCCGCCATCGACGGCATCTGCGCCGGTGCCGGTGCCATGCTCGCCCTTGCAGCCGACTTCCGCCTCGGCACCCCGGAAACGAAGACGGCCTACCTCTTCACCCGCGTTGGTCTTGCCGGTGCCGACATGGGCGCCTGCGGCCTGCTGCCGCGCATGATCGGGCAGGGTCGTGCCACCGAACTGCTGATGACCGGCCGTGCGATGAGTGCGGACGAAGGCTTGGCGTGGGGTTTCTTCAGCGCCCTGCACCCGTCCGCCGATCTGCTCGGACAAGCGCAGAAAATCGCCCGCAACCTTGCTGACGGGCCGTGGTTCGCGCACACCGTCACCAAGACCATGATCAACCAGGAATGGGCGATGGGCGTCGAGGAAATGATCGAATCCGAAGCCCAGGCCCAGGCCATCTGCATGATGACCGGCGACTTCCGGCGCGCGTTCGAGGCCTTCGCCTCGAAGCAGAAGCCGAAGTTCGAAGGCAACTGAGCGTCAGGCACATGGACCGCTCAATACTCGATCTGCCGTTTTACGGCCCCGAACATCGCCAGCTCTCCGATGCGATCTTCGACTGGGCATCGCATGCGATGCCCGAAATCGACCATCACGACACCGACAACGCCTGCCGCAAACTGGTCGCAGCCCTCGGCAAAGCCGGCTTCCTGCGCTACGCGGTGCCGGCGGCTTACGGCGGCGCCCTCGACGAACTCGATTCACGCTCGCTGTGCATCGCACGCGAAACGCTCGCCTACCACGATGGCCTTGCCGACTTCGCCTTTGCCATGCAGGGGCTGGGTACCGGCGCCATCACCTTGTCGGGCAGCGAAGCGCTCAAGCAACACGTGTTGCCGAAGGTGGCCAGCGGTGAATGGATTTCGGCCTTCGCACTGACCGAGCCGGACGCCGGTTCGGATGTGGGCGCCATGGCCTGCGACGCCCGCCTCGAAGGTGATCACTACGTTCTCAACGGCGAAAAGACCTGGATCTCGAACGGAGGCATCGCCGACGTTTATTGCGTGTTTGCGCGCACCGGAGAAGCACCGGGCACGCGCGGCATTTCGGCCTTTGTCGTCTATCCCGACATGCCTGGCTTCGAAGTGGCCGAGCGGATGGAAGTGATCGCACCGCACCCGCTGGCACGGCTGCGCTTCACCGACGTGAAGGTGCCGGTGGCCAATCGCCTTGGCGCCCCAGGCGAAGGCTTCAAGGTGGCGATGCGTACGCTCGACATCTTCCGCGCTTCGGTCGCGGCTGCAGCCCTCGGCTTTGCCCGCCGCGCCCTCGACGAAGGTCTGCGCCACGCCAAAGCGCGACCGATGTTCGGCCACACCCTGGCCGACTTCCAGCTTACGCAGGCCAGGCTCGGCGAGATGGCGACCGACATCGAAGCAGCCGCGTTGCTGACCGCCCGTGCCGCATGGCGCCGTGACGTGCAGAAGCTGCCAACGACGCGGGAAGCCGCGATGGCAAAGATGACCGCCACCGAAAATGCACAGCGCGTGATCGACGCAGCGGTGCAGATGCATGGCGGGCAGGGCGTACGCGTGGGCGTCAAGGTCGAGTCGCTCTACCGAGAGATTCGCGCGCTGCGCATTTACGAAGGTGCGACCGAAGTGCAGAAGCTGATCGTCGCCCGCGAACTACTCAAATAACCGATTTCCGAATCGCCACCCCAACCCCACGGGAGCCGCAAATAACATGAGCAAGATCCATTTTGACTGGGCCGATCCCTTGCAACTCGACGGGCAACTGTCCGATGTGGAGCGCATGGTGCGTGACACCGCACGCACCTACTGCCAGGAAAAGCTGCTGCCGCGCGTGCAGGAAGCCTTCCGCCATGAGAAGACCGACCGCGAGATCTTCAACGAGATGGGCGAACTCGGCCTGCTCGGGCCAACCATCCCGGAAGAGTACGGTGGCGCCGGCATGAACTACGTGTGCTACGGCCTGATCGCGCGTGAAGTCGAGCGTGTGGATTCCGGCTACCGTTCGATGATGAGCGTGCAGAGCTCGCTGGTGATGGTGCCGATCAACGAATTCGGCAACGAAGCCACCAAGAAGAAGTATCTGCCCAAGCTCGCCACCGGCGAATGGGTGGGCTGCTTCGGCCTGACCGAGCCCAACCACGGCTCCGACCCCGGCAGCATGGTGACCCGTGCGCGCAAGGTCGACGGCGGCTATAGCCTGTCGGGCTCCAAGATGTGGATCACCAACAGCCCGATAGCGGACGTGTTCGTGGTGTGGGCCAAGGACGACGAAGGCCAGATCCGCGGCTTCGTGCTGGAGAAGGGCTGGAAAGGGCTGTCCGCACCCGCGATCCACGGCAAGGTCGGCCTGCGCGCCTCGATCACCGGTGAGATCGTCATGGACGAAGTGTTCTGCCCGGAAGAAAACGCCTTCCCGACGGTGCGCGGTCTCAAAGGCCCCTTCACCTGCCTGAACTCGGCGCGTTACGGCATCGCCTGGGGCGCACTCGGCGCGGCGGAAGCCTGCTACGAAACCGCGCGTCAATACACGATGGACCGCAATCAGTTCGGTCGTCCGCTTGCAGCCAACCAGCTGGTGCAGAAGAAGCTCGCCGACATGCTCACCGAGATCACGCTCGGTCTGCAGAGCTGCCTGCGTGTTGGCCATCTGAAAGACGAAGGCAACGCGGCAGTCGAGATCACGTCGATCATCAAGCGCAACAGCTGCGGCAAGTCGCTGGACATCGCCCGCATGGCGCGCGACATGCTCGGCGGCAACGGCATCTCGGACGAGTTCTGCGTGGCCCGTCACCTGGTGAACCTGGAAGTGGTGAACACCTACGAAGGCACGCACGACGTGCATGCGCTGATCCTCGGCCGCGCCATCACCGGCATCGCTGCGTTCAGCAACTGATCGCCAGGCTGCTGGCCACAACGAACAGGGGGAGACCGACTTGAAAACAAGCGAAAGCCTTGATGTGCAGGATGCGGAAGCGGTCGAGTTCATCGCCCGACGGCAGGTGCGATTCTCGGATTGCGACCCGGCAGGGATCGTGTTCTTTCCCAACTATTTCCGCATGCTCAACGGGGTGGTCGAAGACTGGTGGGCACACCTGGGCAAGCCCTGGACCGAGTTGGTGACTGTGCGCAGAATCGGCACACCCACCTTCCGCCTCGATACCGAGTTCGTGCAGCCGTCCAAGTTTGGCGAGCTCCTGGATTTTCATCTGACGGTCGAGAAACTCGGCAATACCTCACTTGTACTGCATCACGTCGTGATCGGAGCAGACACCGCCCGCATGCGGGCGCGACAGGTACTGGTTGCCACCTCGCTCGACACCCACAAGGCAATTCCCTGGCCGGACGACGTACGTCAGGCCATTCAGAGATTTATGGAGAAACAATCATGAACAAGGTTCTTCAACCGGAAGGCTGGGCAAAGCCCCGCGGCTACTCCAACGGTATCGAAGCCCGTGGTCGTCAGATCTACGTCGGCGGTCAGATCGGCTGGAATGCCGAGTGCAAGTTTGAGAGCGACGATCTGATCCAGCAGATCTACATGGCGCTCAGGAACTCGGTCGACGTCGTGCGTGCCGCAGGCGGTGGCCCCGAGCACATCGTGCGCATGACCTGGTACCTGGTCGACAAGAAGGAATACGTCGCGCGTCTGAAGGAAATCGGCGCCGTCTATCGCGAAGTGATGGGCAAGAACTACCCGGCCATGAGCGCGATTCAGGTCGCTGATCTGGTGGAAGACGAAGCCAAGGTCGAGATCGAAGTCACGGCCGTGATTCCGGACTGAGAACGACATGAGCGAGCTCACATACCCGTCGCCCGAAGGCCTCCTGGTTGCCGGCCCGGAGGCAGGCGTGCTCGAAATCCGGCTCGACCGGCCCGACGCCCGCAATGCCTTGTCCACCCCGCTGCTACGCGGGATCGTTGCTCTGCTGCAACAGGCGGCGGGTGACGATGCGGTGCGCTGCGTCGTCCTGACCGGTGGCGACAAGGTTTTTGCCGCAGGTGCCGACCTTGCCGAGATGGCTTCCAAGGACATGCAGGCCGTCCTGCTCGAAGAGCGGCCGCAGTTGTTCGCGGCGATCGGCCGCTTTCCCAAGCCGGTGGTCGGCGCGGTCTGTGGCTACGCTCTGGGTGGGGGTTGCGAGCTGGTGATGCACGCCGACATCATCATTGCCGGCGAATCCGCACAGTTCGGACAACCCGAGATCAACCTCGGGATCATCCCGGGGGCGGGCGGTACGCAGCGTCTGACCCATGCAGTGGGCAAGTCGCTGGCGATGAAGATGGTGCTCGCAGGTGAGTTCATTTCCGCCCGAGAAGCGCTCGCGGCCGGACTGGTGGCCGAGGTGGCTGCCGACGATGCCTGCCTTGCGCGGGCACATGAGCTGGCACGCAAGATCGCCGGCAAGGCTCCCCTGGCTGTCAGACTGGCCAAGGACGCGGTGCTGCAGTCCTTCGAGACGCCGCTCGCGGCCGGCATGGTGCTGGAACGTCGCAATTTCGTCGTGCTCGCCGGCACCGACGATCGTAACGAGGGCGTACGCGCCTTCCTCGAAAAACGTAAACCGGTGTGGACGGGGCGCTGACGCGTTTCCTGTCATTCCACACGCCTGGAGTCAGCCTTGAATTCGGATCAGCCAATACGCACGCTCGGCATCGTCGGTGCCGGCCTGATGGGGCGGGGGATTGCCCAGATTGCCGCAGTCGGCGGGCTCGAGGTCCGTCTGTTCGACGCACGTCCCGCTGCACCGGCCGAGGCCATTGCCGCCATCCTTCCGATGCTGGAAAGGCTCGTTGCCAAGGGGCGCCTGAGTGACACGGAAGGGGCCGAAGCCGCGGCGCGCCTGAAGCCGGCCGCTGCGCTGTCGGATCTTGCCGGCTGTGACGCGGTGGTCGAAGCGATTGTCGAGGATCTGGAAGCCAAGCGCGGATTGTTGCGCGACCTTGAGGCGGTGGTGGGCGTTGACTGCATTCTTGCCACCAACACCTCCTCGTTGTCGGTGACCTCGATCGCCGCAGCCTGCGCGCATCCGGAGCGGGTGGCCGGGCTGCACTTCTTCAGTCCGGTACCGCTGATGAAGATCGTAGAAGTCATCAACGGCGCGCGCACGCTGCCGGCAGTATGCGACCGCCTCACCGCGCTCGCCGGTCGCATGGGACACAGCCCGGTGCGGGCGCAGGATACGCCCGGCTTCATCGTCAATCATGCCGGTCGGGCCTACCTGACCGAAGGCCTGCGCATTCTGGGTGAAGGGATTGCCGATGTACCCACGCTCGACCGCGTGTTGCGCGAGGCTGCTGGATTCCGCATGGGGCCGTGCGAACTGCTCGACCTCACTGGCCTCGATGTGTCGCATCCGGTGATGGAATCGATTCACAGCCAGTATTACCAGGAGCCGCGCTACCGCCCCTCGCCGATCACGCGGCAGCGGCTTGCGGCAGGCTTGCTCGGGCGCAAGAGCGGGCAGGGCTTCTATGTGTATCGCGATGGCAAGCCCGAGGTGGTGCCTGAATCGCCGGCACCGGCCGCGCGACCTGCACGTGTTTTTGTCGCCATTCAGGACGAGGCGGTGCGCAGCGAATTGTGCGCGCTGGTGACAAGCCTCGGTGGCGAACTCGATGCGGGGGCGAGGCCTGCGGACGACGCGCTGTGCATCGTGGCGCCGTGGGGCGAGGACGCCACCAGCGCCTGCCTCGATGCGGGACTCGATCCGCGGCATACGGTCGCAATCGACGTGCTGCCTGCGCTCGACCGCAGGCGCACGCTGATGACCACGCCGCTCACCGATGCCGCGGTGCGCGATGCCGCTCACGGCCTGTTCGGGGCGGACGGGATGCCGGTATCAGTGATTCACGACAGCCCCGGCTTCATCACGCAACGGGTAATGGCGATGATCGTCAATCTGGGGTGCGACATCGCCCAGCAACGCATCGCCTCACCGCAGGATATCGACACCGCGGTGCGGCTCGGCCTGGGCTACCCGGCCGGTCCGCTGGCGATGGGCGATGCGATTGGCGCAGCGCGCGTGCTTGCGATACTGGATCGCATGCAGGCCTATACCCGCGACCCGCGCTACCGCCCCAGCCCGTGGCTGATCCGGCGCGCGCGCCTCGGCGTTTCGCTGCTGACGCCCGAAGGCTGATCCGCAAGCGCCTGTCCGATTCATTCAATACGAGGTTTTCCATGGTCGAAGCATTCGTCTGCGACGCCGTCCGCACGCCCATCGGGCGTTACGGTGGTGCGCTTTCCACCGTTCGTCCCGACGATCTGGCGGCGGTACCGCTGTCAGCGTTGCTGGCGCGCAATCCCGGACTCGATCCGGCTGCGATCGAGGAGCTCGTGCTCGGCTGCGCCAATCAGGCGGGCGAGGACAACCGCAATGTGGCGCGCATGTCGCTGCTGCTTGCGGGCTACCCGGTGTCGGTGCCGGGCAGCACGATCAACCGGCTGTGTGGTTCGGGCATGGATGCGGTGTCCTTCATCGCGCGTTCGATCCGTGCCGGCGAGATCGACATCGGTGTCGGCGGGGGCGTGGAGTCGATGTCACGCGCGCCCTTCGTGGTGCCCAAGGCCGGCACGGCCTTCAGTCGCAGCAGTTCGATCGAGGACACGACCATTGGCTGGCGCCTCGTCAACAAACTGATGAAGGAGCGCTTCGGTATCGACTCGATGCCACAGACCGCGGACAACGTCGCCGCCCAGTTCGGGATCGGCCGCGCGGATCAGGACGCCTTCGCGCTGCGCAGCCAGCAACGCTGGAAAGCGGCCTTCGATGCCGGGGTGTTCGAGGATGAGATCGTTGCGGTGGATGTACCGCGCAAGAAGGGCGTGGTGGACCGGGTGACGGCGGACGAGCATCCGCGCCCCGACACGACGCTCGAAGCGCTGGCACGACTCAAGGGCATCAACGGCGCCGATCTGTCGGTGACCGCCGGCAACGCCTCTGGCGTAAATGACGGCGCCTGCGCACTGCTGATTGCCTCCGAAGCCGCTGCTGCGCGGAATGGACTGACGCCGCGTGCCCGCATCGTGGCTACTGCAACCGCGGGTGTCGATCCGCGCATCATGGGCATCGGCCCCTTGCCGGCGACCCAGAAGCTGCTGGCAAGAACCGGATTGCGCATCGAGCAGATCGATTTCATTGAGCTCAACGAGGCCTTTGCCAGCCAGGCACTGGCGACGCTGCGCGGGCTCGGGCTGGCCGATGATGCCGCGCATGTGAATCCGAACGGGGGCGCGATTGCGCTCGGTCATCCGCTGGGGATGAGCGGCGCACGCCTGGTGACGACGGCGACCTGGCAACTGCAGCGCAGCGGCGGACGCTACGCGGTGTGCACGATGTGTATCGGCGTGGGCCAGGGCATCGCCCTGTTGCTGGAGCGCGTTTAGCCTGCGGCCGGGCGGGACGGAATTCGCCGCCCGGCGCGCGGGACATCAGTTGCGCAGCAGTTGCAGGTTGAAATGGTGCTTGATGAAGCTCTGGAAACGCGCAACGCCTTCCAGGGCCAGCTTCAGCTCGCCCTTTTCCATCGCGTTGAGGAGCTCGAGCGAGATGTAGTTGGTGGGGGTGGCTTCCGCGCGCAGGGCCTCGACATGGCCGCGCAGACGCAGCTTGACCATGAAGTCAAAGCTGGCACGCAGGTCCGCCGCGTCGCCCGCTTTAAGGACCTTTGCAGCGACCAGCGCCTCCATGCGGTCGTGGGTGCTGCCATCGAGCTTGCGGGCTTCGATCGCGAGTGCTTTGATGCCGTCGGTTATGGCGAAGATGCCTGCCTTCTTGATGTCGACCATGCCGCGATGGGGCCCCGACTTTTCCACCTTGATCCGCCCCAGCCAGTTCAGCGGCGGCAGGAAGTTGGTCATGTTCTGTGCCATCCGCATCAGGAAGCCCTGATCCTCGCTCATGGTGCGGAAGGCCTGGTCGCGCAGGTTCTGGACGAGATCGTCACGCCCATACAGGGTGCGCAGATCCATGAACATGGAGCCGGTCATCACGTGCTCTGGCGTCGGCGTGGTGAGCCAGCGGTTCAGCGTCTGCTTCCAGTCGGCAAGGCTGCGCCGCCATGCCGCGTTCTTTGCCATGATGCCGCCGGGGCAGGGCGGGACGCCAATTGAAATCAGGCAGTCTATCAGTTCGACCGAGAACGCCTCGAGGCGGGCAATCTCGTCGCCGCCAAGCGCATCGTCATAGACAATCGCGTTGTCCTGATCGGTGGACAGGGTCTGTTCGCTGCGGCCCTCGCTGCCCATCACCACGAAGGCAAAGCCATCGGTGAGGTCGGGGTATCTCTCGGCACGCAGCAGTCCGATCAGACGGATCAGGACCTGATCGTTGAGGTTGGCAATCAGTTTCACCAGGTCGCGGATGGCGATGCCGGTGCCGCTCAGATGCAGCACGAGTTGCTGGATGCGGGCATGCAGGTCGCGGAGGTCGTCGATGGACGCAGCCTTCTCGATGTCGAGCACCAGCTGGTGCGGCGAATGCGCCTGCAGGCGCAGGATGTCGGTGTCGGTGATGATGCCGGTAAGCAAGCCCGCGTCATCGACGACGACCAGGCGATGAATCTTTTGCCGCGACATGCGGTAAAGCGCTTCGTACAGCACATCGTCTTCGCCGATCACGGTGAGGGGCGAATGCATGATGTCGGCAACCGTGAGTTCGGTCGGTGTCCTGCCCTGGGCGACGACCTTGTTGCGCAGGTCGCGGTCGGTGAAGATGCCGTGCGGTTTCCCGTCGCTGATCACGACGATGCTGGAAATGTTTTTCGACCGCATGATGCCGACTGCGTCCACCAGGCTGTCGCCCGGCGCACAGGTCACGACATCACGCTGGCAGAAGT
Source organism: Parazoarcus communis (assembly GCF_003111645.1). Classification (NCBI taxonomy): domain Bacteria; kingdom Pseudomonadati; phylum Pseudomonadota; class Betaproteobacteria; order Rhodocyclales; family Zoogloeaceae; genus Parazoarcus; species Parazoarcus communis. Next base: position 846,294 of record NZ_CP022187.1, read on the forward strand.
CCCTGACCGCACGAAAAAACTGATTGTCTTCAGCCATCTACTGGTGTGCTCCCGGACAGGTTTGCATGAAGGGAACATTATAGCCATGCCGCGGGGAAAGGACGGCGACGGCGTTCGCGCCACACGCACGCTGTCACAGGCAGGATCGAAACTGGCGATCGTAGCTTGCACATGCTTGAATCGAAGGACGGTGTGCTGCGGTCTCACCGGGTTTCGCTGGAGCCAGCACGCATGTCACTGCTTTTCGTTTCCTATCGGCGCAACGATAGCGCCGGTCACGCAGGCCGTCTGACCGATGCGCTTGAGTTGCGCTTCGGCGAGGGCTCGGTGTTTCGCGACGTTGATGACATTGCACCGGGCGAGAACTTCGAACATGTGATCCAGACCCGCATCAGCCAGGTGCGCGGTGTGCTTGTGCTCATCGGCCCACGCTGGCTGGAGCCGACCGAAACCGGACCACGGCTTGGGCACGCCGACGACTTCGTGCGCCGCGAGATCGAGCTTGCACTTGCGTCGGACACGCCAATCGTGCCGGTTCTGGTGGGTGGCGCCACGATGCCCGAGCCCTCGATGTTGCCGCCCTCGATCCGGGAGGTCGCTACGCGCCAGGCGGTCGTACTGCGGGATGCCTCATGGAAGATCGATGTGGCACTGCTCGCGGATGCACTGGCCGGGCCCGGCGTGCTTGGCATTGAGCTGCCACAGCCGGGTTCCCCGGAACAGCGCCGCAGTGCGGGTGAGGCGCCAACCGTTGGCGGCAGGCATGGCCCCGGGCGCGTGTTCGCGCTGCTGTGCGCGACCTTCGCGGTCGCAGTTGTGGCATGGCTGCTGGCAGGTTCCGCGACAAACGAGGATGGCGACGGGGTGGCGGGCGTCTGGAGCGGGACGGTGGATTACCCCTGGGGTGTCACCCGGGAAGAGCGCTTCGAGTTTGTTGTCGAGGGGGGCGAGTTGAGCGGACGAGCCGGTTTTCTGGGTGTGCCCCGGGCGATCGAGGCGGGCAGGCTGACCGATGACGGGCTTCAGTTCGAGCTCAGGACGCGGGCAGACTATGGCGCCGGCGACGAGCGCATCCTGGTTCATCGTTATCGTGGCGTGCGTGCAGGTGACGAAATCCGCTTCCGCCTCGACGCCGGTAGCGGGCTGCAGGCCGCCGATCAGGTGAGCTTCATCGTCCGTCGTCCGTGAGCGAAGCCTGACCTCGACCTGTTCTCTGACACTGCCCGCAATGCAGGCAGCGGTTCCGTCCCATGCAGTCACATGCGTACCGCAGACGACGGCTCATGCCGGCTGATGCGGCAGCTTCCGCGTATCGATCCAGCTCACCTTGCCGGTCCTGCGTTTCATTTCAGCATGCATGTGCGCAGTACCTCCCGGGCCGTCGCCACCTTCGCCGTTCCACAGGCAGATGAAAGACACCTTGTCGATGCCCCAGGACAGCGCGGTAGCGAGCAGCCAGCGGTTGCAGCGTTCGAACGGATTGGCGTCTGCTTCCGGCAGCGGACCGAGCTCGTCGGGAAGCACGCGAGGTGGATCGTCGAGCGCGTGCCGAATGCTGTCATAACGTGTGCGCCATCGCGCACCGTGCCTTGCCGACGCAACCGAGCGGGCCAGGAACTCAGGCTCCGGCAGCGGCAGCATCAGGTGCAGGCGAACCTGGCGTGCCTTGCAGGCTTCCAGAAACAGGATGTCGCCGCCACTGGCCCCCTGGGTCAGTGCGAGATCGCCAGGCCCGGCGCCAAGCGCATCGAGCGTGGCGCCGATTGCTGCGGCCGCCGCAGGCTCCAGGCCGGCAGGGAAGCGCGGTGTTGCTCTGTCGGGCGCATCTGCCATGTGCCCGCTGAACAGGAAGATCTGCCGCGGGACAAAGGGCGGTTCGGTGCGCGCGAGCGCATCGTCGATGATCTCGAACGCCGCAGCGGTTTCGGCCGGCCGGAAGCCCAGGTCGCGCAACAGGCACAGGCTGCGTCGGCTTGAGTCGAGCGCATGCCAGTCGCCGCCGGCAACGGCCGTGGCATGCCGGTACGCCTCGCGAACGTGCGCCAGGTCGCCCCGGAGCAAACAGTATTCCGCATCGCTTGATCTGACCCGGTAGTCATCGGGCATCAAGGCAAGTGCGGCGCCAATCGACCACTGCAGGCCGTCGCTCAGGCGCCTGCTGTCGTCAGCCGCCTTTGCGCAGCCGAGGTGACGCCGAAGCAGCATGAGGGTGAGCGCATTGAGGCCGGCACGGTAGCGCGACGGATCGCGCATGAAGGCCTGACGGTAGTGTTCGATGGCAGCCGACAGCGGTGCGTTCTCGCTCGCTGCCCGGGCACGCATTGCGCCATGCGCAGCATCCGCGAGCGCCCAGCGGCTGATCCAGTCGGCTTTGTCGATGCTGCCGGCGAGTGCGCGTGTTTCGGGTGCCTCGGATGCCTCGGGGGTCTCAGTGACCAAACTGCAGACCGCCTCGCGTGCCTCGATCACGCGACCGAGGCGTGCGAGGCAGCTTGCCCGGCGCCGGCGAGCGAGGATGTGGCCGGGCTCGAGTTCGAGCACGCGGTCGAACTGTTCCAGCGCAAAGTCGCAGTGGCGCAGCCTCATGAGGGCATCGCCGGCTGCGAGCCTGGCGGCGATGTGCAGGGCAGTGCAGGGGGCTTCGTCTGCAAGCACCAGGATGTCGCCGGGGCGCGCGGAATCGAGGCGGTCTGCCCAGGCCGCGTACGGCCCGGTGAGCGCGTTGCGCTGTACCGGCAGCAGTGTGCGCCAGTCGGGTTCGCGCAGATGCGGCAAGGCGTGATGAATCGGGCTCGTCCCGTGCTGGGCGTCCGGTAAGCTGCTGACCGTGTTGCTCAGGCGCTGGCGGTCGTCGATGAGGGAGTCCGGATCGGGTCCGCCCGCCTTAAGGTGATAGCGCAGCCGTTGATTTTCGCCGGGGCTGGGGTCGGTGGCCGTGCCTTGTGTGGCTTGCACGAGAAACACACCGGAGGCGCGCAATGCATGACGTACGCCAAGTGCATGCCAGACGTTCGGGTCGTCCAGCGTGATATCGGCCACGACGACGTCGGCCATCAACAGGTGCTGAAGCATGTCGGCATCAGCCTCCCCGGGCGGGCCTTCCGTTCTGGTGCGAAACACCTTCAGCCCGGCTGCGTGCAGCGCCGGGAGCATGTAGTCATCGAATATCCGCTCGAAGTCGATTGCCAGTCCGTCCTGACCGGGCTTGGAACCGAAGGGCATCGCGACAAAGGCGTGGCGCATCACTGCGGTCCTTTCGGCTCAGGGTCGGCGGTCGCGGCGTCGGACCCGGATGTCTGTCCGGGTGGGGCACAGCGCTTGCCGCTCGCTTCGTCTCCTGCGGCCGTGGAATCGTATTCGAACACGCGAACGGTGTTTCGGCCGGCTTCCTTCGCTCTGTACATCGCGTGATCGGCTTCCCGAATCAGCTGCCCGGCGCTGCGTCCCAGACCGCAGAACGTGGTGAGGCCGATGCTGGGTGTGCTGCAATGGACGTGTTCACCAAGCCGGTATTCCCGATTGAGTGCGGTGAGGATCTTGTTGGCGACCTGACACGCCTTGACGGTGGCCTCGCTGCAGTCCATGCCGAGGTTTTCGATCATGACCACGAACTCGTCGCCGCCAAGGCGGGCAACGGTGTCACTCTCACGCACGGCATCGTACAGGCGGTGCGCGACTTCGCACAGCATCATGTCGCCGACCTCATGTCCATGGTTATCGTTGAGCGGCTTGAAGTTGTCGAGGTCGATGAACAGCACCGCGCCGCAGCATCTGCTGCGCTCACTCGCGAGCAGCGCGTGGCGGAGCCTGTCGTCCAGCAGCCGGCGGTTCGGCAGCCGAGTGAGCGGGTCGTAGAAGGCGAGTTCCCTGATCGCGGTTTCGGCGAGCTTGCGCTCGGTGATATCGATGATCACGCCATCGATCCATTGCGCCTTGCCTGAATCGTCATACGAGGTTCGGCCACGTTCGCTCACCCAGCGCAGACGCCCGTTCTGCTGCCGGATACGATACTCGACCTCGTAGGGCGTGCCGGCGCGCAGCGCAGCGTCGATGCTGCTCTTTACGCCCGCGGTGTCGTCGGGGTGAATGAACCTCGCGTAGGAGACGCGGCCTTCAAGAAAGGCATCTGCGGGTTCGCCGGTGAGCGCCCCGATGCTCGGACTGAGATGATGAAAGCGCCAGGTGGACTTGGGCTCTGAACGGAAAACCGTGCCAGGCACGTTATCGACCAGATTGAGATAGCGGTCGCGACTCTGTGCCAGGGTGAGCGCGGCGGCGTCCATCCGCTTCACATGGCGTGCGTTGGAGAACATCACTGCGAACAGAAGCAGGTTCAGCGCGGTGCCGCCAAAAAGGATGATCCAGGGCTGGACGCTTACGGTGGCGATCTCGTATTCCGGGCGGCTGTGAAAGCGCAAGGTCCACTCGCGACCGCCGATCCGGATCTGCTTGTCGGCGTTGTGCCGCGCCTTGCGCACTTTCTGGCTCGTACTGAACAGCAGGTTGGCGGGCTCTGGCGTACCGTCGAACAGTTCGATCTCGGTGTCTTCGTCACGCTCGCCGAACAGCCCGCGCATGAGGTCGTGGGCGCGAAACGGGCTGTATACGAATCCAAGCAGGGCTGCCCGACGCTGTGCTACCGAGTCCTGCGGCATCTGGTTGTGATACACGGGCAGGTAGATCAGAAAACCGGGCTGTACGTCCTCCTGCGTTTCCTGCACCAGCGTGACCTTGCCCGACAGTGCAGGCCAGCCGGTATCACGGGCACGCTCCATTGCCTCCCGACGAACCGGGTCGGAAAACATGTCGAACCCAAAGGCCCGCCGGTTGCGTTCGTCGAAGGGTTCGAGATAGACGATTGGCGTGAAGGTCTCGCGATCGCCTTTCGGCTCGATGTCGTAATACGGAAAGCCCTGCGCACGCACGGTTTGCAGATGCGAGGCCTTGTCCTCAGCCCGGACAAGCTGGGCGTAACCCGTCCCCTGGATGCCCGGAAGGTTCTCGTTGATCGAAAGGCCTTCGACATATGCGTACCAGTCTCCCCGTGTAACCTCGTCGCTGGCGGCGAAGAGGGCACGTGCGCCCAGCAGAACCTGCTCATAGGCCTGCATGCGCGAAATAAGGGTGACCGTTTCCTTTTCGATACGGAACAGAAAGCGATCCTGGCCGCGCTTGAAAAAGGCGTGCGCGGAGAACTGCCAGGATATGACCGTGAGTATCAGTGAAACACCCAGCACCACCCAGGCGGTCGACGTCTGGTTCAGCACACGGCGGACTTGTCGTGACGTTGAGGTTGAATCAGGCAGCATGCCGACTCGTTCCGTGAGGTTACGGGGGCAGTCTTCCACGTTTCCTGATTATTGGCTATGGGTGGTGTCAGCTACACTGTGCGCTGGTTGAACCGCAACGATGATGATGAACGACGAAGATTTCATGCTGCTTGCGATGGAGCAGGCGAGAGAGGCGGGTGCATGCGGCGAAGTGCCGGTTGGCGCGATCGTGGTGCTGAATGGTGAAGTCGTGGGGCGCGGCTTCAATCAGCCCATTCTCCGTCATGATCCGACCGCGCACGCCGAAGTCATGGCGCTGCGCGATGCGGCAGAACGCCTCGGCAACTACAGGCTGCCGGGCTGCGAGCTGTACGTCACGCTCGAACCGTGTGCGATGTGTTCAGGCGCAATCATGCATTCGCGCATTGCGCGGGTGGTGTTCGGTGCGCGCGACCCCAAGACAGGCGTGGCCGGCAGCGTGATGGACCTGTTCGCCGAAATGCGGCTGAATCACCACGCGAGTGTCACCGGCGGCGTGATGGCTGAAGCCTGTGGCAGCATGCTGTCCTCGTTCTTTGCCGCGCGCCGTGGCAAGACCCTGATTGCCTGAGCGCCTTCATGCACATCCGTATCGATATCGCGACCCAGCGTCTTGATCTGTTCGACGAGGACGGTTGCTGCATCCGGCGTTACCGTGTCTCGACGGCACTCAATGGTGCCGGCGAGCAGATGGACAGTGGCTGCACGCCGCGCGGCCGTCACCGTATCAGGGCCTGTATTGGCCGGTCGGCTGCATGGGGCACGGTTTTTCGCGGGCGCCGGCCGACGGGCGAAGTGTGGTCGCCTGCTTTTGCTGAAGCACATCCGGGGCGGGACTGGATTCTGTCCCGCATCCTGTGGCTGTGCGGCGAAGAGCCGGGTGTCAATCGTGGGGGGCGGGTGGACAGCATGCGTCGCTACATCTACATCCACGGGACCGGCGAGGACCAGCCGATGGGTGAGCCACGCTCACATGGCTGCATCCGCATGCGCAACGACGACATCGTTGAACTGTTCGAACTCGTGAGTGCCGGCACGCGCGTGGAGATTGTTGAATGAAGGATATCGAACTGGTCCTGCTCGACTGGACTGAAGCCGCGCCCCGTGCGATGCCGCTGCGCGAACGCGTGTTCGTGGTCGAGCAGGGCGTGCCGGCAGACCTGGAGCTGGACGAATACGATCCGCTGTCCCGGCACGCGCTGGCGCTGGCGGAGCACGGTCACGTGCTGGCAACCGGCCGCTTGCTTCCGGACGGACACATCGGACGCATGGCGGTCGATGCGGCGTGGCGCGGGCGTGGCGTCGGCGGTCTGGTGCTGGAGGCGCTGGTGGAAGAAGCCTGGCATCGGCGCATGCACGAAGTGGTGCTCAATGCCCAGGTCAGCGCGATTGACTTCTACCTTCGGCACGGCTTCGTGGCCGAAGGCGAGACCTTCATGGATGCGGGGATTGTTCACCGCCGGATGCGTCGATTCCGAAGCGGTGGGTAACGATGCTGCGCTGCTTCCCGCCGGGCAGCCAGGTCCATTCGGTAAGGCAGGCCTCACCCCCGCGGTCGACCGTCAGCAGGGTCGAGCAGCGGGTGCCGTATGTCGGCGAGTCGATGAATGCGGTGGAAAGCCGGCGCTCCCACTCCAGGCTGATGCCGGTATCCGGAAGTTCATGATCGGCAACCGGCGTGGTGTCTCTTAGCAGGGTCAGGAAGGCTTCGCTGTCAGGGAGCGTGTGCAGTGCCGCCGAGAAGGCGTCTCGCGCCCGCTTGAGCTTGGGCCATTCGGTGTCGAGCACATGATTCGACAGCCCGTACACGCCGGGCGCCAGCAAACGCACCGCACCGGTGGTGCTTTCATGGATGCCGAGCCGGGTGCCGTCGCTCACCAGAAGATTGAACCCGGCATAGCCGGCACTGCTGCGTGCGATGTTTTCAAGCGTTTCGCGGCTGCCAGACCCGGACTCGAGCGCGGCACGCACCAGGGCACCCCGTGAGGGCAGGCCGCTGGTACGCTGGCTCGGGTCGCGGAAATTGGTCAGCGCCGAGAATCGTCCCTTGCGGCTGATACCCATCCAGGTGCCGCCGGCTTCGAGATCACGCCCGGCAAGCAGCTGCGGCGCATCGGTCCACCAGTGGGCGGGACTCGCCGGGCGGTTGACGAATTCGTCGCGGTTGGCCGCGACGATCAGAGGGTAATCCGGATGGGCCTGCCATCCGGTGACGATCAGACACACTCGACGAAGCACTCCATGTGCCGTGCCGAGCCCGGCTGAATGATGCCTTCCAGCCCGTGCTGCCCGACGCCCTCGCGCAGCGCCTGCTCGAAGGCGCCCGTGTCTGCCACGCCGTCGTAGACCTCCATCCAGGTCGTGTCCTCATGATCGCGAACAAACAGCCGGCCCACCACCCCGGTCATTTTCCCGAGTGCAAGCTGCATGTTGCGCACCGAGGCGTGAGCGTCATCGACGTCCACGCCATCGCGGATACGGTAATAGATGAAGTAATGCTTCAACGAGCTGTCGTCTGCGGGCATGATCGTGTTACCTGTGAATTGTCAGGGCAGGGCGTAAGGCAGGTCGAGAACGGCGAGTGCCGGGCCGTCGGGTGCGCCGAGGTGAACGTCCCCATCCTCCGCACAGCTGTTCTGCATCACGGCCAGTGCTTCGAAGCTGCCGTCTCCGAGCGCGGCGACATTGACCAGCTTGCCTGCCGACTGGTCGCCGAATGCAGGAGAGTAGAGGTCGGCGCCTGCCGTCGGTGCGCTTTCCGCAGCGATGGATACGCGATACATCCGCTTCTTCAGTTTGCCGAGGTACTTGGTACGGGCGACGATTTCCTGCCCCGGATAGCAGCCCTTCTGGAAACTGATGCCGCCGATGAGGTCGTAATTGAGCATCTGCGCAACGAACTCTTCCTGCGTGGCCGAAGTCACAAGCGGCACCCCGGCGCGCACCATTGCGAGATGCCAGGCGTTGGTGCCCGCCGGAATGGCGCCTGCTGCGCGGATCCTGCGGAACAAGTCGGGTGCGGCGTCGGCATCGACCACTGCGATGGCTGCCTCGGCGCCGATGCGAACGATACGGATGCCGTCAGCCAGAGATTCCTGCATGTCTGCGGCCGGGAAGGGCAGGCCTGCTGCTTCGAGGCAGGCCCCGAGCTTCGCACCGGCAAGTCCGATCAGCGCCCGGGTCGCACTTGCGTCGGCGAGCTTGACCTTGCTGCGCAGGATGTACATCGACAGCTTCTTGTGCATCGCCGGCAGGATGTCGGCCGACATCAGCAGGCTGTGGCCGTCCTCTTCGCGCCACAGCAGGAAGCTCGCAAGCATGCGTCCCTTCGGGCTGTTGAAGCTGTTCCACTGTGCGCTGCCTGCAGGCAGCTTGTTCACATCGTTGGAAAACAGGTTGTGGAGGTAAGCGGCCGAGTCCGGGCCCGTGCTCTGTACCAGTCCGAGGTGAAGCAGCGGCACTGCAAGCGTTCCTGTCGCAAGCGCGGCGGCCTCGGCCGTTGCGTCGCCGAACGATACGAAGTTGTCGTCGAGGGTCGCTCCCTCGCCGGAAAGAAAGTCTGTCCAGGTTGTCATGGTCTTGTCGGTCAGTATCAGGGTGTTTGGGGGCAGGCCGTCGGCCGTGGCGATGAAGTATTATAGGGCCCCGCCGCGATCCGGCAGTCCCTTGTTAGCTTGGTGTTGTCTGGCGGCCGGTCATGGCCGGCGGGCAATGCCACACGATTTTCGATGAAGAAACTCTTCCTCAGCCTCGTTACCGTTGTTGTGCTGGCCGCCGTCATCATGGGATCGGTCGGGTGGTGGTTTGCCCATCGCCCGCTTTCGCTCAAGCAGCCGGTCGTGGATTTTACCGTGCAGCGTGGCTCGAACATGCGTCAGGCCGCCAGTGCCATCGCCGCCGCCGGCGTCGAACTCAAGCCGGCCGTGCTTTACTGGCTGGCCAGACTGGCGGGCAAGGCGAGCCTGATCAAGGCCGGCAGTTATGAAGTGCATGAAGGCATCACGCCGTGGCTGCTGATCCTGAAGCTGTCGTCGGGTGACGTGTCGCAGGGCGAGGTGCTGCTGGTCGAAGGCTGGAATTTCCGCCAGGTCCGGGCCGCCCTCGAATCCAACCCGAACCTGCAGGCGGATACCGCAGGGCTGAGCGACGCGGAGATCCTGAGCCGGATCGGCGCGAGTGAGCCGAGCCCGGAGGGTCTGTTCTTCCCCGACACGTATCTGTTCGACAAGCAGTCGAGCGCGCTGGCGCTGCTTGCACGTGCCTACCAGATCATGCACAAGCGCCTCGACGAAGTCTGGGCCGCCCGAGACGAAACGTCGCCGCTGCGCACGCCGTACGAAGCGCTCATTCTGGCCTCGATCATCGAAAAGGAGACCGGCCGCGCGGAGGATCGCAGCGTGGTGGGATCGGTGTTTGCCAACCGCTTGCGCATCGGCATGCGCCTGCAGACCGATCCCACGGTGATCTACGGCCTCGGCGAGGATTTCGACGGTCGGCTCCGCCGCCGCCACCTGGACACCGATCATCCGTGGAATACGTATACCCGCGCGGGACTGCCGCCCACACCGATTGCCATGCCCGGTCTTGACTCCCTGGAGGCTGCGGTCCGGCCGCAGAAAACCGATTTTCTGTATTTTGTTGCACGCGGGGATGGCAGCAGCGAGTTCTCGCGCAATCTCAATGATCATAATCGCGCGGTCGATCGCTATCAGCGCTGAGGAGTAGTCCGTTGGAAGCAGAGGTGCAGAAAGGGCGTTTCATTACCTTCGAGGGAATCGATGGCGCCGGCAAGAGCAGTCAGATTGCCGCCGTGGTGTCGCTGCTGGGCGCACGCGGGCTCGTTGTCGAGCAGTCGCGCGAGCCCGGTGGAACCCGGCTTGGTGAGTCGCTGCGCGAGCTCCTGCTGCATGAACCGATGCACCTCGAAACCGAGGCCATGCTCATGTTTGCCGCCCGACGCGAACATCTTGCAGCGCGCATCGAGCCCGCACTGCTGCGGGGCGAGTGGGTGGTGTGCGACCGTTTCTCCGATGCAACCTACGCCTATCAGGTCGGTGGCCGCGGCCTCGAACCGGAAAAGTTTGCGGCACTTGAAACCTGGGTGCATCCGGGCCTGCAACCTGACCTCACCCTGCTGTTCGATCTGCCTCCCGAGGTCGCTGCGAGCCGGGTGGCCTCGACGGGCGCCGATCCCGACCGCTTTGAACGCGAACAGCGGGACTTCTTCGTGCGCGTGCGTGAGGCCTACCTCGAACGCGCCCGCCATGCCCCCGGGCGCATCTGCGTGATCGATGCCAATCGTTCGCCGGAACAGATCAGGGAAGAAATCGAGACCCTGATCAAGGAGCGCTTCTTCGCATGATCCAGCCATGGCTTCAACCGACCTGGGGCAGACTGGTTGCGCTCGAGGGCAAGCTCCCGCATGCGCTGCTGTTCGTCGGGGCGCCGGGGCTGGGCAAGCGCGAACTGGCTGAAAGCCTGGCCGCCCGCCTGCTGTGCGAGTCACCGCTGGCTGACGGTCATGCCTGCGGCCGCTGCGACGCCTGCCTGTGGCGCGAGGCGGGCAACCATCCGGACTTCTATCGCGTGGTCCCGGCCGCGGCGGCAGATCAGGCCGATGCCGGCGAGGATGCGCCTGCAGGCGATGCAACGGGGGCCAAGCCCAAGTCGAATCAGATCGTGATCGATCAGATCCGCGAACTGCAGTCCGCGCTCGCAGTGACCGGGCATCACAGCGCGCAACGGGTGGTCGTGCTCGATCCGGCAGAGGCAATGAACACCTTCACCGCAAACGCCTTGCTCAAGCTGCTCGAGGAGCCACCCGAGGGCTGCAGCTTCTTGCTCGTATCCTCGGCACCGCGCAGGTTGCTGCCGACGATTCGCAGCCGTTGTCAGCAATGGAGCTTTCCGCGTCCCGATGCGGCCCAGCGTGCAGCCTGGCTGGCCGGCGAACGCACGGAAATGCAGGGCCTGCTTGCACTGGCAGGCGGCATGCCCCTGGCGGCGAAGCGGCTGGCGGAGCAGGGCGGCGTTGGCTTGCTGGAGCGCTTCGTGCGCGATCTGTCGGGAGAACCGGACGCGCTCAGGCTGGCCGGGCAATGGGAGGCCTGGCTCAAATCCAAGGAAGCCCTTGCAGCCGGTTTCGGCCTGAGCACGCTGGTGGAGTGGATGCAGCGCTGGGTCGCGGATGTGGTCAGCCTGCGTCTTGGCGGCCAGGTGCGCTTCTTTCCGGCACAGGAAAAAGCGCTCTCGGCGCTGGCTGGCCGCATGAGCGTGGCGGCTGCGAGCAGCTGTTACAATGAGATCGCCCAGATTCGACGCGTCGCCACGCACCCGCTGAACCTTCGCCTATTTCTTGAAGACATGCTGATGCGCTATGCACGCGCAGTGAAAGGAGCCCGGACTTGAGCGAAGCCAGTCGCACCCACGTAGCACGTCCGAGCGTGCTGTCGCTGAACATCAGTTCCAAGTCGGCCCTGTACGCAGCCTACATGCCCTTTCTCGCCAATGGCGGGATCTTCGTGCCCACGCCGAAGACCTACAATCTCGGCGACGAGGTCTTCATGCTGTTGCAGCTGATGGACGATCCGACCAAGCACCCGATCGCGGGTACCGTGGTGTGGGTTACGCCATCGGGCGCGCAGGGCGGAAAGGCGCCGGGTATCGGCGTACATTTTTCCAGCGACGAGGCCGGTGTCGCCTTGCGTCACCGCATTGAACAGATCCTGGCCGGTCATCTGGGCTCGGCCCGGCCCACCCATACCCTTTGAGTAGCTGATGTTCGTAGATTCACACTGCCATCTCGACTTCCCCGATCTCGCTGCGCGTGAGGACGAAATCCTCGCCGCAATGGCCGACAAGCGTGTCGGTCAGGCGCTGTGCATCAGCGTCAATCTCGAGGACTTTCCGCGCGTGCGAAGCCTGGCCGAGCGCCACGGCAATCTGTGGGCGTCGGTCGGCGTGCATCCGGACAATTCGGATTGCGAAGAGCCCGATGTCGAGCGTCTGCTCGCCCTGGCAGACCATCCGCGGGTCGTGGCGATTGGCGAAACCGGACTCGACTACTACTGGCACAAGGACGAACCCGAATGGCAGCGTGAGCGCTTTCGCACGCACATCCGTGCCGCACGGGCCTGCGGCAAGCCGCTGATCATTCATACCCGCAATTCGGCCGCGGATACGCTGCGCCTGATGCAGGAAGAGAAGGCCTCGGACTGTGCCGGGGTGATGCACTGTTTCACCGAGTCACGTGAAGTCGCAGAGGCGGCCATCGAGATGGGGTTCTACATTTCGTTCTCTGGCATCGTGACCTTCCGTAACGCGAAGGCGCTCAAGGAAGTCGCTGCCTGGGTGCCGCTCGAGCGGATGCTGATCGAGACGGACGCGCCCTATCTTGCCCCCATGCCGCATCGGGGCAAGACCAACGAGCCTGCATGGGTGGTGCATGTAGCCGAAGAAATCGCGCGATTGCGCGATCTTCCGCTTGATGCCGTCGAGCAGGCGACTACTGAGAACTTTTTCCGTCTATTCCGCCATGCTAAAGCCTGAAATCATTCGATCCTTCCTGCTCGCGGCCGCGAGCAGTTTTCTGCTTGCCGGTACCGTTTCGGCGGGCAGCTACGACGATGCGCTGAGCTCCGCCCGCATGGGCGACACCCGGCAGCTCACCGGTCTGCTGGCGCGGGGCATTGACCCCAATACGGTGGATGCGAACGGCAACACGCTGCTGATCATCGCCTCCCGCGAAGGCAACACTGAAACCGTGGAGGCCTTGCTCAAGTTTCGCCCGCGCGTCGGTTACCGCAATCTGGCGGGTGACTCTGCGCTGATGCTCGCCGTACTCGGTGGGCACGATGCAGTCGTGGACGTGCTGCTCGCAGCGGATGCGCCGCTCAATCACGATGGGTGGACGCCGCTGCACTACGCGGCCTTTGAAGGGCACATGGGCTTGTTCGACAAGCTTCTGGCTGCAGGGGCCGACATCAACGCACTTGCACCCAACAAGTCCGATGTGTTGATGCTGGCGGCCCGGAACGGTCATATCGATCTGGTGCGCCATCTGGTCGATCTGGGCGTGCCGCTCGATAGGCGCAATGAAGCGGGTGTCAGTGCTGTCGAATGGGCACGCTCGAATGGAAACACCGATATCGCAGAAATCATCGAGGCCGCACACACGAGGCGCCGCTAAGTTCGCTCTGCACTTTAATAGTGCATAAAAATCCGCTTTAGGTAAAAATGCACGACTTTTGTGCGTTTCAACCTGGAGTCACGGATGAAGTACCAGAGTTCCGCCGAGTTTCTAGCTGTCGTTGCCGAGCGCAATCCCGGGCAACCAGAGTTTCTGCAGGCAGTGACCGAAGTCATCGTCAGTCTGTGGCCGTTCATCAAAACCAATCCACGGTATGCAGAACATGGTCTGCTTGACCGGCTGGTAGAGCCAGAACGGGCCATTCAGTTCCGGGTGTCCTGGGTCGATGACCATGGCGACGTGCGTGTTAACCGGGGCTATCGTATCCAGCACAGCTCGGCGATTGGCCCATTCAAGGGCGGGATTCGTTTTCACCCTTCGGTCAATCTGTCGATCCTCAAGTTCCTGGCCTTCGAACAGACATTCAAGAATGCATTGACCACTTTACCCATGGGCGGAGGCAAAGGTGGCTCCGACTTCGACCCCAAGGGACGCAGCCCGGGCGAGATCATGCGGTTTTGCCAGGCTTTCGTCTCCGAACTGTTCCGCCATGTCGGAGCGGATACGGATGTTCCCGCAGGGGACATTGGTGTTGGGGGGCGTGAGATCGGCTTCATGACGGGCATGATGAAGAAGCTCACGAATCGCGCGGACTGCGTGTTCACGGGAAAAGGACTGAGTTTCGGTGGCTCGCTCGTGCGCCCTGAGGCGACCGGGTACGGAACGGTGTATTTCGCCGAGGAAATGTTGCGCCATGTCGGACGCTCGCTTGAGGGAATGCGCGTCTCTGTCTCGGGGGCGGGTAACGTGGCGCAATATGCAGTGGAAAAAGCGATTGCACTTGGTGCTCGAGTGATTACGGTGTCGGATTCCAGCGGAACGGTCATTGATGATGACGGATTTACCGTTGAGAAACTCGAGATCCTGATGGATGTGAAGAATCATCGCTACGGGCGTGTCAGTGAGTACGCTGAACGCGTCGGTGCCCGGTTTGAAGCGGGGCGGAGTCCGTGGCACGTGCCGGTGGATGTCGCCTTGCCTTGTGCGACCCAGAACGAGCTGAACGGACACGACGCCGAAGTGCTGGTGGGCAACGGTGTGACCTGCGTTGCCGAAGGCGCCAATATGCCGTCGACAGCCGAGGCCGTGACAATATTCGAAAAGCGCGGTGTGCTCTACGCGCCGGGCAAGGCGAGTAATGCGGGTGGCGTGTCCACCTCCGGCCTGGAGATGAGCCAGAACGCGATGCGCCTCGCATGGACGCGTGAAGAGGTCGATCGTCGATTGCTCGAGATCATGAAAGGCATTCACGCCGCCTGCCTTCGTTATGGCCAGCGCGAGGATGGCTCGGTGAGTTACGTGGATGGCGCGAACGTGGCGGGTTTCGTCAAGGTCGCCGATGCCATGCTCGCTCAGGGCGTGATCTGATCTTTGTTGCCTTGGGCGTGCCTCACCGTACGCCTAGGCAAGGCCCGCAATCCAGCCTTCGAGCGGATCGAAACCGTCCTGCAGACCGAAGTTCGGCGGACCCGCCTGCAGGCTCCAGCCCGCCTGAACGAGCGCAAGTGTTGCGTCGAGCAGGTCGCCGCTGGCGTCGGCGATGATCTGTTCGATCAAGGCGCTGTCGCCCGCCAGCCTGAGCCCGAGCGGGTGTGCCCCCTCGCGCAAGGCGATGGCAATACGCTTTCTGGCTTCGTGACGCACGGAGGTCTGTTTCTTTTTTTCGTCGCTCTTGTAGGAGTCGAGCGTAATACTGCGCGCAAGCAGGCCGGGGTAGGCCTCAACCGCAACCCGTGCCGGGTCGGCGCAGTGCATGCCGGCCACGGTAACATCCGCTTCGAGCAGTCTTGGTGTGCCTTCGAAAAACATGAGTCCGACCGGCGGGTTGACGAGTTTCAGCGGGCTGTGGGAATGCGCCGGGCGATCAGTCTGGCGATGCGCGTAGCGTTGTCCGAACGGGCGGGTCTGACGGTATTCGTCGAGGATGGTGCGGAACCGCTCGCGCCCCAGGATCACGCAGTGTCTGACGAGCGCAGCCCATTCCAGTGGCCAGCCCAGATCGAGCACCGCCTCGCGCGGCAGTCCGAAGGGAAAGTCGAAGCCGCCGAGCCAGGGGCCGGGGCGCGCCAGCACGGCTTCGAATGCCGTCCAGTCGACACAGGTTTCGAGTGATTCCAGGAACACGCACTGTCCGCTCAGGTGACCGCACGCGACCGTGATCGGTTTGCGCGGTCGTGGAGCCGAGGTGAAGTCCACGCCGATCAGACGGACCTGTCCGCTCCAGGCGTTTTGCGCGTCCTTGTTCATGAATCCGTGCTCCGTTCTCGTGGTCCTGAGGTCGCCACCCTACCGGGCTTTGACCGCCGTCGGTGCAAACAGTTGTCGCTCAGGCAAACAGGCGGGCTGCGGTGAGGACTGTGCCAACGTGAATGCTGACCGTGTCGTCGATCTCGTGGGCATAGCCACCCGCCATCGCCACGGCAACGGGGACAGATGCAGCCCTGCACCGAGCGAGCACTCTTTCATCGCGTGATGCCAGCCCTTGGATACTCAGGGAAAGGCGGCCGAGGCGATCGCCGCGATAGGGGTCGGCGCCGGCAAGGTAGATCACGAGCTCCGGCCTGAACACCCCGAACACGTGGGCGAGCGCGGTATCGAGTGCGGCAAGATAGGCTTCGTCGGCGGTGTCGTCGGGGAGGGCGATGTCGAGGTCGCTGGTCTGCTTGCGGAAGGGGAAGTTCCGTTCGCCATGAAGGCTGCAGGTGAAGATATCGGCTTCCGCTGCAAGAATGGACGCCGTTCCGTCGCCCTGATGGACGTCGCAGTCGATCACCGCAATCCGCCGTGCACGCCCCTCTGCGCGCATCGCCAGGGCGGCGATGGCCGCATCGTTGAAGACGCAGAAACCCGAGCCGCAGTCACGATGGGCGTGATGGGTGCCGCCCGCGAGATTGACCCCGCAGCCCTCGTCGATTGCCGTACGACAGGCCGCAAGCGTTGCGCCTGCGGAACGCCGCGAGCGCTCGACCATCCCGGCCGACCACGGAAAACCGATGCGGCGGATCTCGGCCTTGTCGAGCTCACCGTCTCGCACCCGCGTCAGGTATCCGGCATCGTGTGCGCGCAGGATGGCTTCGTCGCTGGCGGCATCAGGCACACGGAAGTCGCTCGCGTCGAACTGACCCGAGGCCAGCAGGCGTTCGCGCAGCCGGGCGTATTTCACCATCGGGAAGCGATGTCCCTCGGGCAGGGGCAGTACGAAGTGGTCCGCGTAATAGAGTTTCAATCTGCGCGTGTCGAACGGAGCGGTCGGCCGCTGAGGCCTATTGCTCCTGTGACTGCATCTCGTAGTTGCCCTGCAACAGGTCGGCGACCGGCGCATCTGCGTCGGTATACAGGGACTCGAATTCGGCCTCGGGTGCCATCGTGACAGCGATCTCGGGTTCGTGACCGCCGCCGCCGAGAATCACCCCACGCAAGGGCGATACGTCGCCGAAATCGCGTCCCCAGCCGATGGTGACATGCTCACGGTCCGGGATCAGCGAATTGGTGGGGTCGAAATCAATCCAGCCGGTAACAGGGCAGAACACCGAAACCCAGGCGTGCGTCGCATCTGCACCCACCATGCGCGGCTTTCCCGGAGGCGGTCGGGTGAGGATGTAGCCGCTGACATAACGCGCGGCGACTCCAATCGAGCGCAGGCAGGAAAGCATCAGATGTGCGAAGTCCTGACACACCCCGCGACGGTTCTCAAGCACCTCGGTGACGGGTGTCGAGTTGTCCGTCGCTTCGGGATCGAAGATGAATTCCTTGTTGATGCGCTGCATCAGCCCATGAACAGCCTCGAGCAGCGGTCTGCCTTCGCTGAAATCGGCGGCAGCGTAGTCGGCAAAGTCGCGCTTGACGCGAACGTGGGTGGACTCGAAGAGAAACGCACTGGCCTCGAGCTGCTTCGGGCTCATGATGTGTTTTGCGCGATAGGTGAGCTCGTCCCGTACCTCCTCCCAAGGGGGGGAGGCGGCGAGATCGGGCTGCGGACGCGGATCGAGTTCGACCCAGCTATCGGCGCGGATGAGGAGGGTGTCGTGGTCCTGCTCGAAGTGCAGCGAGCGCACCGGATTACCGAAACCGTCGGGGAAGTCTTCCGTACGCTGGGGCTCCGGAGTCACGACGATCCGGTGCGAAATACAGCGCTGGCCCGGCAGTTCGCGGGGTGTGAGGCGCAGCATCTGGCGCGACTCGCCGACCGGCTGATCGTAGCGATACAGCGTGTCGTGGCGGATATGATAGCGAATGGCGGTCATGCAACCCTCCGCAGCTGCATCGGGCGCAAGGTGTGGGTGAAGTAGCGTCGATGCACTTCGTCCGAGAGCTTGAACGCCGCGCTGATCGATTCGTTGAGCAGGGTGGTGAGCGTACCGAGCGCAAGTTCGCAGTCATCGGCTTCGAAGCGCGTGAGGTCGAAGTTCTCCAGGCGACGCGCCAGTGGGTCGATCATCAGCGAGGGGTAAGGGTGGCCGAGCTCGCGCGAACTGCGTGCGAGATACTTCTGCAGGACGTCGACCTGGAATCCCACCGAATGCGGATTGGTGCGGTCGAAGACCAGCAGGTGAAGAACAGGCAGCAATTCGGGCATGCGACGATAGCGCGCACGATAGGTCACGATCGAGTTTGCGGCTTCCAGCAGCCATTCGAACATGCGTTCGCGTGCCTCGGGTCTGGATTGCATCGGGACGCTCATCAGGCCGGAAAGGCCTTCTAGGCGCTCGATGCGGCGTCCGAGGATGAGGAAGCGCCAGCCTTCGTCTCGCGTCATGTCGTCCATGGCGAAACCGGCGAGGGAGATGCACGACTGCATGACCCGATCGATCGCGGACATGGCCTGGTCCGTGCTGGTGATGTCTTCCGCGAGGAGCTGTTCGAGGCGATTCAGCGCGTGCCAGTTGTCGGAAGACAGCCGCTCCCGCACCTGACTGGCGGAGAAACTGAGGGCGCGAAGGTTGCTTGCGACCGAGCCCGGCTGGGTATGATCGAGCAGCGCGCGCAGCAACTGTGACTGAACGTCGTCGGGTTTGTCCTCATCCTCGGCATCGACCACGATGCCAAGGCGACGCGTGGCCTGCAGCAGACCCGCAAGACCTTGCTCAGCCTCGGAGTCGGTGCTGGAGGCGCGGGCGAGCGCGGCTCGCAGCAACCGGGCGCTGGCTTCGACGCGTTCGGCGTAGCGTCCCATCCAGAACAGGTTCTCACCCACCCGCGAAGGAATGTCGGCCCCACCACAAACGAGATCGATGACGCCGAGCCGGCGCTTGAGCAGGGTATGCCGCACCACAGGCGCTTCTGCCCGCACCCAGGTGTCCTTCGACAGACCGCCGCGCTGCATCGAGATGACTTCCATCCCGGCACGCGGCGCGACCCGGCCGAGCGCACCTGGCATTACGGTGTAGCCCTCGGGCGTGGCGCTCGCAAAGACGCGAATACCGACCGAGCGCGGCACGAGCCGATGGTTCCATACCGGTGCCTGGGATAGCCGCACCCATTCCTGCGCAACGTAGGCATGCGGCTGGGCGAGGATGCTTTCGATCATCTGCTTGCGTGCCTCGCCCTTGAGCTCGTGGCCAAAGACCGCCTCCATCCGCATGCTGGGGAAGGCGGGCTTGATCACGAGTTCGTCGAGGTGCTCGAGCACGTATTCAAGAGCAGGCGGCTCGCCGCACCACCAGCTCGCGACCGATGGCATGGCGATTTTCTCGCCAAGGAGTCGCTCGCAGATTGCGGGCAGAAAACCAAACAGGGCGCCGGACTCGAGCACGCTGCTGCCGACCGCATTGGCCATCAGTACGCGCCCGGCGCGGATTGCGCCCAGCAGGCCTGCAACGCCGAGCGCCGAATCCGAGCGCAGTTCGAGCGGATCGCAGAAGTCGTCGTCGAGACGTCTCAGAATGGCATGCACGCGTCGCAGACCGCGCAAGGTCTTGAGATACACCGTATTGTCGCGCACCGTGAGGTCCTGCCCCTCGACCAGCGGGAAGCCCAGGTAGCGCGCCAGGAAGGCGTGTTCGAAATAGGTTTCGTTGTATGGGCCGGGGGTGAGCAGAACGGTCAGCGGGACTTCGCCATCGGAAGGGGCCAGGCGCGCGAGACTGTCCTGCATGGTGCGGAAATAGTTGGCAAGGGGATTGACGTGCAGCTCACGGAAGGCGTCCGGGAACGCCCGCGAAACGATGATCCGGTTCTGCAGCGCATAACCCGCACCCGAAGGGCCCTGCGTGCGGTCGGCGATCACCCACCACTGACCGTCCGGGGCCCGCGCAAGATCGGCAGCGTAGCTGAAAAGCCAGACATTGCCTGGCGGCACCACCCCGCGGGCGGGCCACTTGAATCCATGTTGGCCGAACACCAGTGCCGATGGCAGCAGACCTTCGGACAGCAGGTGTTGCGGTCCGTACAGGTCGGCAAGAATGGCGTTCATCAGGCGTGCGCGCTGAGCGATCGCCGACGACAGCATCTGCCATTCGTCATTGCCGACGATCAGGGGCAGCATGTCGAGTTCCCAGGGGCGTTTGGTGCCCTTGGGGTCGGCGTAGACGTTGTAACTGACGCCGTCCGCTTCGATTGCACCGCGCACGAAGTCAGACCGCTGGGTCAGAACGTCGTCGGAGAAGCTCTCGATCCGTTCGGCAAATGCCTGCCAGTGCGGACGTGCCGTACCGCTTTCGGACAACATTTCGTCGAAACGATTGTCGCTGCGCGGGTAATTGTTTATGAGACCAGCCGGCATGTTTTCACACAATAACGCCGCACCCCGGGATGATCCGGGGGCGGCGTGCACATTAATAATGGCGCAAGTCTAGCGTGAAAGGGAACTCCGGGTGTGTGCGAACTTCACCAACGACCATCTTGCCCGGTGTGTGACCCATCTGGAAGAAACGTGCGATGCGCCGGCTTTCGGCAGCAAATGCGTTGACCGGGAAGTCATCGTAGTTGCGTCCGCCCGGGTGCACCACGTGGTATTGGCAGCCGCCAATACTGCGCTGATTCCAGGTGTCCACCAGATCGAAGGTGAGGGGACTGTCTATGCCGATCGTCGGATGCAGGGCCGACGGCGGCTGCCAGGCGCGATAACGCACGCCGGCGACGAACTCGCCAACCACACCGGTCGGCTGCATCGGAACCGGAACGCCGTTGCAGGTGACGACATAACGATCCGGCGCAGCACCGGTGAGTTTCACCTGAACGCGTTCGAGCGAGGAGTCGACGTAACGTGCGGTGCCACCTGCAGCGCCTTCTTCACCCATGACGTGCCAGGGTTCGAGGGCAGCGCGGATCTCAAGCGTCATCCCCTTGACCGTATAGTCGCCGTATTTCGGGCAACGGAACTCGAGATGTGACGCGAACCATTCCGCCTTGATCGGATAGCCGTCCGCCTGGAGATCCTCCATGACGTCGCAGAAATCCTGCCAGATGAAATGCGGCAGCAGGAAGCGGTCGTGCAGTTCCGTTCCCCAGCGCACGAGCTTCGGCGGGGTGTAGGGGTCTTTCCAGAAGCGTGCGATCAGAGCGCGCAGCAACAGCTGTTGAGCCAGGCTCATGCGTGCGTGCGGCGGCATCTCGAAGGCGCGCATCTCGAGCAGGCCAAGGCGCCCGGTCGGGCCGTCGGGCGAGTACAGCTTGTCGATGCAGAACTCTGCGCGGTGGGTATTGCCGCTGACGTCGATCAGCAGGTTGCGCAGCAGGCGGTCGACGATCCACGGCGGGCAGCCGTTCGGCGACGTTTCGATGACCCGCGTCATCTCCTTGAACGCGAGTTCGATCTCTGCAACCGAGTCGTTGCGGGCCTCGTCGATCCGCGGCGCCTGTGAGGTCGGGCCAATGAACATGCCCGAGAACAGATAGGACAGGCTCGGGTGGTTGTGCCAGAAGCTGATCAGGCTGCGCAGGAGATCCGGCCGGCGCAGGAAGGGCGAATCCGCCGGCGTTGCGCCGCCCATCACGAAGTGGTTGCCGCCACCGGTTCCGGTGTGGCGTCCGTCGACCATGAACTTCTCGCTCGACAGACGGGAGTGGTGAGCCGCTTCGTACAGGTGCTCGGTCTGATCGACGAGCTCGTCCCAGCTCGTCGCCGGATGGACGTTGACCTCTACGACGCCGGGGTCGGGCGTGATGCGGAAGTGCTGGACACGGGGGTCGCGCGGCGGCTCGTAGCCTTCGAGCATGACGGGCTGTTTGAGGTCTTCGGCGGTCGCCTCGATTGCCGCAACGATCTCAAGGTAATCCTCGAGGCTTTCGGTCGGCGGCATAAAAACGTAAAGGACGCCGTTACGTGCTTCCGCGCACATGGCGGTGCGCGAAATCCAGCCGGCGGATTGCTTGAGTTCCGGACGGCGCCCGGTCGATTCCGCCAGCGAGCTCGTGCCACCATGGGCAGGTGCCGTCGAAACACCCCTGCCGGCGCCACTGTCCGCGCCGACGCCGGTCACGACGCCAGTACTGCCGGAACGGCGCAAGGTCGCGCCATCGGGTCGCGATGCGGGCCCGAGCTGGAGCTTGAGCGCGGCATGTGCCGGCAGCGGCGGGTAGTAATCGAAGGGGTCGGGCTGATGAATGACAGGGCGATCACCCGCCACGGCCCAAGGCTGCGAGTCGAGCGGCAGACGGTAGCCCATGGGCGAGTCGCCAGGGAACAGATAGCAGCGTTCGCTGCGCAGGAACCATGGCCCAGTCTGCCATTCGCCTGAAACCGCATTGCGCGTGATCGGGAAGGCATAGCCGCAGACCTTGGCCAGGCCCTGCGTGAATACCTTCATCAGGCGCTCGCGTTCCATTTCGTCGTCGATCCGTGAGTCGAACGGGTCAACGTTTGCCGGCAGGCGACGCTCGCGCCACATGTAATAGAACACATCTTCGTAGGCGGGGAAGACGTACTCGGGTGCAAGGCCGAGCTTGTTCGCGACACTGCGCAGGAAGGTGCCGGCGATGACATCGTCTGCGGTGCCGGGCTTGCTTTCGTCGGCAATCAGATCGGGGCGCGACCACATCGGTTCGCCATCCTTGCGCCAGTAGCAGTTCAGCGACCAGCGCGGGAGTTGCTCACCCGGATACCACTTGCCCTGACCAAAGTGCACCAGCCCGTTCGGGCCGTACTTGTTGCGCAGGCGGTGATACAGGTCAGTCGACAGCCGCTTCTTGTCCGGGCCCATGGCCGCGGTGTTCCATTCGTCGCCTTCGGCGTCGTCCACTGAAACAAAGGTGGGTTCGCCACCCTGGGTGAGGCGCACGTCGTGCTCGTTGAGCTCGCCGTCGATTGCATGTCCGAGGCGAACGATTTCGTCCCACTGCTCTTCGGTGTAGGGCTTGGTTACGCGGGGCGCTTCCCAGATCCGGGTGACCTTCATTTCGTGCTCGAAGGTGACCTCGCACTTCTCGAGTGCGCCGGTGATGGGCGCAGCGGACGTTGGGTCGGGCGAGCAGGCGAGGGGAATGTGGCCTTCGCCGGCGAACAGGCCCGAGGTCGGATCAAGGCCGATCCAGCCTGCGCCGGGCAGATAGACCTCGCACCATGCATGCAGGTCGGTGAAGTCCTGCTCCGGTCCGCTCGGGCCGTCCAGCGACTTGACGTCGGCAGTGAGCTGAATAAGGTAGCCGGACACGAAACGCGCAGCGAGGCCGAGGTGGCGCATCAACTGCACGAGCAGCCATGCCGAGTCGCGGCACGAGCCGGACTTCTTGACCAGCGTTTCTTCCGGGGTCTGTACGCCGGGTTCGAGGCGAATCAGATAGCCGATGTGGGAGTACAGGTCGCTATTGACCTTCACCAGGAAGTCGACGCTGCGGCGTTCGGTGAGGTCGATCGTCTCCAGGTACTCCTCGAACTTCGGCGTCAGCGGAAGTTTGAGCAGGTAGGGCGCAAGCTCGTGGTTCTGCGATGCTTCGTACTTGAACGGGAAGTTCTCCGCATAGGGCTCAAGGAAGAAGGCAAAGGGGTTGATCACCGACATCTCGGCGACGAGGTCAACCTGGACCTTGAAGTGGTCGGTTGGCTTCTCGAACACGAGCCGGGCAAGGTAGTTCGACTGGGGATCCTGCTGCCAGTTGATGAAGTGATCTTCGGGAAGCACCCGAAGCGAATACGAAAGTATGCTGGTCCGGCTATGTGGCGCGGGACGCAGACGGACAACTTGCGGGCCAAGGTTGATCGGGCGATCGTAGTGATAGGTGGTGACGTGAGACAGCGCCACATGAATCGACATGGATGCTTCCTTTTCGCTGGCAGAATGTTCTGTGTTGGAGCAATTCCCGCGCCATGTAAAAACGCTCGGATTTGGCGGGAAATGTACGATTTATGCACCATTTCCGGGCGCGCCCATTTTTGGGGCGCACCCGAATTGGTTTGACTTGCTCTATTGTGCCCTTTTCACGCTGCGCGGCAATGACGGATAACCTGTAATACACTGAAAGCAACACAGCGCAAAGACAGGCCTTAGCCATCGCCAGATCATGAGTGTCATTGACCGAGTTCGTCCAGCCCATTCCCGCCTGAAGGCCATTCGTCGCGATATCCATGCTCACCCCGAGCTCGCCTTCATGGAGCACCGGACCGCATCGGTCGTGGTCAAGGAGCTCGAAACGGCGGGAATCGAGGTGCATCAGGGTATCGGCGGTACCGGCGTGGTCGGCGTGATTCGCGCCGGTCGCAGTCTGCGCGCCATCGGCCTTCGCGCCGACATGGACGCGCTCTCGATCACCGAGCGTAATACCTTCGAGCACCGCTCGACGCACGAAGGCTGCATGCACGCCTGCGGTCATGATGGCCATACCACCATGCTGCTCGGGGCCGCGCAGGTGCTCGCCGAGCACAAAGGCTTCGATGGCACGGTCTACCTGATCTTCCAGCCTGCAGAAGAGGGCGAGGGCGGCGGTCGCGTCATGATCGAGGATGGTCTGTTCGAGCGCTTCCCGATGGAATCCGTTTTCGGCATGCACAACTGGCCGGGCATCCCTGCCGGGCAGTTTGCAGTGCACGCGGGGCCGGTGATGGCAAGCGCCGATCGTTTCGATATCCGTGTTCTCGGCACCGGCGCCCATGCCGCGATGCCCCACCTTGGCGCCGACCCTGTCGCAGCCGGTGCCGCGCTGGTGCAGGCAATCCAGACTATCGTGTCGCGCACGCTGGACCCGGCGG
The DNA here is from genome assembly GCF_003111645.1 of Parazoarcus communis. Taxonomy (NCBI): domain Bacteria; kingdom Pseudomonadati; phylum Pseudomonadota; class Betaproteobacteria; order Rhodocyclales; family Zoogloeaceae; genus Parazoarcus; species Parazoarcus communis. The sequence continues at coordinate 870,973 of NZ_CP022187.1, forward strand.
ATGCTGCCGTGGTGTCGGTGACGCAGTTTCACGCCGGAGAGGCCTACAACGTGATTCCGGATCGCGCCGAGCTTTCCGGTACCGTGCGCGCCTTCTCCGAGCTCGTGCAACAACGTATCGAACAGCGCCTGGGAGAACTCTGCGTGGGCATCGGCGACGCCTTTGGCGTGCGTGTCGATTTCGAGTACCGCCGCGGCTATCCGCCGACGATCAACACCCCGGCCGAAGCAGCGCTGTGCGTGGAAACCGCAACCAGCCTGGTGGGCGCAGACAAGGTCGACACAATGGCAAGGCCGAGCATGGGGGCAGAGGATTTCTCCTACTTTCTGCAGCGCAAGCCCGGCGCCTATGTCTGGATCGGCAATGGACCGGGGGAGGGCGGCTGCATGCTGCACAACCCCAATTACGACTTCAACGACGAGATTCTTCCCGTCGGCGTGGCCTACTGGGTGGAACTGGTCAATCGCCTGCTTCCGGCCGGGAAGTGAGCCACGTATTGAACCGATTCACCGCGGGACCGTCCATCTCCGCATTACGTCCCGTTAGCAGCTCATGAACACTCTCCGTCTTGCCTTTCGCATGATGCGTCGCGACTTCCGTGCCGGCGAACTGCATCTGCTGGGTCTTGCCATCATCATCGCCGTCGCCAGCCTGACCAGCGTCGGATTTCTCGCCGACCGGGTCGGGCGTGGGCTCGACCGCGAAGCCAACCAGCTGCTTGGCGGCGATCTGCTGCTGCGGGCTGATCAACCGTGGCCGGATTCGTTTGCGGACGAGGCGCGTCAGCGCGGACTGCGCGTGGCGTCTACGGTTCTGTTCACCAGCATGGCCAGTACCGAGGACGATGCGGTGCTGGCCGGCGTCAAGGTGGTTGAGGACGGCTATCCGCTGCGTGGTTCCGTGCGTCTCGCGCCCGGGCCGAATCAGCCCGACGCCGAGGCAGGGCGGTCGCCGGCGCCAGGAGAAGTATGGCTGGACGAACGGCTTTTCGCGCAGCTTGGGCTGAAGACGGGAGATGCCGTCAGTCTCGGCCTGCAGACGTTCCGGGTCGGCGGCATGATCAGCTTCGAGTCCGATCGCGGCGCCAACTTCTTCAGTCTGCTGCCGCGGGCCATCTTCAATCTCTCCGATCTTGCGGACACCGGCCTGATCACGGCCGGCAGCCGTGCGAACTGGCGGCTTCATCTGGCGGGCACCCCCGAAGCCGTGAGTGCATACGAGCAGTGGGCGCGGAGCGCGCTGGGGCGCGGTCAATCGGTTGAGACCATCGAGAATGCCCGCCCCGAGGTTCGCGCCGCGCTCGATCAGGCACAGCGCTTTCTGCGGCTGGCCGCCTTGCTGGCGGTGATTCTGGCAGCGGTTGCAGTCGGGCTGTCGGCTCGGCGGTTCATGCAGCGCCACCTCGACGCGTGCGCCGTCATGCGCTGTCTCGGCGCACGCCAGGCGCAAGTACTGGGAATTGTCATCGGTGAGTTTCTGATCTTCGGTCTGGTCGCTGCCGCGCTCGGCAGCGCACTGGGCTGGAGCGTGCAGTGGGGGCTCGGGAGCGGCTTGCGTGAGGTGCTGGCTACCGAACTGCCCGCACCGTCAATGCTGCCGCTCGCGCATGGTCTGCTGGTCGGCATGGCGCTCCTGATCGGCTTCGTGCTGCCGCAGTTGCTTCGCCTCGGGGCGGTGCCGACGCTGCGGGTTCTGCGACGTGAATTCTCCTCGGCAGAGCCACTCAGCAACAGCGCATGGGGGCTCGGTTTGCTGGCCCTGCTGGGGCTGATCTTCTGGATTGCTGCCGATGTCCGGCTCGGGGTCGCCGTGGCGGGCGGCTTTGCGGTGGCGCTTGGCGTGTATGCCCTTGCCGGTTGGTTTGTGCTGCATCTCGCCACCCGGTTCAAGGGGCGGGGCAGTCTGAGGGGCGGCGGCTGGCGATACGGGATTGCTGCACTCGGGCGACGCATGGTGCCGAGCGTGATTCAGGTCGCTGCGCTTGGCCTGGGGATGACGGCCTTGCTGTTGCTGACCCTTGTCCGTGGCGACCTGCTGAACGACTGGCGCAACATGACGCCGGCCGATGCGCCCAACCGGTTCGTGATCAATATTCAGCCCGACCAGCGCGCAGCGCTGGAAGACTTCTTCGTCGCTGAAGGCCTTGCGCGCCCCGGGGTCGAGCCGATGATCCGTGGCCGCATGCTTGCCATCAATGGCGAGGCGGTAAAGCCGGACAGCTTCGAGGACACCCGTACGCGCCGGCTCGCTGCGCGAGAATTCAATCTGTCCTATTCGAGTGCGCTGCCCGAGGGAAACGAGATCATCGACGGACAGTGGCATGGCGCGGGCGAAACTGCGCAGTTTTCCGTGGAGAAGGGGCTCGCCGAAACCTTTGGCATCAAGCTGGGCGACAGCGTGCGCTTCGAGGTGGCCGGCCAGCAGGTCGAAGCACCGGTGACCAGTGTGCGCGAGCTGAACTGGGATTCGATGCGGGTGAACTTCTTCTTCATTGCGTCCGAAGGGCTGCTGGAAGACTATCCGGCAAGCCTGATCACCAGTTTCCACCTTCCACTGGAGCAGCATGACTTCACCACGCGCCTGGTGGCCGCCTTCCCCAATCTGTCGGTAATCGACATTGGTGCGGTGCTCACCCAGGTCAAGACCATGACCGACAAGCTGATTCTGATCGTGCAGTTCGTATTCGGCTTTGCAGTGGTGGCAGGGCTGGTGGTGCTGTATGCGGCGCTGCAGTCGACCCATGACGAGCGTGAATTCGAACTTGCCATGCTGCGCACGCTCGGCGCACGAAATCGCCAGGTGCGGCAGGCCTTGAGCGCCGAGTTCATTGCGCTCGGCGGCGTGGCCGGTGTGCTGGCCGGTATCGGCGCAACGGCGATCGGGTGGGCTCTTGCACACTTCGTGTTCAGGATGGACTACATCCCTTCGGGCTGGCCCTTGCTGCTGTCGAGCCTTGCAGGGGCGGCAGGCGTGATGCTTGGAGGATGGATCGGCACCCGCGGCCTGCTGTCGCGCCCCCCGCTGGCGAGCCTGAGGGCATTGGGTTGAAATGATGCAGATATTCAGTAATGCCGAGCTTGTCCTGCTCGGGATGCTCGCGCTGGTGCTTGTGCTCCTGCTCTGGGTCGTGATGCGCACCGGTCGCCTGGAGCGCGACGTTCAATCGAAGCTCGGGGAACGCCTGGACCAGCAGCTTGCAGCACAGCATCGCGATCTGCTGCGTGACCTTCACGATGGGCTGACCCGGCAGACCGACCGCATCGGCGATCACGCCCGCGCCGACAGGGAAATCCTGCAACGCGGACTGGGTGCGGCCTCAGTGCAGCTTTCGCGCAGTATCGAAGCGCTGACACACAGCGTCGATGGCCGTCTGCAGACGCTTGCCGGGCAGGTGAACGAGCGTCTCGACGAGGGTTTCCGCAAGACCAACGACACCTTTGCCAGTGTCATGTCCCGCCTCGCCACCATCGACGAGGCGCAGAAGAAGATCGACGGCCTCACCACGAACGTGGTCAGCCTCCAGGAGCTTCTGGGCGACAAGAAGGCACGCGGGGCGTTTGGTGAAGTACAGCTCGAAGCCCTGGTACGCAATTCGCTTCCGCCCGACGCGTTCGAATTCCAATCGACCCTGCCCAACAATACCCGGGCCGACTGTGTGCTCAAACTGCCCGAGCCAACCGGGATGGTGGCCGTGGATGCGAAGTTCCCGCTGGAGAACTATCACCGCATGTTCGACAGCAGTCTCGCGGAACTCGATCGCAAGGCCGCGCAGGTGGCGTTCCGGGCCGACGTGCGCCGCCATGTGGATGCGATCGCAGGCAAGTACATCCTGCCCGGCGTGACATCCGATGGTGCGATGATGTTCCTGCCCGCCGAGGCCGTGTTCGCCGAACTGCACGCCTATCATCCCGAGGTCATTGCCTATGCACAGGGCAAGCGGGTCTGGATCGTGTCACCCACCACGCTGATGGCGGTGCTCAATACGGCGCGTGCTGTGCTCAAGGATGTCGAGACGCGCAAGCAGATCCACGTCATCCAGGATGCGCTGGGCAAGCTGGCAAAGGATTTTCACCGCTTTGACGAGCGCATGAATGCGCTTGCGCGGCACATCGATCAGGCCAGCAAGGACGTGCAGGACGTGCAGACCTCGAGTCGCAAGATCACTGCGCACTTCCAGAAAATCGAGTCGGCGCGCCTCGACGAAATCGACGAGTTCGACCGCCTGCCCGAAACAGCAGCTCAGCCGCCGATATAGGACATTTCGATCTTGGGGCGCGAGGCCGTGGCTGCGGTGCGAATCTCGGAGTAGCGGTCGTCGCGCTGTGTCCACACTCCGGCAATCGCGGCATCGAGCCGACGGTCGTCCGCGCCGCTGCGCAGCAGGTCACGCAGATCGTGTCCCTGCTGCGCGAAAAGGCAGGTGTAGAGCTTGCCTTCGGTTGATAGCCGGATGCGGGTACAGGTGCTGCAGAACGCCTGGGTGACCGACGAAATGACGCCGATCTCGCCGCCGCCGTCCCGATAGCGCCAGCGCTCGGCGACTTCACCCTCGTAATTGGGGTCGATGGGCTCGAGCGGGAAGTGTGTGCCAATGCGCTCGATGACATCGCGCGACGGCAGCACTTCATCCATCTTCCAGCCGTTGCTGGCACCAACGTCCATGAATTCGATGAAGCGCAGGATGTGGCCACTGTTGCGGAAGTGCCCGGCCATCGGAACGATGTCCTGATCGTTGCTGCCGCGCTTGACCACCATGTTGACCTTGATTGCGTCAAAACCCGCGGACTTCGCCGCATCGATGCCCTCAAGGACACGCGCCACCGGATAGTCGGCATCGTTCATGCTGCGGAAGAGCTGATCGTCGAGCGCATCCAGGCTCACCGTTACGCGATGCAGGCCCGCGTCGCGCAAGGTCTGCGCCAGTTTCGGGAGGAGCACGCCATTCGTGGTCAGCGTGATCTCCACGTCGTCCAGTTTCGCAAGCATGCCGATCAGGCGCTCGATGTCCTTGCGCAGAAGGGGCTCGCCGCCGGTGATGCGGATCTTGCGTACGCCACGTTCGACAAAAAGCCGGGCCACACGGTAGATCTCTTCAAAGCTCAGCAGTTGTGTCCGCGGCAGGAAGGGGTAGTCCTTGTCGAAGACCTCACGCGGCATGCAGTACACACAGCGGAAGTTGCAGCGATCGGTTACCGAGATCCGCAGGTCACGCACGTTCCGGCCGCGACGGTCGAACAGCGGGCCGTCCTGAACCGACGCGGGTTCAGGCAGGGGAAGCGAAGCAGTGTTGTGGATCGGGATGACTTTCATGGTGGGGTACGCAGGTTTTTGACTTTCGACTGATCCTGCAGCCGACTGTTCCACAGTGCCTTGTCCGTGGTCAAGCAAGTAAAAGCACTTCGTTTGTTGTGGTTACTACGGATAGCTCAGCCCAAATTGGGGAGCAATTCGTGAATACCCGCACGCTGAGGCTGATTCAGTCGCATTAAACACTTTCAGAACCTATATCTTTAGAGATAATAAACGCCGTAAACGCCGTAAACGCCGTAAACGACAGAAGCCATATTTCTGAACTGGTCACTGGACGTGGCTGAATTTGAGAGCACGAGGAGTTGTACCTTGAACGCACGCTGCGGCAATCTGCCGCGAAAAACTGACACCACCGCCCTTTACGACCGGTTTCCCCACTTGCGGGGCATTGACCTGATCTGGGGTACAAGGGAGTGTCGCCAGTACATTTCGAACCTGATGACCGATACGCGCGGTGGAAAGCGCCAGGGATTCCCCGCTGAGCATGCCATGACCATCATGCGTTTGCTGATGGAACACGACAATCTGTATCCGCAGTTCGAGAACGAGCCCTTTGATCTGCGTTGGGGTGACGGTCCGATGCGACGTACGAGCGGGCGCTGATTCCCGTCTGAGGCTTGCCCGCGGCCGCAACAGAGGTAAAGATGTAGGGTGCCCGGTCGTCGCGATCGGGCCAGTCACCTTCGTTTCGGCTTCCGGAGAACAAGAACATGGCCGATATTGCGCCTCTGTCCGCTGCCCAGCTGCGGGCCTGCTGCAGCCCCGATCAATTCTCCTTCGAGACCACCGCCACGCTCGATGACCATCCCGGCGATCTGGGACAGGCCCGGGCGATGGAGGCGCTTCAGTTCGGGCTCTCGATGGGGCATACCGATTATCACGTCTTCGTCCTCGGTGAAGCCGGCAGTGGCAAGCATGCCACCACCTTTCGCCTCCTGCGCGAGCGCGCGGCGACGGAGCCTGTGCCACCGGATCTGTGCTACCTCCACAATTTTGACGAACCGCTCCACCCGCGCCTGTTGACCTTGCCCGCCGGGCGGGGCACGGCCCTAAGGGCGGAGATGCAGACCTTCATCCGCGACCTGGGTCCCGCGATCGAGGGCGCGCTTGGCAGCGACCCTCATACCGAGCGTATCGAGGCCTTGCAGGCAGCGCACAAGAGCCGCGAGGACACGGCCTTACGCGAGCTTGGGCAACAGTGCAACGCGGAAGGTATCTCGCTGCTGCAGACACCGGACGGTTTCGTGTTTGCGCCCTCGGCCGAAGAGGGGGTGATGGCCCCCGAAGTGTTCGACGCCTTGCCCGATAGCGAACGCGAGGCCATCGAGTCGCGCGTCGCTGAATGGAGCGACCGACTCGAGGATCTGCTCAATGAATTCCCCGGCTGGCGCAAGAGCCTGCGCGAGGCGCTGGTCCGGGCGGAAAACGAAGCCCTGACGCCTGCAGTATCGCACCTGATGCGCGACATGCGGGCGCGTCATGCCGACTTGCCGGAGGTGCTCGCCTTCTTCGATGCAGTGGTCAAGGATGTGCTCGACTACGCGGTGGATGGCATCGTCCTCGATGAGGACGACGATGACGCGGATACGGACGACAGCGGTCGCTTCAGCCGCTACCAGGTCAAGCTGCTGGTCGATCACTCCGCATCGACGGGTGCGCCGATCGTGTTCGAGAACAATCCGGGCTATGGAAACCTGATCGGCCGCGTCGAACACGTCGTGCAGCAAGGGGCGCAGGTCAGTCACTTCAATCTGATCCGGGCTGGTGCGCTGCACCGTGCGAACGGCGGCTATCTCGTCGTGGACGCCGAACGTCTGCTGACCCAGCCCTTTGCGTGGGAAGGACTCAAGCGCACCCTGCGCTCGAGCGAGATCCGCATCGAGCCACCTGCCGAGGCGCAGGGCTGGAGTGGATCGCTTACGCTCGAACCACAAGCCGTACCGTGTGGGCTGAAAGTGGTGATGATCGGCGACCGCGATCTGTACTACACCCTGATGGAGCACGACCCCGACTTCGCTGAGCTGTTCAAGGTTGCTGCGGACTTTGACGACGACCTGCCGCGCTCGCCGGAAAACGAGCAACAGTACGCCCGGCTTCTGGCGATGCTCGCGCGCAGTGCCAAGCTCTTGCCGCTGCATCGCAGTGCCGTTGCGCGCCTGGTGGAGGAGGGGGCCCGCATTGCCGAAGATGCGGCGCGGCTGTCCCTGCAGACCCGCCTTCTCGCCGACCTGATGCGCGAGGCGGATCACTTTGCCCGACTCGCTCAATGCGAGCGCGTCGAGCGCGGGCATATCGAGGCTGCGCTTGCAGCCCGGGCACGGCGAAGCAACCGCTATCCGACGCGCGTCAGGGAGGCCATGCTTGATGGCACCACACTGATTGCCACAAGCGGCACCCGGGCAGGCCAGATCAACGGTCTCGTGGTGATCGAACTCGCCGGCGAGCGTTTCGGACATCCGATGAGAATCTCGGCAACGGTTCGGCTCGGTGAAGGTGATGTGGTCGATATCGAACGCGAAGCCGAACTGGGGGGTGCCATCCACTCCAAGGGCGTGCTGATCCTTTCGGCCTTCCTCGCGGCCCGCTATGCGCGCCATCAGCCGCTGTCGCTGTCTGCCAGCCTGGTGTTCGAGCAGTCGTATGCGCCGGTCGAGGGCGATTCCGCTTCCCTGGCCGAGTTGTGCGCCCTGCTGTCATCGCTTACCCAGTTGCCGATCGAGCAGCGCCTTGCGATCACCGGCTCGGTGAACCAGTTCGGTGAGGTCCAGGTGATCGGTGGCGTGAATGAAAAGATCGAAGGCTTCTTCGATCTGTGCTCCGCGCGAGGGCTTGATGGCACTCAGGGCGTGGTGATTCCAGCGGTCAGCGTGCGTCATCTGATGCTTCGCGAGGACGTGGTCGAGGCTGCCCGTGAGGGCCGTTTCCACATCTACCCCGTAAGCACGGTCGACGAAGCAATGGAAGTGCTCACCGGCGTTCCAGCAGGCGAGCCGGATTCCAAGGGCGTGATGCCGCGCGGTTCGCTCAATCACAAGGTTGCCAGCGTGCTTGCGGACATGACGGCAGCCCGCCATGCCTACGCCGATGGTGATGGCGACGGACGCCGCCGGCGCCGCGGCACGCACTGACGGGACGTGCCCCGGTCGGAGAGATCGGGGCACAATCGGCGGTGTCCGTAGTGTGAGGCCAGGCAGGAGCTGAAAACGGCGCCAAGTCCCGTCGTAGCGCGCTGTGAGCGCGACGCGCGGGTTGCGACCAAGCCCGTGTGTGCAGTGTAAACCGTGCTTGCCAGGCCCGAGTAAGGCATCATGGCGCGCTTCGATTGCTTAACCGGCGCAAAAGGCGTTTCCATGTACCCGATTCTTGATATTGACGCCCAGTTGTTGCTGGCCACCCTGTTTGCTGCAAAAAGAAAGCCGACCGAACTGGTCGGGATCGTGACCGCAGCCGAGTTGCTCGACTGCCCGATCAACTCCACCAACCTGTGGGCGGAGTCCTTTCGCCGCCTTGCCACGCACGGCCTGATCGTTGCGGACGGCGAGCTCTACGCGCTGACCCCAGCGGCCCAGGCGATGGCAGAAGGTCTGCCGAAGAAGGCCGATATCTCGGAGCGTGTGTTCCTGGTCCGGGAGAAGCTTTCCGCCTATACGCCCGCCGAGAAGAGCCCCTCGATTCCCATGACCGGGGCGCAGTTCGACGAGGCGATTCGCGCTCACAAGGCCATTACGCGGCAGAGCGGCAAGAACCTGCTGATGCCAAAACCCAAGCTGGACGATGATCAGCGCCGTCCTGCACGCAGACCCTTCGGTGCCGGTCGACGCCGGAGCTGAGGCTCACGACTTCGTTGTCAGATGCAGTGCCCTTCAGGGGCTGCATTGGATGGATCTTCAAGCTCAGGCGGGCTTCCAGCGCAGAACAATCTGATCTGCGAGTTCAGTCAGCTCAGACGCAATAAGATCAGGCGCCGGAACCTCTGCTGCGGGCAGGATTGCATTATGCGGACGCGTAATGAGTGCCCCGCGCCAACCGGCGGCCTGTGCGCCAATCGTATCCCACAGGTGACAGGCAACAAGGCACAGCGCCGATGTGTCCGCACCCAGCTCCGACGCGACCAGCTGGTAGGTTTCCGGGGCCGGCTTGAACTTTCTGACCGACTCGACGCTGAACGAACGCTCGAAGAATGGCGCAATCCCAGCGCGCTCAAGCGCCGTGGGCGACGATGCGCTTGCCGAGTTCGTCAGCGTTACCATCCGGAAGCCCGCATCGCGCAGCCGCGTGAGCGCAGGCGCGACGTCCGGATGGGCCGGCATCTCATTCATTCTCGTCTTGAGCTCGCTGATGTCGGCGTCGGCAAGCGTCACGCCACGGGTGGCCGCCACCATGCTCAGGCTGCCCACTGCGAGCGCCCCGAAGGGGGTGTAGAGCCCCGAGAGCGTCATCGTCTGTGAGTACAGGATCAGTTGCGCAAACCACTCCCGCAGAACGAACGCGTCACCAAAGACACGTTCGAAAAGGGGCTCGAGCGTCGTGATGTCGAGAAGGGTCTCGTTTACGTCGAATACGATGATCGAAACCGGCAAGTCCTTGTCCATGGAGCATCCTTTCTCGGCGCGCCTGCTGCCTTGTCTGTGCCTTGATGGCATGGCCTGGAGCGACAGGGCTGGTGAACGCGAAAGTTCATTCTAGTCCCGTACGCCACGGGGTGTGCCTGATCAGCCGTTCAGTCATGTCGCGGCAGAAGAGGCCGATCGCACAGCGGCCAAGGCCGCAGCCTGCCACGCGCGCGGTGGAGGAGTGCGTGGGAGATTGAAGGATCACGCAGTGGCTCTGTCGGCAGGCATTGCGCCAGTCGTGCCGTGAGGGGCAGGGGAATACACGGGGGATCCTCGACTGCGATGGAACGCTTGTTGTCAGACCACCGCAGTATTCGAACGTATGGCCCGCCTCATTCCGTTCCTGCGTGCGTGAGGACTGGCAAGGTCAGCGCAGGTCCTGTTGGGGCACGCTCCGATTGAACTGGTCGAAAAGCCGTACGAGCGCCGATTGACGCTAAAACAGGCTGGCTGTGCAAACTGAATGTCCCCGGGTTCTCTGAACATCTTCGTTGCGTCACAGCTTGAGGCTGCGGGATGTCTGGAGGCTCCGGCAATTTACCTCGTGCGGTCGCCGAACGACGGAAGGCGTAGGCATCTGGGCAATCCTGATGCTGACTTCGCATCCCGCAAACGCAAAAATGCCACCCCGGAGGATGGCATTTTCGCTTTGCTTCTGGCTCCTCGACCTGGGCTCGAACCAGGGACCTACGGATTAACAGTCCGGCGCTCTACCAACTGAGCTATCGAGGAATAAACTCTTGCTGCAACGTTCCTTGGGGGCTTCCCCTGCGGCTGCAAAAACTGTCTGCAACCGCTGCTGAATTCTTCTGGCTCCTCGACCTGGGCTCGAACCAGGGACCTACGGATTAACAGTCCGGCGCTCTACCAACTGAGCTATCGAGGAACAGAGGCGCGCATTGTAGGCTGCGCCTTCTGGTTCGTCAAGAAATAAACTGCATTTTTTTATGCAGTCCGTCTCTCCTTCTTACTTCACGACTGCGGCGATGGCCTTGGCGACGTAACCGATGTTCTTCGTGTTCAGTGCGGCCAGGCAGATACGACCGGTCGACACGGCGTAGATGCCGAAGTCGGTCTTGAGTTGCTCGACCTGTGCAGCAGTCAGCCCGGTGTAGGAGAACATGCCGCGCTGCTTGATGACAAAGGAGAAGTCCTGTGCCACACCAGCAGCCTTGAGCTGTTCGACCAGGCTGGTACGCATGTCGCGGATGCGGTCACGCATGCCGGCCAGTTCATCTTCCCACTGCTGACGCAGCTCGGGGGAGTTGAGCACCGCTGCAACCACGGCGCCACCATGGATCGGCGGGTTGGAGTAGTTGGTGCGGATGACGCGCTTGACCTGGGACAGCACGCGTGCGCTTTCTTCCTTGGCGGCGGTGATGATCGACAGTGCGCCCACACGCTCGCCGTAGAGCGAGAAGCTCTTGGAGAAGGAGCTGGAGACAAAGAACTGCAGCCCGCTGGCGGAGAAGGCGCGCACAGCGACGGCGTCGGCTTCGATGCCGTCGGCAAAGCCCTGGTAGGCCATGTCGAGGAAGGGGATCAGTCCGCGGCTGCGGCAGGCGTCAACCACATCGTTCCACTGGGCGTCGGAGAGATCGGCGCCGGTCGGGTTGTGGCAGCAGGCGTGGAGGATGATGATCGAACCGGCGGGCAGGCTGTTGAGCTTGGCCTTCATGCCTTCGAAATTCACGCCGCGGGTGGCTGCGTCGTAGTACGGATAGGTTTCGACCGGGAAGCCGGCGGATTCGAACAGGGCGCGGTGGTTTTCCCAGCTCGGGTCCGAAATGTACACCGTTGCACCCGGCTGCAGACGCTTCAGGTAGTCGGCGCCGACCTTGAGCGCGCCCGTGCCGCCAAGAGCCTCGATGGTCACGACCTGGCCGTTGGCGATGAGCTGCGAGTCCTTGCCGAGCAGCAGGTTCTGAACTGCAGTGTTGTAGGTGGCTGCGCCTTCGATGGGCTGATAGCCGCGCGGCGGCATCGCTTCCAGGCGGGTTTTTTCGGCCGCGCGAACGGCACCCAGCAGCGGAATCTTGCCGTTGTCGTCGTAATACACGCCGACGCCGAGGTTTACCTTCTCAGCACGCGTATCGGCATTGAAGGCCTCGTTGAGACCGAGGATCGGGTCGCGGGGTGCCATTTCGACGGCGGCGAAGATCGATGCAGACATGTTAGCTCCAGTAGCACTTGCGGTTCACGCCCGTCCGGCAGGGAAACTGGCCGTGCCTTGACGCGCGTTTTGGGAAATAATCGTTGTTTGCCCTAGCAGATGCCTCAAGTTCGGGCGTCGGCTGAAACAATCGGAAATTCTAGCATGCAGAGTTCAGACGGTAGCGCCTCAGCGAGCACAACAGACGTTGTCACCTTCGAAGGCAGTCCGTTTCGTCTGCACCGGCCTTTTCCGCCCGCAGGCGATCAGCCGCTCGCGATCGCAAAACTGGTCGAGGGGGTCGAGGACGGGTTGATGTATCAGACCCTGCTCGGGGTGACTGGCTCCGGCAAGACCTACACCATGGCCAACGTCATCGCACAGATGGGGCGCCCGGCACTGGTGCTTGCGCCCAACAAGACGCTTGCTGCGCAGCTCTACGCGGAGTTTCGCGAGTTTCTTCCCGAGAACGCGGTGGAGTATTTCGTCAGCTACTACGATTACTACCAGCCCGAAGCCTATGTGCCGTCCCGAGACCTGTTCATCGAGAAGGATTCGTCGATCAACGAGCACATCGAACAGATGCGTCTGTCGGCCACGAAAAGCCTGATGGAAAGACGCGATGTGGTTATCGTGGCCACCGTGTCCTGCATCTACGGTATCGGCGACCCGGTCGACTATCACGCGATGATCCTGCACCTGCGCGAGGGCGAGAAGGTCGGTCAGCGTGACCTGATTCAGCGGCTGGTGGCCATGCAGTACACGCGCTCCGATATCGATTTCCGTCGTGGCACCTTTCGCGTGCGGGGTGATGTGATCGACGTGTTCCCGTCCGAGAACGCCGAGTTGGCAATCCGCATCGAACTGTTCGACGACGAGGTCGAGCATCTGACCCTGTTTGATCCCCTTACAGGGCACCTGAAGCAGAAGCTCGGGCGTTTTACCGTCTACCCCTCGAGCCACTATGTCACGCCGCGCGAAACGGTGCTGAAGGCGATCGAAGCCATCAAGGACGAGCTCAAGCTTCGCGTCGAGCAGTTCTATGGCGAGAATCAGCTGGTCGAAGCGCAGCGCATTGAGCAGCGCACACGTTTCGATCTGGAGATGCTGAACGAAATGGGCTTCTGCAAGGGCATCGAGAACTATTCGCGCCACCTTTCCGGACGCAGCCCGGGCGAGCCGCCGCCGACCCTGATCGACTACCTGCCGCAGGACGCACTGATGTTCATCGACGAGTCGCATGTGTCGATCGGACAGGTGGGGGGCATGTACAAGGGCGATCGCTCGCGCAAGGAAAATCTGGTCAATTACGGCTTCAGGCTGCCGTCGGCGCTGGATAACCGTCCGCTCAAGTTCGATGAGTTCGAACGTCTGATGCCGCAGACGATTTTCGTCTCAGCCACGCCTGCCGCGTACGAAGCGGAACACCAGGGGCAGGTGGTGGAGCAGGTCGTGCGACCAACCGGCCTCATCGACCCCGTGGTCGAGGTTCGTCCGGCCACCACCCAGGTCGACGACCTGCTCAGTCAGATCAAGGCCCGCGTCGCCGTGGGTGAGCGGGTGCTGGTGACCGTGCTGACCAAACGCATGGCCGAGGATCTCACCGACTACCTCAACGAGAACAGCGTCCGCGTGCGATATCTGCACTCGGATATCGATACCGTCGAGCGGGTCGAGATCATTCGCGATCTGCGCCTGGGCGAGTTTGACGTGCTGGTGGGGATCAACCTTCTGCGTGAAGGCTTGGACATTCCCGAGGTGTCGCTCGTGACCATCCTCGACGCGGACAAGGAGGGCTTCCTCCGCTCCGAGCGTTCCCTGATCCAGACCATAGGTCGCGCTGCCCGTCATATCAATGGCACGGCCATCCTCTACGCCGACCGGGTCACACGTTCGATGCAGCTTGCGATCGATGAAACAGAGCGCCGGCGGACGAAGCAGATTGCCTTCAACGAGGCAAATGGTATCGTTCCCAAAACCGTCACCAAGCGGATCAAGGACATCATCGACGGGGTCTATTCCGTGGACGATGAGAAAAGAGCTTCGGTTGCAGCCGAAGCGCGGGCTGACTATGCGCTGATGGACGAAAAGGCGCTGGCCCGGACAATCAAGAAGCTGGAGAAAGAGATGCAGGAGCACGCTCGCAACCTGGAGTTCGAGAAGGCGGCTGCGGCTCGGGATGAACTGTTCCGCTTGAGGGAGCGGGCGTTTGGTGCTGATCAGCACGGAAACACCTAAAGGGAGAGCATGAAGCGAATTCTTTTTGTATGTTCGGGAAACATCTGCCGTTCGCCCACAGCCGAGGGCATTGCCAGACACTTCATCGAAACATCCGGGCTCGAGTCCGACTTCGAGGTCGACTCGGCGGGCACGCAGGGCTATCACGCGGGCGAGCCGCCGGACCCGCGCGCCATGAAAGCCGCAGCGCAACGCGGCTACGATCTCTCGCCCCTGCGCGCGCGCAAACTCGAGATCACCGACTTCCAGCAATTCGATCTGCTGCTGGCAATGGACAGAGGGCATCTGGAGTACATGGAGCGCAACTGCCCTGATGTGTATCAGCCAAAGCTTGCGCTGTTTCTCAAATTCGCACCCGAGCTGGGGGAGGAGGTGCCCGACCCTTACTATGGCGCAGTGAACGGCTTCGAGTTCGTTCTTGATCTGTGTGAGAAAGGCGTCGAACGGCTGCTGACTGGCGCGCTGGACAGGCGTTGAGCGCCCTGATTTCTTAGCTTCAAAACGAAAAAATGGCCGCCAGGGGATTCCCCTGACGGCCATTTCTTCATCATGCCGCCCGATCGGGCGGCATTGGCGTGCTTACTTCTGCGTTTCTACCTGCTGCAAGGGTTCTTCGACGATGACGACCGGAGCCCTGGGCTTGCGGCCGAGTTGCTGCGGCGCTTCCGGTGCGCCGTTGCCGAAGCTGACCTTCTTGTCCTGGCTGGTTTCGATCATGACCAGGCCGGCGTCTTCAAGTACGCCTGCAAGGTCGATCGGTCCCAGCGCTGCAGGTGCCTGCGCGGATGCACTTGCTGCAACCGGAGCTGCTTCCTCGGCGTCATCGGCCGGGGGCTCGACTTCGGTTGCTGTGACGACGGCTTCAGCCTCGACGACAGCCGATGCTGCTTCAGGCTCGACCGCAGCCGGTGCAACTTCGGCAACAATCGCTTCGACTGCTTCAGGGACTTCCGGCGAAGCCGTTTCCACTGCTGCAGCGGCATCCTCCACGGACGCTTCGACAGCGGCGGGGGCCTCGATCTCGGTCCTTGCCGGTTCGACAGCGGTCTCTTGTGCTTCGACCGGGCTGGCGACTTCGACGACCGGCTCAGCTGCAGCCGTCACGATCGCAGGCGTCTCAACTTCAGCAGAAGCAGCAGCGGGGGCTGTCTCGGTTGCAACTGCACGCACCGGCATTGGTGCCGGCTCGGCGTTGATCTGGACTTCGACCGGGCTTGCCGTTTCCGAAACCGCGACCGGCAGTTCTGCAGCCGCACCTTCAGCGCCTGCATCGCTCATCGTGGCCGCGGTAGCAGCCACAGCGGCGACAGCTGCGGTCGAGCTGTCAGAAGCGGCGCTGTCGCTGTCGGCAGTTGCCTGCTGATCGACCGTCTCCTGGTTCTCACCCGTGCGGCGGTCACGACGTCCCCTGCTGCGACGACGGCGCTTCTCGGGCACGCCTTCTTCGCCTGCCGGCGCGGTGGTCACGACCGCTTCTGCGACACCTGCCGCAACGATGGCTGCGTTATCGGCCATCTGCTCGGCGCTCGCTTCTGCCGCCTTCGCGTTGTCGTCCTGACGCGGCTGACGCTGACGACCACGACCGCGGCTGCGGCCGCCTTCTTCAGAACGTTCGCCACGTTCGGTGCGCTCGCCACGTTCCTGACGTTCCTGCGCCTGACGCTGAGGCTTCTCGCGCTCAGTGCTCTCGGCCTTCTCGGCACGGGCGCCGTTGCGCGCGTTGCTGCCTTCGCCTTCGGTGCGCTCACCGCGCTGGCCGTCACGACGTCCGTTGCGACCGCCGCGGCGTTCGCCACCGCGCTCGCCACGGCCACGCGCTTCGCGCTTCGGCGTCGTTTCAGCGACAGGTGCCGGTGCGGATGCCGGGGTCGGCTCGCCGGTCAGCCAGCCGAGGAAGCGCGCAATCAATCCCTTGGCGGGTGCGGCAGCGGCTGCGACGGGGGCGGCTTCAGCACGCGGTGCGATGACCGGTGCCGGTTGCGCGGGCGAAATGCCCTTCACGGCAGCTTCCTGTCGCGCAGGCTTGTCGCCTTCCTTGGCGGGCATGCCGATTTCGGCTTCGGTCGGCTGGTGCACCATCTGGTAGCTGGCCAGCGCGATGTCTTCCTGGTTGAGCTGGTCGTGGCGCAGGCGGACGATTTCGTGTGCTGGCGTTTCCATGTGCCGGTTCGGCACAATGATCAGCTGAACCTTGTGGCGATACTCGATGCGTGCGATATCGACCCGCTTCTCGTTGAGCAGGAAGGTAGCGACATCGACCGGCACCTGCAGGTGCACTGCGCCGGTGTTGTCCTTCATCGCCTCTTCTTCGAGGATGCGGACGATGTGCAGCGCCGACGACTCGGTGCTGCGGATGTGTCCGGTGCCATTGCAGCGCGGGCAGGTGATGTAGCTGGTCTCGGCAAGCGCCGGACGCAGGCGCTGACGCGACAGCTCGAGCAGACCGAAACGACTGATCTTCCCGGTCTGAACGCGGGCGCGGTCGTGGCGAAGGGCGTCGCGCAGGCGATTCTCGACCTCGCGCTGGTTCTTCTGCGACTCCATGTCGATGAAGTCGATGACGATCAGGCCGCCGAGGTCGCGCAGACGGAGCTGACGCGCGATTTCGTCTGCCGCTTCGAGGTTGGTGCGGAACGCGGTTTCCTCGATGTCGGCACCCTTGGTCGCACGACCCGAGTTGACGTCGATCGAGACCAGCGCTTCGGTGTGGTCGATCACCACGGCACCGCCGGACGGCAGGCCGACCTGGCGCGAGTAGGCCGATTCGATCTGGTGTTCGATCTGGAAACGGGAGAACAGCGGAACGTCGTCGTTGTAACGCTTGATCCGGTTTACATTGCCCGGCATCACGTGAGCCATGAACTGGTGGGCCTGTTCATGGATCTCGTCGGTGTCGATCAGGATTTCGCCGATATCGGGCTGGAAGTAGTCGCGGATGGCGCGAATCACCAGGCTGCCTTCCTGATAGATCAGGAATGCGCCGGTCTGTCCCTGCGCCGCGCCTTCGATGGCGGTCCACAGTTGCAGAAGGTAGTTGAGGTCCCACTGCAGTTCTTCGGCGCCGCGGCCAATGGCGGCGGTACGCGCAATCAGGCTCATGCCGGTGGGCACTTCGAGCTGATCCATGACCTCGCGCAACTCGGCGCGCTCGTCACCCTCGACGCGGCGCGATACGCCACCGCCACGGGGGTTGTTCGGCATCAGTACGAGGTAACGGCCGGCCAGCGAGATATACGTGGTGAGGGCTGCACCCTTGTTGCCGCGCTCATCCTTCTCGACCTGAACAATCAGCTCCTGGCCTTCGCGCAGGGCTTCCTTGATGCTGGCCTTGCTGGCGTCGACGCCGGGCTGAAAATAGGAACGCGAGATTTCCTTGAAGGGCAGGAAGCCGTGCCGCTCAGCGCCATAATCAACAAAGGCGGCCTCGAGGCTGGGCTCGAGGCGAGTGATGACCGCCTTGTAGATATTGCTCTTGCGTTCTTCCTTGTTGGCCGATTCGATGTCGAGGTCGATCAGTTTCTGACCGTCAACGATAGCGACGCGCAGTTCTTCTGCCTGCGTCGCATTAAAGAGCATTCGCTTCATTTTGGATCGTTCTCCCGCGCAATGCACACGGGCAGGACGAACGGCGCGCACCATCGCGCTTTCCGGGGTCAGGAGCAGTTGGGTAGGGCTACTTTCATCCGGTGGTCAATATTGGCTGTGATGGGTCGGCTGGTCGATACTCTCTTGAATCTGTCTGCCAGTGTCCTTGGATCAGCAGACAAATGCATTTGATCCTGCGTATGTGTTGCGCGTCTAAATCCAACCGCAAGGCTGGATGGGTGTGTCGAAGTTTGTCGATTGCGTTACCATCGGCGCCTTTTTGGGCTTCGTGTGGCACGCTTCGGTTTTCCGGGAGCGCTTGTGCGGGCTCATCGTCGTTCATCCTCAACCGCCTCGTGGCGCGAGGGGATGCCGACCGCAACCGGAATCAACCGCAGGGAAGTATATTTCAGGATGACGACTCAAGGCAAAGCGATTGCGGTTCGGCACGAAAGGATTGATGAGGCTGCCGCTGGCCAGCGCATCGATAACTACCTGTTGCGTATCGCAAAGGGCGTGCCGAAAAGCCATGTTTACCGCATTTTGCGCAGCGGAGAGGTGCGGGTGAATGGTGGGCGGGTGCAGCAGACCTACCGCCTGGTGGAGGGTGACGAAGTGCGCATCCCGCCGATGCGAATCTCCGAATCTGCGCGCTCCGTTCCGCCTCCCGCTGGCAAGGCGCTGCCGGTTGTGTATGAAGACGATGCGCTTCTTGTCATCGACAAGCCTTCAGGCAAGGCAGTTCATGGCGGCAGTGGCATCAGCCATGGCGTGATCGAGCAATTGCGCGTGCAGCGCCCGGAGCTGAAGATGCTTGAGCTTGCGCACCGCCTCGACCGCGAAACATCAGGACTGCTGATCGTCGCCAAGAAGCGCTCGGCGCTGACTGCGCTGCATGACATGATGCGCGAAGGCGCAATGGAAAAGCGCTATCTGACCCTGGTGCCCGGACGCTGGATCAACCCGGTACAGCACGTCAAGGCGCCGCTCTACAAATTCCTGACTCCGGAAGGAGAGCGGCGGGTCCGGGTCAGCCCCGATGGCAAGCCGTCGCACAGCATCGTCCGCCTGGTGCGGCGATGGAAGCGTTTCAGTCTGCTTGAGGTCGAACTCAAGACGGGCAGGACGCATCAGATCCGCGTACATCTTGCGCATCTCGGCTTTCAGTTGTGCGGGGATGACAAGTACGGAGATTTCGCGCTGAACAAGGCGCTTGAAGGCGAGGGCTTGAAGCGGATGTTCCTGCATGCTGCGAAGCTGAGCTTCATTCATCCGCTTACGGGTGAGCAACTTGTGCTCGAGGCGTCGCTGCCGCCGGAATTGCAGCAATTCATTGATCGACTGGATGCACTGGAGCCCGAAAAGAATGGCTGAACGCTTTGATCTTGTAGTGTTTGACTGGGATGGCACCGTCCTGGACTCCGCGTCGGCGATTGTGCAATCGATCGTGGCTGCCTGCAGGGATCTTGGCTTGCCCGAGCCCACCGAAGAGCGTGCGCGCTACGTCATTGGTCTCGGCCTTGGCGATGCGCTGCGACATGCGGTGCCCGAACTGGCTGAAGAGCAGTATCCGCGGATGGTTGAACGTTATCGTCACCACTACCTGACTGCCGACCAGGAGCTGACGCTGTTTCCGGGGGTGGCTGGCACGATCGAGTGGCTGGTAGGGCAGGGGCGCTATCTCGCGGTTGCGACCGGCAAGAGTCGCAACGGACTGAATCGCGCACTGGCTCATTCTGGCCTCGGGAAGTTCTTTCACAGCACGCGTTGTGCTGACGAATGCTTCTCGAAGCCTCATCCTGCGATGCTCGAGCAGTTGATGGAAGAGCTGGGCGTCGGTCCCGAGCGCACGCTGATGATCGGTGACACGACGCACGACCTGCAAATGGCGAAGAATGCCGGCGTGGCGGGGCTCGCCGTCAGCTTCGGTGCGCATCCTGTCGAGGCTTTGCGCGCCGAATCACCGCTTGCCTGTGTCGATACGCCGCGCGAGCTCGATGCATGGTTACGGAAAAACATCTGATCTGCAGCGCAGACGCGCTGGTCGACGGCGGCGACGGGGTTCGCTTCGCGGTGCCGGGGCCGGGATATCTGGCCGGCCCTGCCTTCGTTGTTCGGTATGGCGGTAATGTGTATGCCTACCTCAACCGCTGTGCCCATGTCCCGGTTCAGCTCGACTGGATGGAAGGCAAGTTTTTCGACCTGACGCATCATCTGCTGGTGTGCGCCGTGCATGGCGCGCACTACGATCCACGCGACGGGCGATGCGTGATGGGCCCTTGCAAGGGCGCTTCGCTGCATGCACTCAGGGTTGTCGAGGAGGATGGTCTGATCTACTTCCTCACGGACGCCGGATCAACGCAAACCTGAGCCGGGGCTGGGCTCGCGCCCTCAGGCTGCGCCTGCAAGCAGCAGGAACAGCGCCGGGCGCTTGGCGATGTATGGGCGCTCCGCCTTGCGCCACGCACCGATGGAGCGCGTTACCAGATACTCGTTCGCGGTGCTCAGGTCGCACGCAATGCAGAGTCGCGTTTCGCCACCGCACACCTTGAGCAGGGCATCGAGCATGCGGTCGTTGCGATAGGGCGTCTCAATGAAGATCTGCGTGCGCCCCAGTCTTCGCGACTCCTCTTCGAGCGCACGAAGATGTACGTCGCGTTCGTTTTCCTGGACGGGCAGGTAGCCATGAAAGGCGAAGCTCTGACCGTTGAGGCCTGAACCCATCAGCCCAAGCAGAATGGAGGAGGGGCCAACCATCGGTGCAACCCGGATTCCGAGTGCGTGCGCGCGCGCAACCAGTCTGGCGCCCGGGTCGGCTACGGCGGGGCAGCCGGCATCGGACATCAGTCCGACATCGCGACCTTCGAGTGCGGGCCTGAGCAATGCGTCGAGCGCTGCGTTGTCGGCCTTCTCCGGCAGTTCCTTGATGTCCGTGTCGCGCAGGATGCCGGGAAAGTCGAGCTGCTTCAGATGGGCGCGGGCAGCGCGCGCGTTTTCGACGACGAAGTGCTGCAGTCGGGCGGCGCACTGCTGCACGTCTGCCGGGAGAAACGATGGCCAGGCGGCATCGCCCAGGCTGACGGGAACAAGAAAAAGGGTTCCGCGAGCAGGTGTGTTCATGGCAGCAGCACACCTTCGGCGCGCAGCATGCGCGACAGTGCGATCAGCGGAAGTCCGATCAGTGCAGTCGGATCGTCACCCGCAAGGGCGTCGAGCAAGGTGATGCCAAGACCTTCGGATTTCGCGCTGCCGGCGCAATCGAGCGGCATTTCGGCGTCGATGTAGCGACGGATCTCGTCATCGCTCAGAGTGCGAAAGCGGACCCGGGTGACCACGCCTTCGCATTGCACCCGCTTGGTGTCGGCGTTGATGAGGGCGACGGCGGTGTGAAAGATGACCTCGTGACCGCTCATGCGCGTGAGCTGGGCGATTGCACGCTCGACCGTGCCTGGCTTGCCGAAGATCTCGGTGCCCATGTAGGCAACCTGGTCGCTGCCAATCACGAGCGCGTGCTCCAGTGTTTCGGCAATCGCGCGTGCCTTGTCGATCGCAAGGCGTTCGGCGAGTGCTGCAGGGAGCTCGCCCGGGTGCGCTGTTTCGTCGGTTTCGGGGCGTGCCGTTTCGAACGGGAGCTGAAAACGCTCGAGGAGTTGCTTGCGATAAGGGGAGGTCGATGCGAGGACGATCTTCATGAATTCTTGATTGTGCGATGTTTTCGCCGCAAAGCGTGGATGGGCTTTGACAGCAAGCGGGAAAAAATAATATCATGCGCGGCTTATGTCCAACCAAGACGCAAAACTCGGGCACATCCCGGATGTATTCAAGTTCGCGTACGAACAGCGCAGGCTGTCCGGCGAGGTGAAGGTTGCCGCTTTCGAGCGGCTCGCTGACCTGCTGACGGATCAGTCCGGCGTGATTCGCTACAAGCTTGAAGGTGACGTGGATGCGATGCGCAAGCCCCGGCTTACGCTGACGATCGACGGCAGTCTGATGTTGCGCTGTCAGCGATGTCTCGGTGGGCTTGGTTGGGATCTGTCGGTACGCAATGCGTTGCAACCGGTTCGCTCGGGTCAGGAAATTCCCGAGGAAGAACTGGAAGACGATGAGGTGGATGCAATCGAGATCGATGGTGATCTTGATGTGCTCTCGCTTCTCGAGGACGAGATTCTTCTCGCCCTGCCGCTTGCGCCCCGGCATGATGAATGTGGAACGCTTCGCCCTGAGGGCGGGGCAGTAAAGGAATCGCCTTTTTCGGTACTGTCAGGCCTGCGGGCTAAAAACTAGTTCGGATCAGGTAACGTTTTTGTATTAGGAGTTTTTCATGGCTGTCCAGCAGAACAAGAAGTCCCCGTCCAAGCGTGGCATGCATCGTGCGCACGATTTTCTGACCGCGCCGGCTCTGGCTGTTGAAGCCACGACGGGTGAGGTTCATCTGCGTCACCACATCAGCCCGAACGGTTTCTACCGCGGCAAGAAGGTTGCCAAGGCCAAGGGCGAATAAGTCCGCGTCCTGAAATACAGGAGGCGGCGCAGGGCGCATTGCGCCTGCGCCGCCTTTTTTATCCTCATATCCTGAATCACGCGAGAAGCCGATGGGTGTCACCGTTGCAATCGACTGCATGGGTGGCGATCACGGCCCGGTCGTGACCGTGCCTGCTGCGCTGTCATTTCTGCGCAGCCATCCTGCCGTTAACGCGATCCTGGTCGGGCGCGAAGATGTGCTGGCGCCGCTGCTTGGCGACGCGCTGGCCGGCCTCGGTTCCCGGGTCCGTGTTCACCATGCGTCCGAAGTTGTCGGAATGGATGAGCCGCCTGCAATTGCCATGCGCAATAAAAAGGACTCGTCCATGCGCGTTGCTGTTGATCTGGTGAAAGCCGGTGAGGCAGCCGCAGCGATTTCGGCAGGCAATACGGGTGCGCTGATGGCGATTTCCCGTTTCGTGCTGAAAACCCTCCCCGGTATTGACCGCCCGGCGATCTGCTCCATCCTGCCAGCCGTGAAAGGGCACACCTACGTGCTCGACCTCGGCGCGAACGTGGACTGCACAGCCGAGCACCTCCTCCAGTTCGGCATCATGGGCTCGATGCTGGTGGCTGCGGTCGACCACATTGAGCGTCCGCGAGTGGGTTTGCTCAACATCGGCGAAGAGGCGATCAAGGGTAACGAAATCGTCAAGCAGGCTGGCGAACTCCTGCGCGGCAGCGGACTGAACTTCTGCGGCAACGTCGAAGGGAACGACATCTACATGGGCTCGGCGGACGTCGTGGTCTGTGATGGCTTTGTCGGCAACGTCGCGCTCAAGACCTCCGAAGGACTGGCCCAGATGCTGTCCACCTTTCTGCGTGAGGCCTTCGGTCGCAATATTTTCACCAAACTGATGGCGCTTGTTGCACTGCCGGTGCTCAAGCAGTTCAAGCACCGGGTCGATCACAGGCGCTACAACGGAGCCGTGCTGCTTGGTTTGCGTGGGGTCGTCGTGAAGAGTCACGGCTCCGCCGATGGTTTTGCCTTTGAGCAGGCCATCGCACGGGCGGCAGATGCGGCGGGGAATCAGCTGATCGAACGGATCAGCAGCAAAATGGCGAGCATGAGCGAGGCTGCAGCATGATCTATGCAAGGATTGCGGGCACCGGAAGCTATCTTCCCGGCGAACCGGTCAGCAACGACGATCTCGTACGACGCGGAATTGATACGTCGGACGAGTGGGTGATGACGCGAACCGGCATCCGTTCGCGACATCTTGCTACTGCCGAGGTCGGCTCCAGCGATCTCGCACTGATTGCATCCGAACGTGCGATCGAAGCAGCGGGCTGCGAGCCTGACGAGATTGATCTCGTCATCGTTGCGACCTCGACGCCCGACTACATTTTTCCAAGCACTGCAGCACTGCTGCAATCGAAGCTCGGTATCCGCAACGGCGGCCCGGCGTTCGACGTGCAGGCCGTATGCAGCGGTTTCGTGTATGCACTGACGGTGGCAGAGAAGTTCATTCGCTCCGGAAGTCACAAGCGTGCGCTGGTTGTCGGCGCCGAGGTCTTCTCCCGCATCCTGGACTGGTCCGATCGAGGCACCTGCGTGCTGTTCGGAGATGGCGCGGGCGCGGTCGTGCTCGAAGCATCCGAGCAGCCCGGCATTGTGGCCTCTGCGCTTCACGCCGATGGCAGCCATCACCCGATTCTCTGTGTACCCGGTGGCATTGCCTCTGGACAGGTGATTGGCGACCCCTTCCTGCGCATGGATGGCCAGGCCGTGTTCAAGTTTGCAGTCAAGGTGCTCGGCGATGTCGCACACGAAGTGCTCGACATGGCTGGCGCCGAGGTTGCAAGCGTTGACTGGCTGATTCCTCATCAGGCAAATATCCGGATTATCCAATCGACCGCCAAGCGTCTCGGCATTTCGATGGACAAGGTGATCACGACGGTCGAGCGGCACGGAAACACCTCTGCCGCGTCGATTCCGCTCGCGCTCGACCTTGCCGTGCGCGACGGACGCATCCAGCGCGGGCATCGGGTTGTCATCGAAGGCGTGGGCGGCGGCTTCACCTGGGGCGCAGCCCTGATCGATTTCTGAGTCCTTCCTTCATTCAAACGGAGAGATGATGGCATTTGCACTGGTTTTCCCCGGCCAGGGGTCGCAGGCGGTTGGCATGATGACCGCGTACGGCGAGTCTGCAATCATTCGTGAAACGTTCGCCGAGGCCTCGGAGGCACTTGGCGAGGATCTGTGGCAGATGGTGTGCGAAGGTCCGGCCGAGCGTCTGTCGCTCACGGTTAACACTCAGCCGCTGATGCTGACTGCCGGTGTTGCTGCATATCGCGCCTGGCTGGATGCGGGCGGTCCGAAGCCAGCCCTGGTTGCCGGGCACAGCCTGGGTGAATATTCGGCGCTGGTCGCCGCCGGGGCGCTCGCGTTTGGCGATGCCGTTCCGCTGGTGCGCTTCCGTGCGCAGGCAATGCAGGAAGCCGTTCCCGCCGGTGAAGGTGCAATGGCTGCCTTGCTTGGCCTTGAGGTCGATGCCGTGCGCGAAGCCTGTCAGGAAGCCGCGCAGGGTGAGGTGGTCGAGGCCGCCAATCTGAATGCGCCGGGCCAGATCGTGATTGCCGGAGCAAAGGCCGCGGTAGAACGCGCGATTGAAGCAGCCAAGGCGCGCGGTGCAAAACGTGCCATGCTGCTGCCGGTGTCGGCACCCTTTCACTGCGCCCTGATGGGACCTGCAGCGGAACGCCTGGCCGAGCGCCTGATGACGGTCAATGTCATGACGCCGTCAATCGAAGTGCTCAATAATGTGGATGTTGCCGTGTGTGCCGATCCGGCGCAGATCCGTGATGCACTCGTCCGGCAGGCTTTTTCGCCTGTGCGCTGGATCGAAACCATCCAGTCGATGGCAGGCCGTGGTATGACGCACATCATCGAGTGCGGACCCGGTAAAGTGCTGGCAGGCATGACCAAGCGTATTGCCAAGGAGGTCGAGGGCGGCTCGGTTCATGATGCAGCCAGTCTCGAGCAGATGATTGCCACAGTGAGGTCAGCATGAGTTTTTCGCTTGAAGGTCAGGTCGCACTGGTGACCGGCGCATCGCGCGGCATCGGACGTGCGGTTGCGATGGAACTGGGTCGCCTCGGTGCGACCGTGGTTGGTACGGCAACGTCGGAAAACGGTGCTGCCGAGATCGAGGCTGCAATCGCCGAAGCTGGATTCAAGGGTGCGGGACTGGTGCTAAACGTCACCGACGCTGCAGCCTGCGAGGCTGTCGTCGGCGATATCGAGAAGCGCTTCGGTGCCGTTGGCATTCTGGTGAACAACGCCGGCATTACCCGCGACAACCTCGCAATGCGCATGAAGGACGAGGAGTGGGATGGCGTCATCGACACCAACCTCAAAGCCGTGTTTCGCATGTCGCGACTGGTCATGCGCGGCATGATGAAGGCCCGCACCGGCCGCATCATCAATATTACGTCGGTGGTTGCCAGTGCCGGCAACCCGGGCCAGGCAAACTACGCAGCAGCCAAGGCCGGTGTCGCCGGCATGAGCCGTGCGCTGGCGCGCGAGCTGGGCAGCCGGAATATCACGGTCAACTGCGTGGCACCCGGATTCATCGATACGGACATGACGCGCGCCATGCCCGATGCGGCGCGCGATGCGCTCCTCGGCAACATCGCGCTGGGCCGTCTTGGACGCCCCGAAGAGATCGCCGGAGCGGTGGTTTTCCTCGCTTCGCCGGCCGCGGCCTACGTGACCGGCACCACCTTGCATGTGAATGGTGGAATGTACATGTCGTGAACGCTTGTCGCGATAGCGGAAGCGTTCCTTTTTGGTAGAATACACAGGTTTTTTTCTAACACACCTGCACTTTCAGGGAAGGAGTATGTTCATGGAGAACATCGAACAGCGCGTAAGAAAGATCGTTGCTGAGCAACTTGGCGTAAACGAATCGGAGATCAAGAACGAATCTTCGTTCGTGGATGATCTCGGCGCAGATTCGCTGGACACCGTGGAACTGGTCATGGCACTGGAAGAAGAGTTCGAGTGCGAGATTCCGGACGAAGAGGCCGAGAAGATCACCAACGTTCAACAGGCGATTGACTACGTCACCGCCCACCTCAAGAAGTAATTGCTTTCTTTCCGGACACCGCCGCGGTGGTGTCCGGATCGATCCTCATTCCTCCGCCTTGATTCCTTACGGAGATGCCCGTGTCGCGTCGTAGAGTCGTCGTCACCGGTCTGGGACTCGTCTCGCCGGTCGGCAATACCGTTCCCGAAGCCTGGGAAAACCTGATTGCCGGCAAGAGCGGCATCGGCCCTATCACCCGTTTCGATGCCAGTGCCTTCTCGGCCCGCATTGCTGGTGAAGTCAAGGATTTTGACGTCACCACCTATCTTTCCGCGAAGGAAGCACGCCGCATGGATGTCTTCATCCATTACGGCATGGCAGCCGGCATTCAGGCGATTCGGGACTCCGGAATCGAGGTGACAGCAGCAAACGCCGAACGCATCGGCGTCAATATCGGGTCTGGCATCGGCGGATTGCCGATGATCGAAGATACCCATGCGGATTTTGTTGCCGGTGGTCCGCGCAAGATCTCGCCGTTCTTCATTCCTGGTACGATCATCAACATGATCTCGGGCAACCTGTCCATCATGTATGGCATGAAGGGCCCGAACATCGCCGTCGTCACCGCATGCACTACGGGGCTTCACGCCATTGGCCTGAGCTCGCGCATGATCGAGTACGGTGATGCCGACGTGATGGTTTGCGGTGGTGCGGAATCCACGGTGACCGAACTTGCAGTCGGCGGCTTTGCGTCTGCAAAGGCACTGTCGACGCGCAACGACGACCCCACCACGGCCAGCCGTCCCTGGGACAAGGGGCGCGACGGTTTCGTGCTGGGCGAGGGTGCCGGCGTGCTCGTGCTCGAGGAATACGAGCACGCGGTCAAGCGCGGCGCCAAGATCTACGCCGAGCTTTCCGGCTTCGGCATGAGTGGTGATGCTTACCACATGACCGCACCGGACACCGACGGTCCGCGTCGCAGCATGGTGAATGCACTGGCAAATGCCGGCATCAACTGCAGTGATGTCGACTACCTCAATGCACATGGCACGTCGACGCCGCTCGGCGACAAGAACGAGACCGAGGCAATCAAGCTCGCTTTCGGTGCGGACGCCGCAAAGGGGCTGGTGGTGAACTCCACCAAGTCGATGACTGGACATCTGCTCGGCGGTGCAGGCGGCCTCGAGTCGATCTTTACCGTTCTCGCAGTACACCATCAGATTTCGCCGCCGACCATGAACATCTTCGAGCAGGATCCAGAGTGTGATCTGGATTACTGCGCGAACGAAGCGCGTTCGATGAAGATCGACGTGGCGATGAAGAACAACTTCGGTTTCGGCGGTACGAACGGAACCCTGGTGTTCCGCAGGGTGTAATTTTGGGCGAGCGGCGACACGCATGGTGTTTCCGCTCTCCCTGACGCTTCGAAGTTCCCGGGGCGTTCTGGCGTCAGTTTTCGCAGCACACGGTGCTGCGGGGCTGGCGCTTTTTCATGCGACGCGCTCCCCGTGGCTGCTCGCGGGTGGCATCGGACTGATCTTCCTCTCGGCGCTTGCTGGCTGGCGTGGCGAACTCAGGAAACAGGGCGTCGTGCTTGCACTGCAGGCGGACGGCGGCGTCAGTGTGAAGCGTGGCAACAGCGCGCCGGTGTTTGCCCGCGTGCGGCCCGATGCCGTTGTGTTCTCGTGGTCAGCGTGGTTCGCGCTGGAGATGCCGGAAACGGAAAGGGCAGGGCGCGCGCAACTACGGCTGATGCTGGTGAGGACGAATCTTCACCCGGACCAATGGCGCAGCCTTCAGGTGTGGCTGCGCCATCGCGCACTTGGCGCACCTGAGGCTAGCGCTTGAGCTTTCGCGGCCGCAGTACGGTGTCGCGTGCCTTGGGAAGCGTATCGGGGAAGTCGCTGGAGTGGTGCAGCCCACGGCTTTCCTTGCGTTTAAGCGCGCACTGCACGATCAGGTCTGCCGTCACGACCAGATTCCGGAGTTCGATCAGGTCGTTGGAGACGCGAAAGTTCGAGTAGTAGTCGTGAATCTCGCGCTCGAGCAGGCGAATACGGTGCTGCGCCCGCTGCAGTCGCTTGGTCGTACGCACGATGCCGACGTAATCCCACATTGCACGGCGGAGTTCGGCCCAGTTGTGCGAAATGACGACTTCCTCGTCGGCATCCGTCACCCGGCTCTCATCCCATTCAGGCAGCAGGTAGATCGGCTTGTTGGCGTTGGCAAGAATGTCCTGCGCCGCCGCCTCGCCGAAAACCAGACACTCCAGCAGGGAGTTGCTCGCCAGACGGTTGGCGCCGTGCAGACCGGTGCCAGCCGATTCTCCGACGGCATAGAGTGCCTGCACGTCGGTTCGCGCCGAGAGATCGGTGACGATGCCGCCACAGGAATAGTGCGCAGCGGGCACGACAGGAATTGGCTCGCGCGTGATGTCGATACCGAGCTCGAGGCAGCGCGCATGAATGTTCGGGAAATGGTTGCGCAGCCAGTCTGCCGGCTTGTGGCTGATGTCGAGATAGACGCAATCGAGGCCGCGCTTCTTCATCTCGAAGTCGATCGCCCGCGCAACGATGTCCCGGGGCGCCAGTTCTTCGCGGGCGTCATGCTCGGGCATGAAGCGGGTGCCATCTGGCAGACGAAGCAGGCCGCCTTCGCCGCGGACCGCTTCCGAGATCAGGAAGGACTTCGCCTGGGGATGGTAGAGGCAGGTCGGATGAAACTGGATGAACTCCATGTTCCTGACCCGGCAACCGGCGCGCCAGGCCATCGCGATACCGTCCCCCGTCGCCACGTCGGGATTGGTGGTGTAGAGATAGACCTTGCCGGTGCCGCCGGTCGCAAGCACCGTGCTGCGGGCGCTGAACGTGACCACATGCTCCTGGCGGATGTCGAGCACGTAGGCTCCGACGCAGCCGGCATCGGGGCGTCCGATCTTCTCGCCGAGCACGAGATCGATGGCGATGTGGTGCTCAAAGATATCAATGTTCGGATGGGCGCGGACCTCTTCGCTGAGGGTGGCCTGGACGGCTGCGCCGGTCGCGTCTGCAGCGTGGATGATGCGGCGGTGAGAATGGCCGCCCTCACGGGTCAGATGGTAGCCAAGCGCCGACTGGTCTTCCCGGGTAAACGGCACGCCGCGATTGATCAGCCACTCGATGGCCCTGCGGCCGTGTTCGACAACGAACCGGGTGGCGGCAGGGTCGCACAGACCGGCGCCTGCAGTGAAGGTGTCCTGGATGTGCGCTTCGATACTGTCGGTGGTATCCAGTACCGCAGCAATACCGCCTTGTGCCCAGGCACTTGCGCTATCGGCAAGCTCCCGTTTTGTGACGATGGCAACCCGCAGGCGGTCAGCGAGTCGCAGTGCGAGCGACTGACCTGCGGTGCCGCTCCCCAGAATGAGAACGTCGTACTGTTTGTGCAAGATGGCGGCCAAACGAATGGGTGAAGCTGTCAAATATATCACGCAGCCACGGGAGTGGGCGGCTGCAAGCCTTCCGTCATGCCCGATGCCGCTTTTGATGCCTATCGAATGGCGTAACGGACCGGATACCCCTGTTACCCTCTGAACTAATTTTGCAGCCGCCGGTCTTCAACCACAGAGCTTGATTTTGCTGTGTCTGCGGGCGGTCGCTTATACTTTGGCAGATTATTCATTCTCCGAAGAAGAACAGACCCCCAATGAGCGATCGTGAAATCGATCAGCAGCTGGTCGAACGCGTGCAGCGTGGCGACAAACAGGCCTTCGGTTTGCTGGTAAGCAAATACCAGCGAAAGCTGAATCGCCTGCTGTCGCGCCTGATTCGTGATCCGGCCGAAGTTGAAGATGTGGCCCAGGAGACATTCATCAAGGCTTATCGTGCCTTGGGCTCGTTCCGGGGTGAAAGTGCTTTTTATACGTGGTTGTACAGAATCGGTATCAACACCGCGAAGAATTACCTTGTATCGCAGCGGCGCAGAGCGCCAACGTCTACAGGGTTCGATTCGGAGGATGCCGAGACATTTGAGGATGGTGATCAGCTTCGTGACAACAACACGCCAGAGCGGCTGTTGATGACGAAGCAGATTGCCGAGACGGTGGACGAGGCGATGGCGGGGCTGCCCGAAGAGTTGCGAACGGCGATCATGCTGCGCGAGCTCGAGGGGCTCAGTTATGAAGAGATCGCCAACATCATGGACTGCCCCATCGGGACGGTTCGCTCCCGGATTTTCCGTGCGCGGGAGTCAATTGCTGAACGACTTCGGCCGTTGCTTGATACGGCTCACGACAAACGTTGGTAGGTGGCTGGCATGAACGAAAAACTTTCTGCACTGATGGACGGTGATCTTGATAATCAGTCTGTGCGCCTGATGGTCGACCGTCTGAACCGCGAAGACTCGTTGAAGAAGGACTGGGATGTTTACTGTCTGATCGGCGATGTGATTCGCGGGGATCAACAAGGCGCACCCGATATGGTGGCCCGCGTGATGTCAGGGCTGGATGATGAGCCCACCGTGCTCGCGCCGCGGCCGATGCCCGCCGAGGCTTCGCGCCGTGCGGTGTGGCATTCCCTGATGCCGATTGCGGCCTCGGTGATGGGCGTGGCTGTCGTTGGCCTTGTCGCCGCAACCATGTACACCGGCGACGCCGGGATAGCCCCGGTTGCCGCCGTGCCCCGTGTAGTCACGATGGCGCCGGTCCAAAACGTCTCGGTGACCGTTCCGGCATCGGTTGAGACCCGTCATCGCGAATACCTTTTCGTGCATCAGGCCTCCACGGGTGCAGGGCCGATGCCGAGCGCACTGCAGTACGTCAGGACCGTATCAGCACAGTCCGAGGAAACCTCCCGATGAGGTTCTGGCTTGTTGCGGTAGGCCTGTGTTCCTTGTTTTTCCAGTCCGTCGCCAGTGCCGAAGTGCCTTCGGATCCACTGTCATGGCTGGGCAAGATTTCGACGGCCAGCCAGCGTCTCAATTACGTTGGCACCTTTACCTATCAGTCGGGCACGCAGATCGAGACGTCCCGCATTGCGCATCGAGCCAATGGTGACGGCGAGTACGAACGTCTCGAGGTGCTCGACGGCAGTCCGCGTGAGGTCATTCGCAGCGCCGGCGAGGTACGCTGCGTGCTCCCCGAGCAGCGGACGGTGATCATTGACCAGCCCGGCAGCCGGCGTGTCTTTCCCGCGCGCCTGCCCGCGTCGTTCAACGGACTTGCCGAAAGCTACCGGATCCGCAAGGGCGAACGCGGGCGTGTTGCCGGCTACGAAGCGCAGTCCATCATTCTGGAACCACGGGACGACATGCGTTATGGCCACGTGCTGTGGGCAGAAGTGCAGACCGGACTGCTGCTCAAGTCACGGATGGTGGATACGCGTGGCGAGATGATCGAGCAGTTCACGTTCAGCGACCTTCGTATTGGCGGGGAAGTGGACAGTGCGCTGCTCAAGCCGCGTTTCAGTCAGGGTGAAGGATGGCGAGTGGTCAGTGTGCGCGGGGAGGAGATCAGCAAGGCTGATTCCGGTTGGCAATTGCGCACGCCGATCAACGGTTTTCTGCTCAATTCGGTAGTGCGACGTTCGCTTGGCGCTGACCGGGGCGATGCGGTGCATATGGTCTTCAGTGACGGACTCGCAGCCATCTCCGTGTTCATCGAGCCGACCGGACCGGAGGCTGCGGCCAACGTCGGTGCCTCCTCAAGCGGCGCAATCAATGTATTCAAGCGCACTGCTGGTGCTCACGTCGTGACGGCTCTCGGTGAGGTACCAGCCCGCGCAGTGCAGCGCCTGGCCGAGGGCATCGAAGCGGTGTCGAAATGATCGAAGCTCCGGCCGAAGTGCTTCGCGTCGAGGCGGGGAGGGCGTGGGTTCGCCTCAGTGAGAAGCAGGGTGGGTGCGGTCGTTGTGACGAGCCTGGTGGTTGTCGTTCGATGCGAATCACGGATACCTTCGGCTCGCCGAATCAGGTATTCACCCTCGACGACACTCTTGGACTGCATCCCGGCGAGCGGGTCAGAATCACGATTCCCGACGGTGCACCTTTACGGGCAGCGCTGCTCAGTTACGGGCTTGCCGTGGTGCTGATGATCATTGGTGCGGCAGTGGGGGGGCTGTTCCCGGAAACGGCTCGTGCCGACCTCGGTGCGGGCCTGGGTATGCTCTGCGGGCTGGGGCTTGCTGTATTCATCAATCGTCTGCTGGCGCGCAGCCGCAACTGGCGCGGCGGTCTGAGGATGACCTTGTCCCGCGACCTGACCGACTGCAGCCACGCCCACCTCTCATGAACCGGATGTTCCGTACTTCGCTGCTCGCACTGCTGCTGTGTGTGTCAGCGCTGCCTGCGCTTGCAGCCGTCAATTTGCCGGATTTCACCGCACTCGTGGAGCGTCAGGGTACGGCGGTGGTGAATATCAGCACGATATCCAATACATCCCAGAAAGCGCGCGCTTTCCCCGAACTGGACGAAGGCGATCCGATGTTCGACTTTTTCCGTCGGATCGTGCCGCGCCAACCGCGATCCCCGCAACCCGAACCCGACAACGAGTCGCTCGGTTCGGGTTTCATCATCAGCAGTGACGGTTTCATTCTGACCAACGCCCACGTCGTCGAAGACGCCGAGGAAATCCTCGTGCGTCTGGCGGACAAGCGGGAGTATCGAGCACGCGTGATCGGTGCGGATGCGCGCAGCGATGTGGCGTTGATCCAGATCGAGGCCAAGGGCCTGCCGAAGGTCACCCTGGGCGAGCCTGAGCACCTCAAGGTGGGTGAGTGGGTTCTGGCGATCGGTTCGCCGTTTGGTTTCGACCAGACAGTCACGGCCGGAATCGTAAGTGCGAAGGACCGCAGTCTGCCCGACGAGAACTTTGTGCCCTTCATCCAGACCGACGTTGCGATCAACCCTGGCAACTCTGGCGGCCCCTTGTTCAACCTCAAGGGAGAGGTGATCGGCATCAATTCCCAGATCTACAGCCGCACCGGCGGTTTCATGGGCCTGTCATTCGCGATTCCGATCGATGTCGCCATGGATGTGCAACAGCAGTTGCGCACGCACGGGCGCATTCAGCGCGGCCGGATCGGCGTGGCCATCCAGGAAGTCACAGTCGATCTGGCCGGGAGCTTTGGATTGCCGAAGGCGTCCGGCGCGCTCGTCAGCGCGGTCGAACCCGATAGCCCCGCCGCGCGAGCTGGAGTGGTGCGTGGCGACGTGATCGTGCGCTTCGACCGGCGCAACGTCGACAAGTCCAGCGATCTTCCGCGTATCGTCGCCGCGCGACGGCCGGGTACGCGTGCGGAGATGGTGGTGTATCGCGAAGGTGCGCCGAAAGAATTGAAGGTCACGCTGGGCGAGTGGCGCGACCCGCAAACGCCCCGAGTGCGCAAGACCAGCGTACCGTCAAGCACTGGCAACCGCTTGGGTCTGGTGCTGATCAAGCCACCAATGATCCGCGGTCGCGACCAGCCTGCTGCACAGGGTCTGATGGTCGATCGTGCGGAAGGCCCGGCAGCGCGTGCCTCGCTTCAGGTCGGTGACACCGTGCTGGCGGTCATCGTCGGTGGCAAGCAGACGGTGCTCGCCAAGCCTGAGGTCTTCGAACGTATCGTTGCCGAGCTCAAGGAGGGGCAGCAGTTGAGTCTCCTGGTCCTGCGCGGGGAGGCCACCTCCTTCGTCAGCCTGCGTGCCGGCAAATGAAGCAGGAGCTGACCGTACTGAGTCGCGAGTGGTGTCACCTGTGCCATGATCTGGTCGCGGCCCTCGAACCCATTGCAGCCGAACTGGGCTGGACGGTGAAGGTGATCGATGTAGACCTCCATCCGGAACTCGAGGCTCGCTGGGACGAACTGGTCCCGGTTGTACTCCACGGTGAGCACGAACTCTGCCACTACCATCTCGATGAAACGGGTGTCCGTGCCTATTGCGGTGCTTTTCCGCTAGAATCCGACGCTTGACGAGGCCAACCAATTCCAGAACGGGTGCCGAAAGGCACCCTTTTTGCGTGCGCATGCAACATATCAGAAACTTCTCCATCATTGCTCATATCGATCACGGCAAGTCTACGCTGGCCGATCGACTCATTCACTTCTGCGGCGGGCTCTCCGACCGCGAGATGGAGGCGCAGGTGCTCGACTCGATGGATATCGAGCGCGAGCGCGGCATTACCATCAAGGCGCAGACTGCTGCGCTGCACTACAAGGCGAAGGACGGGAAGGTCTACAACCTCAACCTGATCGACACCCCGGGCCATGTGGACTTTTCGTACGAAGTGAGCCGCTCCCTGGCCGCGTGCGAAGGCGCCCTGCTGGTGGTCGATGCATCGCAGGGGGTCGAGGCGCAGACGGTCGCGAACTGCTACACCGCGCTCGACCAGAACGTTGAAGTCGTCCCGGTCCTGAACAAGATCGACCTGCCCGCAGCGAACCCGGAGAACGCCCGTCAGGAGATCGAGGACGTCATCGGTGTCGATGCGGCCGAGGCGATCCTGTGCTCGGCAAAGACCGGCATCGGTATCGAGGAAGTGCTCGAGGCTGTCGTGGCCAGGGTTCCCGCGCCACGTGGCAACCCCGACGGCGCCCTGAAGGCGCTCATCATCGACTCGTGGTTCGACAACTATGTCGGCGTCGTGATGCTGGTGCGCGTGGTCGACGGGATTCTCCGACCCAAGGACAGGATCCTGCTGATGTCGAACGGCGCGCAGTATCCCTGCGAACAGGTCGGGGTGTTCACGCCGAAATCGGTCAGCCGTGATCACCTCGCTGCTGGCGAAGTGGGTTTCATCATCGCCGGTATCAAGGAACTTGAAGCCGCAAAGGTCGGCGATACCGTCACCCTCGCAGGCAAGCCTGCTAACGCGCCTCTGCCCGGCTTCAAGGAAATCAAGCCGCAGGTGTTTGCCGGTCTGTACCCGGTCGAGTCGAGCGAATACGACCAGTTGCGCGACTCGCTCGAGAAGCTCCGTCTCAATGATGCGTCGCTGCAGTTCGAGCCCGAGGTGTCGCAGGCGCTCGGTTTTGGATTCCGGTGCGGTTTTCTGGGCCTGCTGCACATGGATATCGTGCAGGAACGCCTCGAGCGCGAATTCGACATGGACCTCATTACCACCGCGCCGACGGTGATCTATGAGGTCGTGCTCAACAGCGGTGAGGTGATCCAGGTCTCGAACCCGTCGAAACTGCCAGAGCCGGGCAAGTACCAGGAGATTCGCGAGCCCATCATCACCGCGACGATTTTCCTCCCGCAGGATTATGTCGGTCCGGTGATCACACTGTGCAACCAGAAGCGTGGCGCGCAGGTGGACATGCGATACCACGGTCGCCAGGTCCAGCTGATCTACGACATGCCGATGAACGAAGTGGTGATGGACTTCTTCGACAAGCTCAAGTCGGTTTCGCGTGGTTACGCGTCGCTTGACTACGAGTTCAAGGAGTACATCACGGCCGATCTGGTCAAGCTCGACCTGATGGTCGGTGGCGAGAAGGTCGATGCGCTGTCGGTGATCGTTCACCGGGCAAACGCGGCGTTCCGGGGCCGCGAGCTGGCCGCCAAGCTGCGTGGTCTGATTCCGCGCCAGATGTTCGATGTCGCGATTCAGGCGGCGATCGGCGCAAACATCATTGCGCGTGAAACCATCAAGGCTTTGCGCAAGAACGTGCTGGCCAAGTGTTATGGCGGCGACATTTCACGCAAGAAGAAGCTGCTCGAGAAACAGAAGGAAGGCAAAAAGCGCATGAAGCAGGTCGGAAACGTCGAGATTCCGCAGGAAGCCTTCCTTGCCGTGCTGCGCACGGACGAAGGCAAGTAAACCTGCAACCAGGCGTCTCAGCGGCGTCGTAACTGACTGGAGTCTGCGTGAATTTTGCCCTGATCCTTTTTCTACTGCTCGTTGCCACAGGTGTGCTGTGGGCCTTCGACCGGTTCCATGCGCGCAAGCAGCGTGCAGCGGGCGCCCCGGCGCCGTGGTGGGTCGAGTACGGTGCGAGCTTTTTCCCGGTGATCCTGATCGTGTTCGGCCTGCGTTCGTTCATCGTCGAGCCGTTCAAGATTCCGTCCGGCTCGATGATTCCGACGCTGCTCGTGGGCGATTTCATTCTGGTGAACAAGTTCACCTACGGCATCCGCCTGCCGGTGATCAACAAGAAGGTCATCGACATCAACGATCCGGAACGCGGGGACGTCATGGTCTTTCGTTACCCGGCAGACCCTTCGATGGACTACATCAAGCGCGTTGTCGGCTTGCCGGGCGACAAGGTCGAGTACATCAACAAGCGTCTGAGCATCAACGGTGAAGCAGTACAGACCGACGAAGCCGGCAGTTACCTTCATCCGGATCGTCTCTACTATTCGCCGCAGTATGTCGAGAAGCTCGGCACGATCGAGCACAACGTGTTGCTCGAACGCGAAGCGCCGGCCTATGTGCCGCAGGTGCTGAATTACCCCAATCGCGACAACTGTACATATACTAGCAGCGGCGTAAGCTGCACCGTGCCCCAGGGCCATTACTTCGTCATGGGCGACAACCGCGATGCCAGCAGCGACAGCCGTGTCTGGGGTTTCGTGCCGGACGAGAACATTGTCGGGCGCGCCTTTTTCATCTGGTTCAACTTCAATGACATGAAGCGAATCGGTCGCTTCCACTGATGACGGGGAATGTAGTCATGACTCAATCTCGCCAGCGCGGCCTCAGCCTGATCAGCGTGATGATTGTCGGCGGCCTGCTCGCTTTCGTACTGTTGATCGCCTTTCGCACGGTGCCCGCAATCAACGAATACATGGCGGTCGAACGCATCGTGAAACTTGTTGCCGAGGAAGGTGACGGTGGCGCGACCCTCACCGAAATGCGCCGCAGTTTTGATCGCCGCGGTGAAATCGATGACGTATCCTCCGTTACCGGTGCGGATCTGACCATCAGCAAGATTGCGGGCAAGGTCGTCGTCGAAGCAGAGTATTCGCGCAAGGTGCCTGTGGCCGGCAATGTCAGTCTTCTGTTCGACTTCCAGGTTTCGAGTGCCGGTATCTGATGTCGGAGTTCAATGAAAGACTGCAACGCAAACTCGGCCATGTTTTCTCTGATCCAGCGTTGCTGCTGCAGGCACTGACACATCGCAGTTTTGGACAGCTCAATAACGAGCGCCTCGAATTTCTGGGTGACAGCGTACTCAACTGCGTGACTTCGATTGCGCTTTTTGAGCGATTTCCCGACCTCAAGGAAGGGGAGCTGTCGCGTGTGCGCGCGTCGCTGGTCCGCCAGGAGGCGCTTCACCGCCTCGCGGTGGACCTGCAGCTTGGCGACTGTTTGCGTCTCGGTGAGGGCGAGTTGAAGTCAGGCGGCTTCCGTCGTCCATCCATCCTTGCGGACGCGGTCGAGGCCATTATCGCTGCAGTGTTTCTCGATGCCGGCTTTGAAGCCGCAAAGACCGTCATCGACCGCCTGTATGTGCCGCTGCTCGCAGAAGTTAATCCGGCTGTACCGTCCAAAGACCCGAAGACGGCGCTTCAGGAGTGGTTGCAGGGCCGGAAGATTGCCTTGCCCACCTACACCATGGTGCAGGTTCTCGGCGAAGCACATGCGCAAGAGTTTGAAGTGTCGTGTGAGGTGCCGAAACTCGCCGTGCGCACGGTCGGTCGCGGCACCAGCCGCCGTGCTGCCGAGCAGCAGTCGGCCCAACTCGCACTGACCAAATTGAGGAAGAAATGAATACAACGCCGGACAAGGACGAACCCATCGACAAACCAGACTTTCGTGCTGGCTTCGTCGCCATTGTCGGTCGGCCCAACGTCGGTAAATCGACCTTGCTCAACCGTCTGATCGGGCAGAAGATCAGCATTGTGTCGAGCAAGGCGCAGACTACGCGCCACCGCGTGACGGGCATCCTGACGAACAAGGACGCGCAGTTCATCTTTGTCGACACGCCGGGCTTCCAGACCCAGCACCGCAATGCCCTGAACCGCTCGATGAACCGTACGGTGTCGCAGGTGCTCTCCGACGTCGATCTGGTGTTCTTCGTGGTCGAAGCCGGGCGCATGGGAGACGACGACAAGCGCGTGCTCGAAGTGATTCCGGAAGACGCGAAGGTCGTTCTGGTCATCAACAAGGTGGACCAGCTAAAGGAAAAAGCCCGCCTGCTTCCGTTCATCGAAAGTGTGCGCGGTCTGCGCGACTTCGTCGAGATCGTGCCGTTGTCGGCTGAACGCGGGAACAACTGCGACACCTTGATCAGTGCGGCAACTCCGCTGCTGCCTGAAGGCATCGCAATGTACGAGGAAGACGAGATCACCGATCGCAGCGAACGCTTCCTTGCGGCGGAATTCCTGCGTGAGAAGCTGTTCCGCTTGCTTGGCGACGAACTGCCTTACGGCATCGCAGTCGAGATCGAGAAGTTTGAAACCGAGGGTCGTCTGCGCCGGATTCATGCAGCAGTGATCGTGGACAGGGCAGGGCACAAGGGCATCGTGATCGGCAAGGGCGGCGAAAAGCTCAAGCGCATCTCGTCGGAAGCCCGCGTCGAACTGGAGAAGCTGTTCGACGGCAAGGTGTTTCTCGAGGTGTGGGTCAAGGTCAAGA
Organism: Parazoarcus communis; assembly: GCF_003111645.1. NCBI lineage: Bacteria > Pseudomonadati > Pseudomonadota > Betaproteobacteria > Rhodocyclales > Zoogloeaceae > Parazoarcus > Parazoarcus communis. The sequence goes on from NZ_CP022187.1 coordinate 909,961, forward strand.
GTGGCTGGGCCGACGACGAGCGTGCGCTGAAGAGCCTCGGGTACGAGTGAGCACGCGTCGACGTGGCGCTGAAGCAACGTATCGAGCAGCAGCCGGCATGGGTGCTGCACACGCTACCCTGGCGTGAAACCAGCCTGATCGTCGAAGTCTTTTCGCTCGAACATGGGCGTGCGGCGCTTGCCGCAAAGGGCGCGCGGCGGCCGATGTCCGCCCTCCGGGGCGTCCTGATGGCATTTCAGCCCCTGCTCATGGACTGGTCCGGCGGGGGCGAGGTGAAAACGCTGATCCGTGCGGAGTGGCGTGGCGGCCAGCCACTTCTGACCGGGCGTGCCTTGCTGTGCGGTTACTACCTCAATGAACTCATGCTCCGCCTCACTGCGCGGGAAGATCCGCACCCAGCGCTGTTCGAGGCCTACGAATCCGCCGTCACCGCGCTTGGCCGCAACGAGAGCCTCCCGCCGATTCTCCGTCGTTTCGAACTCACGCTGCTGCAGGAACTCGGCTACGGTATCGCGCTCGACTGCGCCGAGGATGGGGCGGTCCGGCCGACCGGTCGCTACCGCTATATAATCGAACGAGGCCCCGTTGCCGTGGATCTGGCGGCGAATGCGGATGAGATCGAGGCATTCGGCGAGGATGATCTGCCGGTCAGCGGGCAGACGCTGCTCGACATGTCGGCCGATGATTTTTCCCGCGCCGAAACGCTGGTCCAGTCAAAGCGGCTGCTGCGTGCGCTTATAAACCACTACCTCGGCGGGCAGCAGTTGCAGTCGCGCCGGGTGCTGAAGGAGTTGCAGGAACTGTGATCGAACTGGGCGTCAACATTGACCACGTCGCCACGCTGCGGCAGGCACGTCGCACCTGGGAGCCCGACCCGGTATGGGCCGCGGTCGAAGCGCATCTGGGTGGAGCCGATGGCATTACCGTGCACTTGCGCGAGGATCGCCGGCATATCAACGACAGCGACGTGCGCCGGCTGCGTGAGCTCACACAGGTAAAGCTCAACCTCGAGATGGGGGCAACCGACGAGATGGTCGACATCGCCTGCGCCCTCAAGCCGGAGATGGCGATGCTGGTGCCAGAGGGCCGGCACGAAGTCACCACCGAGGGCGGCCTCGACGTGCTGGCGCAGGAAGCGCGCCTGAAGGACGTTGTCGGTCGGCTTGCCGATGCGGGAATTGTGACCAGCGTATTCATCGACGCGGAGTTGCCGCAGATCGATGCGGCCGGCCGCATCGGTGCGCGCGTGTGCGAGATCCACACCGGCCCGTATGCGCACGCATTTCATGATGCAGGTCGCGACGCCGAAAGCCCGGCGGTTCTGCTCGAGCTCGACAAGGTTCGGCGGGCAGGTGAGGCTGCTTGCGGGCTCGGGATGCGCTTCAATGCGGGTCATGCCTTGAACTACTACAACGTAGAGCCGATTGCCCGCCTGGCCGGTGTGCGCGAGTTGCACATCGGTCATGCAATTGTCAGCCGCTCCGTGTTCATCGGCCTGCGTGCCGCGGTTGCCGAAATGAAGCGGCTGATCCGCGAAGCCGCGGCCCACGCTGCCCACCGGGCGTGACGCAGCAGCAATGATCCACGGGGTAGGGACCGACATCGTCCGCGTAAAGCGTCTGAGTGAGGCGCTTGAACGTCACGGCGAGCGCTTTGCGCTGCGAATCCTTGCCGAGTCCGAACGCGATGCCTGGCGCGCGAGTCAGGATCCTGCCCGGATGCTGGCAAAGCGTTTCGCCGCCAAGGAGGCCTTTGGAAAAGCGCTCGGCACCGGCGTTGCGGTACCGGCCACATTGCACGCCGTCGCAGTCGCGCATGACGATCTCGGCAAGCCGCTGTTTTCATTCGACCCGCGTCTGGAAGCGTACATGCGCGAACGCGGGCTGCATGCTCACCTCAGTCTTTCTGACGAGAACGATTACGTCGTTGCGTTTGCGGTCATCGAGAAACCATGAATACTGTTCCCCTCAAGCTGCCACGCGGCCCCGTCATGCTCGACGTTGCCGGCACGGAACTCGACGACGACGAGCGCGAGCGCCTGTGCGATCCGCTGGTCGGCGGGGTCATCCTGTTCGCACGCAACTTCTCCGGATCGGAACAACTCGCTGCACTCACGGCCGAAATCCATGGCTTGAGGGACCCCGCGCTTGTGATTGCGGTCGATCATGAAGGTGGGCGTGTGCAGCGGTTTCGCACCGATGGCTTCACCCGCCTGCCGGCAATGCGCACGCTAGGGCAGATGTGGGATCACGATCATCTTGCAGCGCTCGATGCGGCACGCGCGACCGGCCACGTCCTCGCCGCGGAGTTGCTCGCGCATGGTGTCGATCTGAGCTTCACGCCGGTGCTGGATCTCGACTACGGTGTGAGCCGCGCGATCGGCAATCGTGCCTTTCACCGTGACCCTCAGGTCGTTGCGACGCTGGCCCAGGCGCTTTCGGCCGGAATGGCCGAGGCGGGCATGGCATGTGTCGGCAAGCATTTTCCGGGGCACGGCTTCGTCGAGGCCGATTCGCACCATGATATTCCGGTCGATGATCGCGAATTCGAAGCGGTATGGGCGGAGGACATCGCGCCCTATCGCCACCGGCTCGGACGGCAGCTGGCCGGCGTCATGCCTGCGCACGTGATCTATCCGCGGGCCGACCCCGCACCAGCCGGTTTCTCTGCGTTCTGGCTGCAGGATGTATTGCGCAAGCGCATCGGGTTCGACGGTGTGGTCTTCAGCGACGATCTCAACATGGAAGGCGCAAAGGTCGCCGGTGACATTCTTGGTCGCGCCAAGGCCGCCTACGAGGCCGGATGCGACATGATTCTGGTGTGCAATCGCCCGGACCTTGCAGCCGATCTGCTGGATCGCTGGGCGCCGATACCCAGTCCGGAGAGCCTCGCCCGTATCGCGGCGCTGGCCCCTGCAAAGCCTCGCCCGTCCAGGCCTGCAGACCCGTTTGCGCTGGAGGTGCACGGTCCCTATCTGGCTGCGCGAACACAGGTGCTGTCGATTCCTGCCGACGTGACCTCTGGCCCCTCCATGGCCGCGTCCACGATCGGTGACAAGCCCCGTTCCTGAGGACGCCGGCTCCTCGGCGCAGTGATCTTCTGGGGAGGGGGGCAACACCTGCAGTGATGCCGCACACAAACGAACGGCTTTGACGCCGTTGTAAAACCAGACTGAATGCGTAGCGCATATGAGCACAACTGATGAGCCCGCGGGTTTCGATGCAAAGTCCTTCCTCCGCAATCTGACGGAGGAGCCCGGCGTCTATCGGATGATCGGCGCCGACGACAAGGTGTTGTATGTCGGCAAGGCCAAGAACCTCAAGCGCCGCGTATCGAGCTACTTCCAGCGCACGCTGTCGAGCCCTCGCATTGCCATGATGGTGGCGCAGATCGTACGCGTCGATGTGACCTCCACCCGCTCCGAGGCCGAGGCGCTCATCCTCGAGAACAACCTCATAAAGAGTCTCGCACCGCGCTACAACATCCTTTTTCGTGACGACAAGACCTATCCCTATATCGAATTGTCCGGCGACGCGTTTCCGCGTCTTGCCTACCATCGCGGTGCATTCACCAAGGGGGCACGATATTTCGGACCGTTCCCGAACGCCTACGCGGTGCGCGAGAGCATCCATCTCCTGCAGAAGACCTTTCAGCTTCGAACCTGCGAGAACTCGGTGTTCCAGAACCGTTCGCGCCCCTGTCTGCTCAATCAGATCAAACGCTGTACCGGCCCCTGCGTCGGCCTGATCGACAGCGCCGACTACGCTGCGGATGTCAGACTCGCGAGCCGGTTTCTCGACGGCCAGGCGAGCGAAGTGATCGACGACCTGACCGGGCGCATGCATGCTGCGTCGGACCGTCTCGCCTTTGAAGAGGCTGCGGCGTGCCGTGATCAGGTCAGGGTGCTCCAGGCGGTGCTTCACCGTCAGTTCGTCGACAGCCGCAAGGACGAGGATGTCGATATCCTTGCCGCAGTCGAAGAGGACGGTCTCACCTGCATCAATATCGCGATGATTCGAGGCGGCCGGCATCTCGGAGACCGGCCACAGTTTCCTTCCGGGGCGACCGTCTCCGGTGCGCTCGACGGTCTGCTCGCATTCGTCGAGCAGCACTACGCCGAGCACCCCATTCCCGCGCGGATTCTGGTCAACCTTGATCCCCAGAGCGTGAAGGAAACGCTCGCCGAAATCAGCGAGCGGCCGCAGGGCGTGGTGTCACCACGATATGCCGCCGAGAAGGCGTGGATGGAGATGGCGGAAAAGAATGCCCATCTCGCCATTCAGGGGCGTGCACGGGACGCCGGGCGTATCGAGCAGCGACTCGATGCCTTGCGCGACGCACTCGATCTCGCCGAGGCTCCGCACCGCATAGAGTGTTTCGACATCAGCCACACCATGGGCGAAGCAACCGTGGCCTCCTGTGTGGTGTGCGAAGCGGGCGCAATGAAGCGCTCCGA